>NZ_JBHTZD010000004.1:294803-468635 GCF_042790455.1 Streptomyces sp. NPDC056734
GGGGCCCCGGGGGGCGCGCCCCCCCCCCCCCGGGGGGCTCGGCGGGGGTCCGCCCCCCGGGGGGGGGGGGGGGCCCCCGGGGCCGGCCCCCCCGATGCCGGTGCCGCGGGACGGCCTCCCCATGGGGCCGGTTCCGCGCAGCTCCTCGGCGGGTGTCGGGGGCTGGGCTGCGGTCACGACGCCCAACCTATCCGCTCAGACGCGAAGGGTTCAAGAAAAGAAGTTGTTCGAGCTTTGTACGTCGTCCAGAGAATCTTGGTCCCACCGGACGTGACCTGGGCGAATCGGTAATCCATGGGTCAGCGATATTTGTCGCCCTTTGACCAATTCGTCAGCGAAACGGGGGATATCCCGAGGTCATTAGAATCCAAGGCACCAGACTGCCCGCCGGACGGCGAGAAGGGGCGTGAACATGCGCGAGTTGGCCGAGACGGCTCGGCGATGGGCCACCGAGGGACGGGCCGGGGTGCTCGCCCGGCCGCTGACCGAACAGGGCTTCGGGCCCCGCCGCCCGTCCGACGCGCTCCTGATCGACGCGGCGGGAATCCCGTACGGGACGCTCTACCGGGGCGCGTTCGACGCGCGGCTCGCCGAGGAGGCCACCGCGCTGCTCGCGGAGGGCGGCAACGCGCGCGTGTGCGCGGTCGAGGTGCACGGCGAGCAGGTCGCCGAGGCCCGGCTGACCTGTGGGGGACAGGCGGAGGTACTGCTCCAGCCGCTGACCGGCGTCCCCGCGCGCTGGTGGCAGCTGCTGGCCGAAGGGGCGGACGCCGCCCTGGTCACCCGGCTGGACGAGACACGCACCCGGGCCACCGGCACGGTCGTCGCGGCGGGGGAACCCGGCCCGCTCGTCGGATACGAGGGCGACGAGGGTGACGGCGTACCGTCGCCCGAGGCCGTCCGCCAGGCCCGTCGGCTGCTGCACCGCCGTCGCGCCGGACGGGAGACGCTCGCCGCCGAGGGCGGGCCGGTGCTGATCGAGGTGTGCCCGGCCGTTCCGCATCTGATCATCGCCGGAGGCGGTGAACTGGCCGAACTGCTCACCGCGCAGGCCGCGCTGCTGGACTGGCGGGTGAGCGGGGCGCACACCGCGCAGGACGTGCGGAAACTGATCGCCGACCGGCCGGGCGCCGCCTGTCTGATCGTCCTCAGCCATGAGCCCGACGTCGATGTCCCCGTCCTGCGCCACGCCCTGGGCACCGGCGTGCCCTACGTCGGCGCGCTGGGCTCCCGCCGCACCCAGGCCCGCCGCACCGCCGCGCTCCGGGAGGCCGGGGTGAGCAACGAACTGCTCACCCGGGTGCACGGCCCGATCGGCCTCGACCTGGGCGCGGGCACCCCGGCGGAGACGGCCCTGGCCATCTGCGCGGAGGTGCTGGGCGCCCTGCGGGGGGCGTGACGGAGGCGGGCGAGGCGCGTGCCGGGGGCCTCAGCCCGCCGCCAGCGACACCTCCGTGGCCTTGATGAGCGCCACGACCGACGAGCCGGAGCGCAGCCCCAGATCGTCGACGGCGTCCCTGGTCACGGCGGCCGTCAGCTCGCCGCCCGCCACGGTCACCTTCACGGACGCCATGGCGGCGCCCTCGGCGATCTCGCTCACCGTGCCCGGCAGCTGATTGCGGATCGACAGCCCCTGGACCGGGCCGGTGGCGAGGGCGACCTCGGTGGACTTGATCAGGGCGCGCACCCCGCTCCCGGACACGAGGCCGAGGTCGGTGACCGCCTCCGCGGTGATGGCGGCGGTCAGATCCTGACCGCCCGCGAGCCGCACCTTCACGGTCGCCATGGCCTCGCCGGGCGTGACGGACGTGACGGTGCCGGGCAGCTGGTTACGGATGCTCAGGCTCATGACGGTTCTCCCGGGAGGCGTGGGTACGGGGGTACGCGGGGGCGATTTTCGGTCACCGTACGCGAGGCCACCGTAACCGGAGAAACCACCGCGAACCCCGCACCGTGAACCGCGCAGCCACCCGCACACCGCTCACCTGCCGCGCGCCACCGACGGCCGGGGGGCGGGGGTCGGTCGCCGCCCCTCTACGGCGCCACCCCGACATGCGCCAGCGCCTGCCGCAGCAGCGCGCTGTGGCCGCCCGGCATCTCGCTGTGCACGGCCTCGGACAGCGCCTCCTGCGGGCTGAACCACACCAGGTCGAGGGCGTCCTGCCGGGGCCGGCAGTCGCCGGTGACCGGGACGACGTACGCCAGCGACACGGCGTGCTGCCGCGGGTCGTGGTACGGCGTGATGCCCTGGGTCGGGAAGTACTCGGCGACGGTGAAGGGCTGGAGGGAGGCCGGGATGCGGGGCAGGGCCACCGGGCCGAGGTCCTTCTCCAGGTGGCGCAGCAGCGCGTCCCGTACCCGCTCGTGGTGCAGCACCCGGCCGGAGACCAGGGTGCGGCTGACCGTGCCGTCCGGTCCGATCCGCAGCAGCAGGCCGATGCTGGTGACCTCGCCGCTGTCGTCGACACGCACCGGCACCGCGTCGACGTACAGGATCGGCATCCGGGCACGGGCCGCTTCCAGCTCGTCGGAGGGCAGCCAGCCGGGCGTGGTCTCGGTCATGTCAGACATTGCTAGATCATACTTTCAGTTGTCGTCGGAAATCCGGTAGATCCTTCGAGCGTTCTCCCGGCCCGCCCACTCGGCGACCCGCAGCGCGTCCGCCAGGGCCATTTCGCCCGCGTCCACGCGGTCCTGGAGCAGCTCGGCGAGCCCGCGCCGGAAGGCGAGCGCGCCGAGGTGATAGAACTCCGCGAGCCCGAAGGCGTCGGAGCTATGCAGCAGTTTTTGGTACGGGGTGATCTCCAGCGCCTCCTCCAGCACCGCCCGCGCGCGTACCGGCCCCACATGGTGCAGGGTGAGGCCCACATCGAGGTACACGTGGGGGAACACGGCGGCGAGATAGCCGGCCTGCCGCTGGTAGGGCCAGCAGTGCAGGAGCAGGACCGGGATCGTGCCGGCCGTCAGCCGCAGCCAGTCGGTCAGCAGGGCGGGGTCGGCGTGCTGCAGCCGCAGGTCGGCGTCCCCGAACCCGGTGTGCAGCTGGAGCGGCAGCCCCAGCTCGACGGCCGTCCACAGCAGATGCCGGACGAGCACCGGGTCCGCCAGCCGGCCGCCCGTTTCCAGCCAGGTCCGGGCCGCCTCGGTGACCGCCCGGTCGTCCGGGCGCCGGGGGTCGAGGTCGAAACCGGTGCGGTACGCGGCCACCGACTTCACCGCGACCACCCCGGGCCGCCCCACCGCCGCCCGCGCGGCGGACCGTACGGCGTCGGCGTACTCGCCCGCCTCCACCCCACCGGCCGCGACCCGCTCCGCGAGGCTCTCCAGCCGTACCACCTCGTACGCCACCGCCCCCCGGCCCGCCGCCCCGGCCAGCGCGTCCGGCGGGGTCAGCCGGTCGGCCGCGAAGCCGGTGTCGACGCAGAACACATCCGTGCGGGCGGCGGCCAGAAAGCGCCGGTTGACCTCGTCGGGGCCCAGCTCGGACCGGCGCCGCAGATAGTCGGCGGGCGGGGCGTGGGCGGGGAGGTCGAGAAAGGGGGCGCAGTGGCGGCGTACGGCGGTACCGGCCGGGGTGTCGAACAGGGAGATCCCCGGGGCGGGCTCGCCCTCGCCGAGCAGGCCCTCGAAGCCCTCCGGACTCAGGGCACCGGTCACCACGCCGTGGCAGTGATGGTCCACCAGCCACAGCGCGTCCAGCGCCTCGCGCACCTTCGGCATCTCAGTACTTCCACCGGTAGGCGGCGGCCACCCGCTCGTCGTCGAGCCCGGCGACGGCCGCGATCTCCCCCTGCCGTACGGCGGTCACCGCGTCCGCGAGGACCGGGCCCAGGACGCCCCGCAGCACGTCGTCGGCCCGGAACTCCGTCACCGCCTCCGCCAGCGACACCGGCAGCCTGCGCACCTCCCTGGCCTTGGCCTCGGCGGCGTCCAGCCGGGCCGGGTCGCCGGTGATCTCCTCCGGCAGCGTGGCGCCCGAGCCGATCCCGTCCAGCCCGGAGCCGATCGCGCAGCCGAGGGCGAGATACGGGTTGGCGGCCAGGTCGACCGGCTTGACCTCCAGATTCGCGGACCGGCCGCGCAGCCCCGCGGTGCCCCGGATCACCCGCAAGCCCGCCTCCCGCGTCTCCAGGCCCCAGGCCGTGAACACCCCGGCCCACTGGGAGGGCTTCAGCCGCAGATAGCTCGCCGGGCTGGGCGCGGTGACGGCGGTCAGCGCGGGGAGGTGGGCGAGGACCCCGGCCGCGAAGGACTCGGCGGTGGCCGTCATGCCGTGCCGGCGGTCACCGCCCGTGTGCAGGTTCACGCCGTCGCGCCAGGCGGAGAGGTGCAGATGGCCGCCGTTGCCGACGCCCTCGGCGCGCACGGCCGGGGCGAAGGACACCCTCAGGCCGTGCCGCTGGGCCACCGCCCGCACGGTCTGCCGCACCAGCACACTGCGGTCGGCCGCCGCCACCGGGTCCAGCGGCGCGATCGACAGCTCGAACTGCCCGGCCGCGTACTCGGGATGGAACTGGTCCACGTCCAGCCCCTGCGCCGCGCACACGGCCAGCAGCTGTGCCGCGTAGTCGCTCAGCTCGACCTGCCGGGTCGCGCTGTACGCCGGGGCGGTCGTGGCCGGTACGAAACCGTCGTCCGGCACGTCCGCCAGAGCCACCGCCCACTCGATCTCGATGCCCGCGCGGAAGTCCAGCCCGTGCTCGCGCCCCGCCCGGGCCACCAGGTGGCGCAGGAAGGTGCGGGAGCAGCCGGGGTGCGGCTCGCCGTCCTGGGTGCTCCGGTCCACCGGCGCCCACGCCCAGCCGGGCTGCGCCGCCAGCACGGTCAGCTGGTCCAGGTCGGGGTAGAGCCGCAGATCGCCGTCCGGGGAGCCCAGCACGTCGGTGGTGACGATCGAGTCGTCCGCGAGGAACGTGTCGAACACCGGCGACATCCCGACGCCCCACGCCACCGCCGTGGCCAGCTTGGCCGCCGGGACCGTCTTCACCCGGCAGACCCCGGCGGTGTCGACGTAGGCGAGGACGATGCCGTGCACCCCGCGCCCGGCCAGCTCCGCGCCCAGCGCGGTCGCCCGCTCCACCTCCCCGGCACGGCCACCGGGCACGGGATCGGCAAGCTCGTCGAGGGGGGCGACGGCGGTCATGTGTCCTCCAGCGTGGTGCGCGGTCCGGGCGGCGCCGGGGTCAGGGCTTCACGGCCACCGCTCCGAACTGCGGTACCACGGCCGAGGCTTGGCCGTCCGGCCGCCACGCCGAACACGACACCAGACCGGGTTCGAGGAGATCCAGCCCGTCGAACAGGGATGCGGTCTCGGCCCGGCCACGGGCGGTGATCGGGGGCCCGGCGTGCTCGTTCCAGTACGTCATCGCCGCGCGCTGGCCCTCGCCGCCCAGGGCGGGATCGTCGGTGGGGTGGGTCAGCACCAGATGGCTGCCGGACGGGAGCGCCGCCATCGTCCGGCGCACGATGTCCCGGGCCTCACCGGTGTCCTGGACGAAGTTCAGTATGCCCAGCATCAGCACGGCCACCGGCCGGTCGAGGTCCAGGGTCTTCGCGGCCCGTTCGACGACCGCCTCCGGGTCGCGCACATCCGCGTCGATGTAGTCCGTCGCCCCCTCGCTGGTGCCGGTCAGCAGGGCGCGGGCGTACATCAGCACCACCGGGTCGTTGTCGACGTACACGATCCGTGCGTCGGGGGCGACGCGCTGGGCGATCTCATGGGTGTTCTCGACGGTCGGCAGCCCGATGCCGATGTCCAGGAACTGGCGCATCCCGCACTCCCCGGCGAGAAACCCCACCGCGCGGGCGAGGAAGGCCCGGTTGGCGTGGGCGACGTCACGGATCACCGGGAACATCGCGGCGACCCGCTCGCCGACCCGCTCGTCCACCTCGTAGTTGTCCCGGCCGCCGGCCCAGTAGTTCCAGACCCGCGCGCTGTGGGCCACCGGCGTCCTCGGCTCCGCCGGTCTGTCCGCCGGGGTCGGGCTCTCGCTCACGTCGTCCGTCCTCCTCGCCGCGGGGGCCGCCGCACCCCGGCCGGTGTCGCCGTCATTGTGCACTGCCCATGATCGGCTGTCCCGGAAATGGGACGAGCGTCTCGCCGGGCGGGGGCGAGGGCGCGGGCGGCGACGGGCAAGCCGGGTAGGCTGGACGGCCGTATGACCACATGGCTGTATGGCTGTATGGCCATATGGCGGTATAGCCGCACCTCCACATATCCATAGATCGACATGTCCAGCGAACGCCTGTTCATCCGCAGCCCCGGGCCGTGTCCCCGGCGCCCCACAGGAAACGGTCCATGCCCCTCTCCCGCGCGACCTGGCCGCTGCCCACCGCCCCCGAGGACGCGGGGCGTCCCGCCGACATCCGGCTGATCGTCACCGACATGGACGGCACGCTGCTGGACGACGCCAAGCGGATGCCGCCGCAGCTGTGGACCGTCCTGGACCTGCTGCGCGAGCGCGGGGTGCTGTTCAGCCCGGCCAGCGGACGCCAGTACGCCACCCTCGCCCGTGAGTTCGCCCGCGCCCGCGACGGCATGGTCTTCATCGCCGAGAACGGTACGTACGTGGTCCGCGACGGCGTCGAGGTCAGCTCCGACCCGCTCACCCCCGGCGTCGCCGCGCGGATCGTGCGCACGGTACGGGAACTGGTGGCGTCCGGCGCCGATGCCGGCGCCGTCGTCTGCGGCAAGCGGTCCGCCTATGTGGAGCGGGCCGACGAGCCGTTCCTCGCCGAGGTGCGCAAGTACTACGTCCAGCACCGCGTCGTCGAGGACGTCACCGCCGTGGACGACGACATCCTCAAGGTCGCCCTCTTCGACTTCGACGCCGTCGAACGGACCACCGCACCGGCGCTGGCACCCTTCGCCGGAACCCACCAGGTCGTGGTCTCCGGCGCGCACTGGGTCGACGTCATGAACCGCACCGCCGACAAGGGCGCCGCCGTCCGCCGGCTCCAGCGCGAGCTGGGCATCACACCCGCACAGACCATGGTCTTCGGCGACTACCTCAACGACCTGGAACTGCTCGACACCGCCGACTGGTCCTTCGCCATGGCCAACGCCCACCCCGACATCCTGGCGCGGGCCCGCCATGTGGCCCCGTCGAACAACGACAACGGGGTGCTGCGGACGATCGGCCGGGTGCTGGGGCTGCCGGGCGTGGCGCAAGGAGAGTGAGCCGGACGGCGTGACGTGGGGTGCCCGGTGGCGGGGCTCTGCGGGCCTCGGGCGTCAGGGCTTGCGGCCGACCGCGCCGTACAGGGACACCGGGCCGTCCCCGATGTCCGACTCGTCCTCGGCCAGTTCGGGGTGCCAGTCGGGCAGTGCCACGACCCCCGGCGTCACCAGGTCGAGCCCCTTGAAGAACCCGCCGAACTCGCCCTGCGAGCGTGCGACCAGGGTGACCCCGCCCGCCGTGTACGCCTCTATGCCGCGCTGTACGTTCTCCGGCTCGAAGTCGGCCGTCAGCGCGGACAGCACCAGGAAACTGCCCGGCGCGAGCGCGCCGACCAGGGTGCCCACCAGGTCGTGGGCGCCGTCCTCGTCGGCGATGAAATGCAGCAGCGCGATCAGGGACAGCGCGACGGGGCGGTCGAAGTCCAGGACGCGCGCGGCCTGTTCGATGATCGTGCGCGCGCTGCGGGCGTCGGCCTGGACGTAGTCCGTCCTGCCCTCGGGGGTGCCGCGCAGCAGTGCGGCGGCGTGCGCCAGGACGATCGGGTCGTTGTCGACGTACACGATCCGGGCCTCGGGCGTCACTGCCTGGGCGAGCTGATGGAGGTTGGGCTCGGTGGGTATCCCGGAGCCGATGTCCAGGAACTGGCTGATTCCCTCCTGCCGCGCCAGCAGCCGGGTCGCCCGCTGCATGAACCAGCGGTTGCTGCGGGCCGCGCGCGGGGCGCCGGTGTCGATGGACATGATCCGGTGGCCGAGTTCCTCGTCGACCGGGTAGTTGTCCTTGCCGCCGAGGAACCAGTCGTACACCCGCGCAGGGTGCGGCCTGGTCGTGTCGATCAGCGGGCCGGTCGGCTCGGTCCCGGTCACAGGGCGCTCCTCTTTTCCCGGCCTTCGGGTGCTGCCCAGCGCCGTACGACACCTCCGCGCTGGGAGTCCGGCCGGATGTCCGTCGGGGTGTCACTCAGGTGTCCGAGGCAGTCTGGCACGGCGGCGGGGGTCGATCGGAGTCGGTCTTCGGCCACGCGTCGACGGGGAGGGGACGGGGAGGGGACGGGGAGGGGTACGTGTATCGGCGGGGCTGTGCGGGGCGGTGGGTGAGAGTGTGGGGCGGCCGTCGGCGGGGCCGTGTGACAAGTCACTCCTTACGTCGGACTTTACGGGGGGCAGTTGCGTGGACCTAGCATCGGTGTCGGCATGGACACGATGACGCTCTGGCACATATCCGGTGGGGGGTTCGCGGCGCTCGCTTTCGCCGCGCTGCTCGTCGGCTTCTCCAAGACCGCGGTGAGCGGGGCCAACACGGTCAGCCTCGCGGTCTTCGCCGCGGTGCTGCCCGCCCGCGAGTCCACCGGGATCCTGCTGCCGGTGCTCATCGCCGGTGATGTGCTCGCGGTCCTCGTCTACCGGCGGCACGCCCACTGGCCCACGCTGTGGCGGCTGTTCCCGGCGGTCGGGGCGGGGGTGGTGCTCGGCACCGTGTTCCTGCTGTGGGCGGACGACGCCCAGGTGCGGACCTCGATCGGCGCGATCCTGCTGCTGATGGCGGCCGTCACGGTGTGGCGGCGCCGCCAGGAGAGCGCGCGGGAGGCCGACCCGGACGAGATCGTGACGCGGTCGGGGCGGGTGAAGGCGCGGTCGTACGGGGTGCTCGGCGGCTTCACCACGATGGTCGCCAACGCCGGGGGACCGGTGATGTCGATGTATCTGCTGTCGGCGGGCTTCCGGAAGCTGGGCTTCCTGGGGACATCGGCGTTCTTCTTCCTGATCGTGAATGTGTCCAAGGTGCCGTTCAGCGTGGGGCTGGGGTTGATCGACGCGCGGTCGCTGCTGCTGGACGCGGCGCTGGTGGTGTTCGTGCTGCCGGGCGCGTTGCTCGGCAGATGGGCTGTGAACAGGATCAACCAGCGAATGTTTGAACAACTCGTGATCGCGGCGACGGTGATCGGCGGGGTTCAGCTGCTGCTCCGGTGACCGGACCGGACCCGCCCCGTACGCTCGGCCCATGTCCCGCACCTCCCCGCACCTCCTCGTCCTCGGCGGCACCACCGAGGCGCGTGAACTGGCCGCGCTGCTCGCCGGGCGGCCGGGGGTGCGGGTGACGACCTCGCTGGCCGGGCGGGTGGCCCGGCCGGGGGCGGTGGCGGGGGAGCTGCGGATCGGTGGGTTCGGCGGGGCCGACGGGCTCGCCGGGTGGCTGCGGGAGCAGGCGGTGGACGCGGTGGTCGACGCCACGCATCCGTTCGCCGAGCGGATCACGGGACATGCGGTGCGGGCCGCGTCCGCCACCGGCGTGCCCCTTGTCGTGCTGCGGCGTCCCGGGTGGCGGTCGGTGCCGGGGGATCGGTGGCACCGGGTTCCCTCGCTCGCCGCCGCGGCGTCGGTCGTTCCGTCCCTCGGGCGCCGGGTGCTGCTCACCACCGGGCGGCTGGGGCTCGCCGCGTTCGCCGCTCTCGACGGCAATGAATTCGTGGTGCGGTCGGTGGAGGCGCCTGAGCCGCCGATGCCGCTGCACACCGAGGTGGTGCTGGGGCGGGGGCCGTTCGGTGTGGCGGACGAGCGTGCGCTGCTGCGGGCGTATCGCATCGACGTGGTGGTGACGAAGGACAGTGGGGGTGGGGCTACCTCGGCGAAGCTGGTCGCTGCGCGGGAGGCCGGGTTGCCGGTGGTGGTGGTCGAGCGGCCTGCGCTGCCGGTGGGGGTGGGGGTGGTCGTGGGTGATGTGGCGGGGGTGGTGGGGTGGCTTGAGGGGGTGGGCTGTGCGGGGTGAACCTGGGATCGGGTGAGGGGGCGAGGGGTGGGCTGGGGGGCTTGTTCGGGTGCGGGTGCGTTGTGGCTGGTCGCGCAGTTCCCCGCGCCCCTGGGGGGGCTGGGGTGGGAGTTGGTCGTGTCCTCGCCGAATTGCCCTGCGGTGGGCGCGGGCCCTCGTTGGTGCAGGTCAGGCCGGAGCCGTGTCCGGGGTTGGGTTGATGGTGGGCGTGGGGAGTACCTGGCTCAGGTCCTCCACCAACAGGCGTTTGGCGATGGTGTCCACCGCGGCGCGTAGGTCCTTGCCCGAGGGGCGGCCGATGTCCTGCTCGACGCGTCGTTCCAGCCAGGCGGCCCACGCGTCGGTGATCACACGGGCCTCGCGGGCACCGGCCTCGGTGTGGGAGAGAAGGGAGCCGTCGCGGGTGAGATAGCCCTCCTGGACCATACGGTCGAAGACCGGCAGCAGGACTTCCGGCGGCATATGGCGGCGGGCCGCGATCAGGCCCAGGCTGGCGTGGCCCACGAGGCGGGTGAACAGTTCGACCTGCATCACCGCCCACGCGCCCGCCGGGTCGAGCCGGGTGTCGGAGTCACGCACCAGCCGCCGTGCGGTGTCCAGGTCGGTGGTGCCGAGGATCCGGCCGACGGATCCCTCCAGAACCCGCTGGGAGTCGGGGCCGTGCGGCTGGGCGAAGGCGTCACCCATGTCGGTGGAGGACAGCCGTGAGCTGTCGCGGAGCGGGACCTGTTTGAGGAACAGGGCGACCACGAAGCCCACGGCCGCGATCGGCACGGTCCACCGGAAGACGGTCTGGAGGGTCTCGGCGTACGCGTGGATGATCGGTGCCGCCGCCTCGGCGGGCAGCCGGTGCAGGCCCTCGGGGCTGGTCGCCGCACGGGTGATCGTTTGTGGATCGGCGGCCCCGGTGGCAACGGCCGAGGTGATGCCGTCCCGGAGGTTGGGGGTGAGCGAGTTGGTGTAGATCGTGCCGAACACGGCCGTGCCGAAGGAACTGCCCAGGGTCCGGAAGAAGGTGACCCCGGAGGTGGCGGTGCCCAGATCGGCGTACACAACGGTGTTCTGCACGACGATGGTCAGTACCTGCATGCCCAGGCCGATGCCGGTGCCCAGCACGAACATGTACAGCGACTCCAGCCAGACCCCGGTGTCCGGCCCCATCAGGGACATCAGATACAGGCCGGCGCCCATCACCAGCGAGCCGGCGATCGGGAACAGCCGGTAGCTGCCGGTCTGGCTGACCACATTGCCGCTGAACACCGACGCGATCAGCAGCCCGAACACCATGGGGAGCGTACGGACCCCGGAGATCGTCGCCGAGTCGCCGTCGACGTACTGGAGATACGTCGGCAGGTATGTCATCGCGCCGAGCATCGCGAAACCGACGATGAAGCTGAGCACCGAGCACACCGTGAACACCGGGTTGCCGAACAGCCGCATCGGCAGCATCGGTTCGGCCGCCCGGGTCTCCACCCAGCAGAACAGGCCGAGCGCCACCACCCCGCCCACGAACAGCCCGATGATCACGGGGGAGCCCCACGCGTACTCGTTGCCGCCCCAACTCGTCCCCAGGATCAGCGCGCTGGCGCCGACCGCGACGAACCCGATGCCGAGATAGTCGATGATCGGCCGGGACGCCGACTTCACCACCGGGATCGTCCGGGCCGCCGCGACGACCACGGCGATCGCGATCGGCACGTTGACGTAGAACGCCCAGCGCCAGGTCAGATGGTCGGTGAACAGCCCGCCGAGCAGCGGCCCGATGACCGTGGCCACCCCGAACACCGCCCCGATCGCGCCCTGGTACTTGCCGCGCTCCCGCAGCGGGATGACGTCGGCGATCAGCGCCATCGCCGTCACCATCAGCCCGCCCGCGCCGACGCCCTGCATGCCGCGCCACACGATCAGCAGCGTCATGTTGGACGCCAGACCGCACAGGAACGAGCCGGTGATGAAGACGATCGCCGAGACCTGGAAGACCACCTTGCGCCCGAACAGGTCGCCGAACTTGCCGACCAGCACGGTCGCCACGGTCTCCGCGAGCAGATACGACGTGACCACCCACGACATGTGCTCGGCACCGCCCAGGTCCGAGACGATCGTCGGCAGCGCCGTGCCCACGATCGTCTGGTCCAGTGCCGCCAGCAGCACCCCGAGCATGATCGTCACGAAGACGACATTGCGCCGGCGTCTGTCGAGAACGGGCGGCTGGGCCGCGGGCGGGGCGATCTCCTCGGCGACTGTCACTGAGCCACGATCACACCACCCGCCCGTCCCCGCATGTCAGGACCGACCGCGCGGGTGCCGTGGGCCGGGACGGGCGGGTGCCGTGGTCCGTGACCGCAGGGGTACCGCGGACCGGACGTCCGGCGCCTCCGCGCCGGTCAGCCGTCCGCTCTTCGGCGCCGCAGCAGATAGGTGTCCATGATCCAGCCCTTGCGCTCCCGGGCCTCGGCCCGCACCCGCTCGATGCGCGGTGCCGCCTCGGCGATCGGGCCCGAGTCGAGGATCTCGTCCGGGGTGCCGATGTACGCGCCCCAGTAGATGTCGATGTCCTGGTCCGCGTACGTCCGGAACACCTGGTGGGCGTCGAGCATCACCACCACGTCGTCCACACCCTCCGGGAAACCCTCGGCGAGCCGCCGCCCCGTGGTGATCTGCACCGGCCGCGCCACTCTGTTCAGCCCGGTGCGATGCCGGGCGACCAGCGCCGAGACACTGCTGATCCCGGGCACCACGTCGTACCCGAAGGCCACCGCGCCCCGCGCCAGCACCTCCTCAAGGATCCCGAGCGTG
Source organism: Streptomyces sp. NPDC056734 (assembly GCF_042790455.1). Taxonomy (NCBI): domain Bacteria; kingdom Bacillati; phylum Actinomycetota; class Actinomycetes; order Kitasatosporales; family Streptomycetaceae; genus Streptomyces; species Streptomyces sp. NPDC056734. The sequence goes on from NZ_JBHTZD010000004.1 coordinate 307,547, forward strand.
CTGTCGTACAACGCGGGATCCCCCCACACCAGGAACGCCCCGCGCTCGTCCTCGCCCAGTTCCTCGGCGATCAGCCGCTCGTACAACGCGGCCCGCGCGCTGCGCCAGTCCTCCACGGCCGGCGAATACCGCGTACCGCCCGCCGCACGGTCGCGCTCCGGATCGCGCGCCTCGACGATCCGGTAGGTGCCCTCGGGTATGTGCGCCGCCAGCATCTCCCGGCGCAGCCCGGTCAGATCCGACTTCACCTCGCCCTTGTCGAGCAGGAAGAACACATCCGTGCTCCGCAGCGCCCGCACCGCCTGAAGGGTGAGCTGCTCCGGGTCGCCCGCGCCGATACCGATGACATGAATCTCTCGCACACCGTCGAGTCTGCCGTACGCCACTGACAACGCGCCCGCCGCCACCCCCGCCCCGCAGCGCTCCGGGTCACCGCCCGCGCAGCCGGGGCGCCCGCACCACCGCGTCCACCTTCGCCGCGTCCCGCGCCACCTCGGCCGCCAGGTCCCGCGCCCAGCGCACCAGCCCGCCGAGATCCATCCCGTACGGCCGCGCCCGCCCCGACTCCGCCGCCCACTCCTCGACCGCGCCCGCCCCCCGCCGCAACAGCCGCGCCCCGCCCGTCGGATTCCCGCGCGCCGCGTGCGTCAGCCCCACGGCGAGCTGTGCGAGCCCGCGCCACAGCCCGCGCTCCTCGCCCGGCCGCGCCTTCCACGCGTCCTCGAACACCTCGTGCGCGTGGAACGGCCGCCCCGCGTCCAGCAGCGCCTGCGCCTCCAGCACCGTGTCCTCCGGCGTCCGCACGATCCCCTCGGGCTGCCGAGCCACCCCCGTCGCCCCGTACGGCAACGGCCGCCCCAGCCCGTCCCGCGGCCGGGCACTACGGGCCCGGCCCTCACTGTCCCGGTCCCGCCGCCCGTCGATCTCGCTGCGATGGTCCATAGGACGATTGTCCGCGACGGCCCGCCCCGGGGCGTGGGGTAATGTACGTCCCGCGCGTTTCCCCACCTCACCGCCTCCACGCGGGACGCGCATCGGGACGTGGCGCAGCTTGGTAGCGCACTTGACTGGGGGTCAAGGGGTCGCAGGTTCAAATCCTGTCGTCCCGACCAGCGTTTTCGCAGGTCGCAGGCGGTATCGGAGAAATCCGGTACCGCCTTTCCGTCGTTCTTGGGGACCCTTTGTGGACCACACGGTCTGGCGGCGCCTTCCGGGGACGGGCCGAACGGTCAGGCTGAGGGGCGGGCGGACGGGTTGAGGTGGGCTGTGAGGGCGGTCCCGGCGCCGGTGATCTGGGACATGTCGGGGTGGAGTAACGCTGGGTGGTGAGCGGGATCCGGGCCCGGCGATCTTGCGCAGCACATGAGCGGGGACTCCGGCGTCGGCGAACCAGGTGAGTCCGGTGTGGCGCAGATCGTGGCGTCGTAGGTGTTCGAGGCCGAGCGCGGTGACGACTTCGTCCCAGTGGGTGGCATCGCGCAGGACTGCGGTGGAGATCCGTCCGCCGCGCGGTCCAGTGAAGAGCCGGGCGTCCGGGTTGGGGCCTGCGGTGAGGATGCGTTCGGCGACGAGGGGCCGGATGTCGACGAGTCCGCCGGGCGCGGGGGTGGTCTGCCGGCGTACGGTCCAGATCCAGTCGGTGGTGCCGATGTCGGTGCCGCGGACCGGGAGCCGATCAGCCGGGTGGAGCGTCCGCTGCTCGGCTGAGAGGCGGCGCCGCCCGCCGATGAACTCACGGCGTGCTGCCCTTGATCACCGAGGTGGTCGACACCCTGCCGGGCACACCCCGCGCCGCGCGGCGCACTGCACGGCACATCACCGGTATGACGGTGAACACGGCGGCGCCTACGACGGCCGTCGGGAAATCGTCGCCGCGAGATGATCAGCGGAAGCATCCTGTGGCACCTCGCATCGAAACGCTTTGTCAGGATGAGCGGCTGCTGACCCGACGACCGCACGGACCTCAGGTCTCTGTCGTCACCCGCGGCACGATGTTCCGGGGCGGCGGGGGCGGGATCCGCTTCGAGGCCGTGGCCGGGGCGTCTCCGGCCACGTCTCCGGCCGCGTCCACGGCCAAGGGCGGATAGAACTGGCGGGACCAGAGCCGGAAGGGTCCGATGGGTCCGTCCTCCTGGTTGAGCTTGGGATGATGCAGGAAGCGTCGGTGGTTCCAGATGTACAGGTCGATGGTGGTGTCCTTGACGCCGGACCGGAGCGCGGCATGGCTGACGGCACGCGCGCCGAGGCGTCGCAGCGGGCCGGGCAGCCATCGTGGCCCGTCGAGGGAGGAGACGTTGACCAAGGTGAACCGGAAGCGGCCGGGTTCGGTGGGCGTACACAGGGACCAGCTGATGGTACGCAGGCCGTAGCGCGCCAGGACGATTTCGCCGTAGTACGCGGAGACACCGATGCCCCGCATTTGGAAGTCCTGTTCGGTGGTGCCCAGCAGGGGGAACTTGCGGGTCAGTCGGAAGCTCACATCGAAGAAGGGGCTGCCGGGCGCGAATTTCGTGACCGGGTTCTGGACTCGGACGCCGTGGAGCTCGACGAGGTGCCCGTAGTCGATCCCGTTCTCCAACACGTCCTGTGCCTGGCCCGCCACCTCGATCGAGCGGCTCAGGGGCGCGTGCCCGCCGGCGATGCCCATGTCGGGCAGCTCCCAGGAGGGCGGTTCACCGGTGTGATGGCGCCAGATCCAGACCATGCCGGAGATCTCCCGGACGGGAAGCGTGTCCAGCCTGGCCTTGGGCGGCGATCCATAGGGGGTCCGCGCACACTCGCCGTCCGTGGCGAAGCCGAAGCGGTGGAAGGGGCACACCAGATACTCGCCCTCGACGGCGCCGCCGACACCCAGATGCGCACCCATGTGCGGACAGTACGGACGGGTGGCGCAGAGCGTGCCGCGTCGGGTGCGGTAGACGACGACCTCCTCCCCCGCGAAGGTCAGGGTGCGGACGGATCCCGGTGTCCACTCGCGAGACATGCCCAGATAGAACCAGCCGTCGGGGAAGGGCAGCGGCACCGGCAGTTCGTCATGAGTGCGGACCGGCTTCCCGATGAATCGGCGTGTGCGATTGCGAAAACGCATCTCAGCCTCCGTATCGAGGGCCCTTGTCGTGGATTCGTCCTTCTCCGGCTTCCGAGGGAGGGGGTCTTGCGGACACCGTGAGCCGATGCCCGGGGCAGCGGAGAAGGTGAGGCCCTCCGACCATCCGACACCCGTCGGCTTCTCATGGGAACAGACGCAACGTGATCGATGCGTGCACGTGTTGAACGCTTGTCAGATGGTGACGACGAGCTTGCCCCGGGGGTGACCCTGCCTCAGGTGGCGGACGGCCGCGGGAGACGAGATCGCGGAGGTTCTGGGTGATGAAGGGGGAGAGCAGGACGGTCTGGAGGCCGCGGCTCATCCCGCCGGGGAAGCCGCTCCCGCCCTCGCCGACGACGACGAGAGTGCCGTGGTGTGAGGGCCCGGCGGATTACGGGCAGCGGCCGGCCGCAGTCCCGCGTTGTCGACGACGACGTCATAGCGGTGCCGGCCGTCGGTGATGTCCTCGCGGGTGTGGTCGATGACGTGGGCGGCACCCAGGGACCGGACGAGGTCCGCGCCCGCGGGGCCGCAGACGCCGGTGACCTCGGCGCCGTACACCGCGGCAAGCCGGACGGCGTACGTTCCCACGCCGCCGGACGCGCCGATGACGAGGACCCGCTGACCGGGCCCCGGGGGCGGGACGTGCCGCTGAGGACCTGGAGGGCGGTCACACCGGAGAGGGGATGAGCCACGGCCTCCAGGCCGTCCTGGGTCCGCGACCGGGCGCACGCCGCAGTTGCCTGGCCTCCGTCCTCGCCACCGAACTCGCCATCAAGTACCACTCACCCGTGGCATGGACCACTTCCGACCGTGCTCTCACCGCCGCCCGCGCCTCCGGCGACCCTCAGGTGACTGCCGCAGTGGCCCGCATGACCGCCCTCACCATGCGCCGCGCCGGACGGGGCGCCGACGCCGCTCAGTTCCTCGCCCGCACCGCGCTCGCCCACGCCGAAAGTCACCGCGGCGACTCACCTCCGGCCGTACTCGACGCAGCCACCGTGCTGCTCCTGACCGCACGCACCCCCGACGAAGGAATCACCTACGCCCGCCGCATCGACCCCGCCCGGCTCCCCACCGCCGGGAGGACCGCACGGTTCCTGACCGACAGCGGACGGATGTGGCACCGGATCGGCAACGGCCCCGCACCTGCGCCGCCCTGCGAGCCATCGAGCGAACAGCGCCGGAGGAACTGCGGCGCCCCGCGCTGCGGACCCTGACCGCCGACCTCCTGCACAACCTTTTCTGCCTCGCCAGAACCACCTACCCCGACCTCCTGCGGCTCGGTCGGACCTCAGCCAGGCACCTACGCACGTGGTCGCCGTCGCTGTGCCGCCCGGCCGGCCTGGAACCACTGGACCGGCACGGGGCCCACCCTGTGGTGAACCCCGTGCCGCCTCCTCCGTATCGGTGTGATGGGATCCCCAGCCATCGGCAGAGGCGTCAACGTCAGGTCTATGCCGGGTCGGTCTTCTCGGCTGTCCGTACGATGCCGTCGATCAGGCGCGCGTAGGGATTCAGGCCGCTCAGTTCTGCCGCGCTGGTGACGACGCCGAGGAAGGCCCTGCGTACCGGGTTTCCTTCTTGCACGGGCAGGGCGTGTGTGCCCCGGAAGACCCTGTCGATGTCCAGGTAGAGGCGTTCGTCGGTGCTGTCCGCTGCGTCGAGGGACTCGTCTCCGGTGACCGCGACGGCCTGATGCCAGATCCGCTCCAGCAGCCTCCTGAGCTGTGCGGTGACCTGACGGCATCCGGGGCGGTTGGGTACGACTGCGTCGATGACCGCGTCGAACACCTCGCACCATCCTGCGGCGAGATCGTGTACCTGCGCGGGGTGGGCGGCCCGATCGCCCGCAGCGAGGACTGCACGTACTGCCGTGCGGCATCGTTCTCCGGCAGGAGTGCCTGGCGGGATGCCCGCTTCGGCAGACCTGCGAAGGGCTCGTTCGGCCAGGCGCTCCACTTCATCGGCGGTGTCGGTGTCGTAGCGCCAGAGCGGCTTCCAGTCGGATGCGTGCAGAGTGCTGCCGGGCAGCATCGTCAAGGAGGCGACGGGCTTCAGGCGCTGTCCGGGCGCCGGCCATGCGAAGGCTTCCGCCACGTGCCCCCCTGCGGAAGAGAAAGTTGTCAGGTGGCGCCTGACGACATATCGGGCGGCGAGGAGGAAGAAGGTGTAGTTTCCCATTCCTGCTTCGGCGGCGATCTGATGCCCCTGTTCACCGCAGTCGCATTCGAGGACGTCGTCAGTCATCCGGGCGCATGCGTCGGCGTATCCGCGAATGGATTCAACCCCTCCTACCGCGAGCGCGACGAGTATTTCGTTGAGCGACTCTCCGCACCGGTGGTCGGCGTAGACGTCGACGACCTCATTGCAGCGAATGCAGGCGTCCGTTACACGCTTGATCTTGGGGCACCGCGTGAGTGCCCGGAACCGTCCGAGGTCTTCGGTTGCCCAGGCGTATCCCGCCATGCCCAGGATGGCGCCGTAGATGATCGAGAGGGCGCCGTCCCACCAGCGGACCTGGAGCACCTCTTCCGGCGTGACCGGACCGCCGGCGGCGTCGACGAAGCGGTCGAGGTCTGCCAGGTCCGGTACTTCCTCGGCTGCGTCGAACATGGCGGATTTGACCGCCATGGTGGTGTTGATTGCCGCAATGTCGCGCAGTGCCTGTGTGGCTGTGGGTCCCGCCAGGCGCAGGAGCCCCTCTTCCGCGGCGGCGATGTGCAAGGTGGTTCCCGCGTCGCCCGCGCGGTCGGCTGTTTCCACGTAGTCCACGGCTGTCGTCATGCAGAGGAGGGACCCCCAGAGGTCCGGAACCCGGCCGTCGTCGCAGCGAATGTAGATCCAGGAGTACCAGGAGGCGAAGAAGTCGCGGATGATCATGGGGATCGCGTCTTCCGTGCTTGTGGCATGCCGTGCGAGGTACTCGGGGACGAGGCGTTCGATCTCGCCGCCTTTCTCCGGCGCCATGGCTGTGAGGGCTGCCAGCGTTTCGCCGGCATGACTGCGGCCAGGACCGAGCCCGAGGCGTACCGCCGCCCGGCACAGAAAGGAGAAGGCTCCCAGTTCGTTGCCGATGCCGTCCTTCACCACCTCGGGCAGGAAGCTGATGTGCAGGGCGCGTCGGCCCAGGCGGGCTGCTTCCTCAGAGCGGGGTACCCGGTCGGAGTGGAAGGGAACATACTCCGGAGTTCCCGCGACGTACGCTGTTGATCCGTCTGCTGCGGTGAATTCCTCGTCCGGGCCCATGTGCAGCGACAGGAGCAATTCCTGGCATTCCTTGGTGCGGAAGATTCCGCACGCTGCCGGGTCCCATAGGTCCACTTGATTTCCAGGCGCCCTGCGGGCACGCAGTACTGATTCAGCAGAGGGGGTGCCTGCACGATGGCCGAATGTAGTCATTTCGCGCTCCCTGGTGTGTACAGGTCGGCAACGACGGGGGAGTCCGCGCGTCGCTGTTCCGGGTGTGGATGTGGCGCGGAGCCGGCGGTCCCGGTTCGGAGCCGCCGTGGTCCCGCGGGGTGGCCTTGTGGCCTTCCGGCATGGGTGCGGAGGCAGGGTGGGTTCATGTGGTCCTCGCGGTGGCCTGCCGGGCCATATCGAGCAGCAGGGCAGCCGTGCCGGCCGGGATCGAGCCGGATTCAATGGCGTGGCGGGCGGCGTCGTGCCGTTCCCGGATCATGTCCTCGACCGCTGCGGGTGCACCGACGGCAGTCAGAATGCGACGGAGGTGGTCGGCGGCGGATTCGTCAAGGTGCGGGTTGCCCAGCAGGGTGCGGAGGATCTGCCGCCGGGCTTCGTCGGCGTGCCGCATGGCGTGGGCGATGAGGACCGTGTGCTTGCCGTCGCGGAGGTCATCGAGGGTCGGTTTCCCGGTCCGCCGGGGGTCGCCGAAGACCCCTAGGAGGTCGTCGCGGAGCTGAAACGCCTCGCCCAGCGGGAGGGCGAACGCGGACAGCGTGTCGAGCAGCCGCTGATCAGCGCCGGCAAGTGCGGCGCCGATGTGCAGAGGGCGTTCGATGGTGTATTTCGCGGTTTTGTAGCGGCAGATCGCCAGCGCCCGTTCGATGTCGTCGGTAGGTGTTCCCGCGGCCGTGACGTCGAGGTACTGGCCATACATGACCTCGGTGCGCATGGCATCGACCAGTGGGAGGACTTCGCCGAGTCGCCGCGTGTCCAGACCGGCGGTGTGGAGGAGTTCATCGGACCAGGCGAGAGCGATGTCGCCGACGAGGACAGCGGCGCTCTTGCCGAGTCGGTCGGCCGCCGAGGTGGTACGGCCCTGTCCGTGGTGGGAGGCGAGGGTGCGGTGGACGGCGGGCTGTCCGCGCCGAGTGGCGGAGTTGTCCATGATGTCGTCGTGGATCAGGCAGAACGCGTGGAACATCTCCAGCGAGGCCGCGGCCTGAACAAGGGCGTGCGGGCGGTTCTTGCCTCCTGCGGCGTGCCAGCCGGTGACACAGAGCAGGGGCCGTATGCGTTTCCCGCCAACGGCCAGGAAGTCCCGCAGGACGGTGGTCACTTCGGTGGGCAGTTTCTGCCCTGCGGCGGTGCGGGCCTTGTGGCGGAGAAAGGCGCTGAGGACGGCGTCAACCTCGGCGCGGATCCGGTCATGGTCGAGGCCGTGGTGCTCGGCAGGGACGGTGGAGGTCGTCATGAGGCATTCCCGGCGGTGGTGGTCTCGGATGGGTGCGGGCGGTCGGGTTCGTCGGTGAGGCGGAGGGCTTCGTCGAGGAGTGCGTCGACGATCTTGTGCTCGGGAACTATGCGGATGACCTGGCCTTTGCGGAAGATCTGGCCTTTGCCGTTGCCGCAGGAGACGCCAGGGCCGGCTTCGCGGGCTTCGCCGGGTCCGTCGACGACACAGCCCATCACCGCGATCCGCAGGGGGTGGGGGAAGCCGTCGAAGGCGGCCTCCACTTTCAGGGCGAGGGTGTGGATGTCGACCTGGAGGCGTCCGCAGCCGGGACAGGAGACGATCTCCAGCTTGCGGGGGCGCGGGCCGGGTCGTATCCCTTGCCCTTGACGGTCAGTGCGTGCACCACCACCGGACGGCCCAGCTCGCGTGCCCGGTGCAGTGCTGCCTCGGTCGCGGTGATGTCATGGCCGTCGATGGGGCCGAGGTAGACGAATCCCAGTTCGGTGAAGAGATTGCGGTGCGGTCGCGTCCCGCCGGTCCGTCCCCGGAGATCGCTCAGCTGGGCGGCGAGAGCCCCGGTGGTCGGTGCGTAGGAGCGGCCGTTGTCGTTGACGACCACGATCACCGGCCGCTCGGGGACGGCACCGAGGTGGTTCAGCGCCTCCCAGGCCATGCCTCCGGTCAGGGCGCCGTCCCCGATGACCACCACCACCGCCCGGTCGCTGTCCGCCTCGGACCAGAGCCGGCGGCCCTTGGCCGGGCCGTCGGCGTAGGACAGGGCGGTGGAGGCGTGGGAGTTCTCCACCAGATCGTGCGGCGACTCGGCGCGCGACGGATACCCGGAGAGGCCGCGCGCACCCCGAAGCGACTCGAATCGGCCGGCGCGGCCCGTCAGGAGCTTGTGCACATATGCCTGGTGACCGATGTCGACGATGATCGCGTCCCTGGGTGAGTCCAGTTCCTCTCCGCGCACAGCGCGCAGGCCCGCCGGGCGGCCGGCTCCCGCCCGCAGTGGATAGGCGGTGATGTGTCCGTCGGCGCTGCTCATCGGCTCCTTACCTTCTGTGTGGGCTCGTTCCGGTCATTCGTAGGATCGGGGCACCCAGGGGTGCCGGGTGTGGGAGGCATCCTCGATCAGGTGAGCGGAGGTGCCCGCCTTGCGAGCCGGTTCCACGAGCCGGACGGAGCCGGAGGAGTTGGCTGATCCCAGGACGAGTACGCAGTCCGATTGCGCGGTGATGGCTCGCAGGGCGTGCTGACGGTTGGTGGTGGCGTGACAGATGTCCTCCGAGCCCGGACCGCGCGCCGGGGGAAACGCTCCCTGAGCGCGGCGATCGTCGCCCGCGTCTCGTCCACGGCAAGCGTGGTCTGGGTCAGATACGTGACCCTCGACGGGTTCGGCAGTTCGAGTTCGGCGATGTCCCGCGGACCGTCGACGACGACGGTGGAGCCGGGCGCTTCGCCGTACGCGCCCTCGACTTCCTCGTGTCCGGCGTGTCCGGCGTGTCCGATGAGCACGATGCTGTCGCCGCCGCTCGGCGAAGCGGTGTGCCTCCGCGTGGACCTTCGTCACCAGCGGACATGTCGCGTCCACCACCTGAAGGCTTCTGCGCTCCGCCTCCGCACCGACCTGCGGGGAGAGACCATGGGCGGAGAACACCAGCGCCCCCTCGGGAACCTCGTCCAGTTCCTCCACGGACACCGCGTCGCGCCGCGCCAGATCGGCGATGACGTGAGTGTGGTGGACAACCTGTCTGCGCACGAATACGGATACGTCCGTGGCCGCGTGCTGTTCCAGAAGGGACTCGACGACGCCGATCGCCTGCTCGACTCCCACGCAGAACGAGCGGGGAGCCGCCGGCAGCACCGTGCGGGGGCGCGCGAGACGGGCCCAGGTCTCCACGACGTTCCGTGCCGCACCACATACGGTGGTTGGACGTCGCCACGGTGCTGCTGGTCCGGTTGTCAGGGGGCACCAGGGCGCCGCAGGCCAGTACCGGCTGCCGCGCCGCTGACTCCCTCGCCGGAACGGTCGTCACCGGCCGGAAGACGCTGCCGGTGTCTTCCGACGGCAGCGTCACCGGCGTGGTACGCACCTGTGTGCCCGCCCGCTTCAACTCGGCAGCCACCAGCGGTGCCGCGGGACACGGAGCCCGGGGGCCCGAGGAGCCTATGACCTCTGTGGCCACCAGAGCCTCACCCGGTCCCAGGGCGGCGGTGGGCGATACCGCGGGGCACCTGCGGATTTCCGGTCCGATCACAGTGGCCGCCTCCTGGGAGCACGCGGACGGGATGAGGTCTCGGGGGAACTGCGGGCCGCTGGGCCGGGCGGGACCGTGAGTAGCCGTCTCCGCTGAACGAGCGGGCCCCTCGTGCCGCGTCGGCAAGGCATCGATGCCTCAACCGGTTCCACCCGGGGGGACTCTTCCATCAAGTACCCGCCGTGCCCTGCGTGACAAGACCGGGCCATGATCAATGCGTGCACGTGTTGAACGGACGATACGGTCGACGACACCGCACCCAACCGGACCGACATCAGGTATCCGTGATCCGCCGCCGCAAAGGGACTATCTCCCACACTGCTGACAACGGGCGCCTGCTTCAGGCGGGAACGTCGTGAGCAGCCGAGGCACTGCGCGCGGTGGAGCAGCCGCCCACCGGCGATCTGGGGTGGGCAGACGCGATCCGCGACGGCGCCGGAGCGGAGCGGGTCCGGTGGATGAGGCAATTCGATGCCGTGGCGACTGTGCGGGGGAGCGAGCGGTCGGTGGACCGGTGGTGCCCCCAACTCCTGGGGGTCAAGGGGTCGCGGGTTCAACATCCTGTCGTCCCGACAGCGAGGTAGCAGGTCAGAGGGGTCCTTCGGGGCCCCTCTTGACCGTTTCCAGGGCTGCCGTCCGGCGCTTTCTCACCAACGCTGTTGACCAAGGCCGGTCGGCCGTCCAGGACGGGCAGGCGTGCCGAGCGTCGTGCAGGCGCACTCTCCGCACCCCCGTCGCAGCCATCAGCTCGGGTGCCTCGCTCCCCGGCGGTCGGCTTCTACGCTGCCTGCTGCGCCCGGCACGCCTTGAGCGTCCGCAGGACCGGCTTGGGCAGGGGCAGGGTGCGACCTTCCTGGCCGTCAGGTCCAGGTCCGGGCTCCAGCGGGCACCGCACACCTGCGCCTGACGCTCGGCGATCAGGGCGAGCGGTATGGGCGCCCCTCGCCAGGGAGTACCAGTGCGGTACGGGTAGACGATCGCCTCCACCATGCGGCGGTGATCGGCCCATAGCCTGCCACGACGACCCGCACGGGAGGGCGGCAGCGGCTGGATGCGGTCCCACTGGTGGTCGGTCGGCCGGGCGTGACGAGGCATCAGGGTCGGACCGCACATGTGCAGCGCACCCGGACCGACAGCCCGGCCGGGATCAGTCGATCTTCTTGATCACCCGGGCGGGCACTCCCGCGACCACGGTGCCGGCAGGAACATCACGAGTGACCACCGCACCGGCGGCGACCACCGCACCGGCACCGATGGTCACCCCCTGTGTGATCACGGCAGCCGTCCCGATCCAGACGTGGTCCTCGATGACGATCGGGGCGAAGGAGAGGTACTCGCGGCGCTCGGCCAGGGGCAGTGGATGGCCTCCGGTGATGAGGCTGACCTTCGGGGCGATCATGACGCCGTCGCCGATACGGATGCCTCCCTTGTCCATGAAGGTGCATCCCTGGTTGACGAAGACGTTCTTCCCGAACGTCGTGTTGAGCCCGTACTCGGTGAAGAACGGCGGGTAGATCACCACCGACTCCGGCAGCGGGCCGCCGAACACAACGGAAAGTAGTTCCGCGCGACCCTCGCTGTCGCTGAACGGAAGCACGTTCAGTCGAGACGTCGCATCGGTCATCTCCATGATCCGCTCTGCATGACGCGCGAACTCAGGCGTCTGGACATACATGACCTGCTCTGTGCGGGTAGACATGCGCTGATTCCACCACCGCGCAGAGCACTCGATCAAACAACCCTGCACCACAACGGACACAACCAATGGTTGTGGGTTTCAGCTCATCACCTCCACCTCCGGACAGCGCGCGCCCGGACGTTCGAAGAAGCCGGTGGGCCGGTTCTTCAGGTGGTGGTCGAAGAAGGCCCTCGCGGCGGCTCGCTGGGCGGTCAGGGAGCGGTGGGGGGTGATGGTGCCGATCAGGTCCGCCGCCGCCGGGATCTCCAGATACGGGGTGAGCTGCGGCAGGATGACCTGGAGGTCGGTGTACGAGCCGTGTGCGGACCCGCGCAGGCGCAGCGCGCGCTTCCAGCCTGTCGAGGCGGCCCAGAACGTGTCCCAGCCGGGGACGTTGCCGAAGGTGTGCGGTCCGGACGCCATCAGCAGGAACGGCGAGGTGACCCCGGTGCCGGCGACCGGGCCGATGAACTCCCCGTCGAGGTTGACCGCCGCGCCGACACGCGGGTCGTCGTGGGCGAGCTGGGCGGCCACGGAACCGCCCAGGGACTGGCCGAGCGCGCCGACGCGGGAGAGGTCCAGTGCCGTGGACAGTCCGCCCGGGAGCGGTTGCGCCTCGGCGTCGGGGTTGTGGCCCCGGGCCAGGGCCTCGATCCGGCCCAGGACGAATCCGGCGTCCGCGAGGCGCGCGCGGGAGTGCTTCGCGAGGAGCGCCGCGATGACCTCCGGGGTCAGTTCGTCGGGGAGGGGGACGGCTCGTTCGACACGACCGCCGGGGAACTCGACCTGGTCCGCCTCGTAGGTGGAGTCGACGGTGATCACGACGTAGCCGTGCGCGGCCAGTTCCTCGACCAGGGTGGTGCCCAGCGCGCGGGTGCCGCCGTCGCCGGGGAAGAAGAGCACCACGGGCAGGGGTCCCATCCGCCGGGCGACCGGGGCGCCGGTCCGCGCGTGTGTCCGGATTCCCGGCCAGTCCACCGCTCCGGGCGCGATCGTCAGACCGGGCGCGGAGTGACTGTCCCAGTCGGCCGCGGCGGCGGGGCGCAGCCATGGGGCGGTCGGGAACGTTCCTCCCCGTTCCGCCGGGTACCACACGCCGACCATCAGCTCCCGGAAGGGTTTCGACGGGAGGAGGGGATCGGGCCGGGTCCGGTCGACGAGGTGCAGTTCGACGGTGCCTACGGGGTGCCGGGTGGTGGGCGCGGGCAGGGAGACGGGGAGGGCGGAGGGGAGGGCCGCGGGAAGGGCGCGGGAGACCGGGCGGGCGGTGGCCGGGGTGGCAGTGGCCGGGGTGGCGGTGGTGGCCGTTGTGACGAGGGCCGTGGCCCCCAGCTTCATCAGCGTTCTGCGGCTGGGACGTGGCATCGGCAGCAACCTGCTTCCTGCGAGGGGTGATGTGTGTTCGGCTGCGAGCAGCGTTTCAGTGGGCCGGTCGCCCTCGCGACGTACGCGGGGCTGATCCACCCGGTGGACCCAGGTCCCCTCCGAGAAGGTCCGTCCTTCTCCGGGAGGAGCCACGGGGGAGCCCCCAGCGCCCCAGGGCGTACTTCGCTGTCCGCCGGTCGTCGGATACGAGGGAACGGGCCTGGCATCTAGCGTGGAGAGGCATCTGTCCCACAAGGAGCACCCCGCGAGGACCGCCACGATGATCGAATCCGCCCCCTGCCCCCATCCCCTCAAGCGTCTCCTCGTCCGTGCGGCGCACCTGCCCCCCACGGCACAGGACACCGCGCTTGCCGCCACGGTCTTCGCCGTGACCTTCGGGCAGGGGCAGTTGGAGGGCGCCCGGGGGGTGCTGCTCCAGACGGCGTTACTGCTGCCGTTGGTGTGGCGGCGCCGGGCGCCGCTGACCGTGTTCGGGGTGATCGCCGCCGTCGCGCTCGTCCAGTGGCTGCTGGGCGTCCAGTTGCCCGCCGACGTCGCGCTGCTGATCGCCCTCGGCACGGTCACCGCCCGCTCTCCCCGGCGGCCGGCGCTGCTGGCCGTGGCCGTACTGGAGGCCGGCGCCCTGATGTCGGCGGCGCGCTGGGCGCCCGAGGGCCGCTTCCTCGCTGCGGCCTGCGCGACCACCGCCCTGGTCGTCGTCGCCGCCCTGCTGGGGGCGAACGTACGGGGCAGACGTCGCGCACAGGAGGACCGGGTCGCCCATCTGGAACGCGAGCGTGACCAGAAGGCGCGGCTGGCCGTGACCGAGGAACGGGCGCGTATCACGCGGGAGATCCATGACAGCGTCACCCACAACCTGTCGGTGATGGTCGCCCTCGCCGACGCGACCGTGCACGCCAGGCCCGCCGATCCGTACCCCGTGCTGGACCAGATCGCCAGCACCGGACGGCAGGCGCTGACCGACATGCGGCGATCGCTGGGCATCCTTCGAGCCGAAGCGGGTGATGTGGGTGACGTGGGTGACGCGGGCGACCTACCCGACGTCCCGGAAACACCGCACGCCGAACGCCACCCGCCCCCCGGCATCCCCGACCTCGCCCCCCTGTGCGCGCAGATGCGGGCCGTGGGCCTGCCGACTCTCCTCCACCTGGACGGCGACCCCACGGATGTACCCGCCGCGGCGCAGTTGACCGTCTACCGGATCGTGCAGGAGTCGCTGACCAACACGCTCCGGCACGCGCCGCCGGGGACCCGGGCCGAGGTACGGGTGTCCTGTTCGCCGAGCGCCGTCACCATCGAGGTGACCGACGACGGCCCCGCCGTACCCGCCGTACCCGCCGTACCCGCCGTACCCGCGGCACCCGCCGTACCCGCGGCACCCGCCGTACCCGCGGCACCCGCCGTAACGGCCGTACCCGCCGTACTCTCCGCACCGGCCGGGTCATCCGCATCGTCCGGGCCGCCCGCACCCCCTCCACCTCCCGGGCCCCTCGGGCCCCTCGGGCCGCCCGGCCGCGGCCTCGCGGGGATGCGCGAACGCGCCGCCGCCTACGGCGGGACACATCAGGCGGGCCCGCTCCCCCTCGGGGGATGGCGGGTCTTCACTCGTCTCGAACTGGACACCGCATGACCACCCGAGTCCTCCTCGTCGACGACGAGGAGTTGCTGCGCGTGGCGTTCACCATGATCCTGCGCGCCGAACCCGACCTGGAGCCGGTCGGCGAAGCGGCCGACGGCGAGAGCGCCCTGCGCCTGACACGCCAACTGCGGCCGGACGTGGTCCTGATGGACGTACGTATGCCGGGCACCGACGGCATTGAGGCGACCCGGCGGCTGCTCCAGGAGTCGCCCCGCACCCGCGTGCTCGTCCTGACCACCTTCGACCTGGACGAGTACGCCTTCGACGCGCTCAGGGCCGGGGCGTCCGGGTTCCTGCTCAAGAACACCCGGCCGGAACATCTGCTGGCCGCGATCCGGGATGTCGCCGCGGGAGAGGCGGTGGTCTCTCCCCGTATCACCCGGCGCCTGCTGGAGACCTTCGCCCACCAGCTGCCGCCGGCCTTGGGCGGGTCCGACGGCGACGCCCGCCTGCGGCTGCTCACCGACCGCGAACGCGAGATCCTCCTCCATGTGGCCCACGGCCTCACCAACACCGAGATCGCCACGGCCACGCGCCTGGCGGAGCCCACGGTGAAGAAGCACTTCGGCCGCATCCTGTCCAAGCTGGGACTGCGCGACCGCGTCCAGGCGGTGATCCTCGCCTACGAGACGGGCCTCGTTCGAGCCCCCGGGCCACATTGTTGACGCATCAACCTGACTATGGGATAGTTGAAATATCAACCAATGGGAGATGTGGAGGATGTCGCCATGAGTGACATGACAGGCGTGACGCGCAGGGTGGACGGGACGGACGCGGCCGGCCTGGTGCTCGGCCTCGACACGTTCGGCGACGTCCCGCAGCGCGACGGCGTACCCCTCTCCCACGCCGCCGCCGTCCGGCAGGTCGTCGAGGAGGCCGTGGTCGCCGACGGACTCGGTGTCGATGTCATCGCCCTCGGTGAGCACCACCGCCCGGAGTACTCGATCTCCGCCCCGGAGACCGTCCTGGCCGCCATCGCCGCCCGCACCTCGCGGATCAAGCTCGCCTCCGGAGTGACCGTGCTCAGCTCGGACGACCCCGTCCGTGTCTTCCAGCGCTTCGCCACCGTGGACGCGATATCCAGCGGCCGTGCCCAGGTCATCCTCGGCCGTGGCTCCTTCACCGAGTCCTTCCCCCTCTTCGGGTACGACCTGAGTGACTACGACATCCTGTTCGAGGAGAAGCTCGATCTGTTCGTGAAGCTGCTCGACGAGAAGCCGGTCACCTGGAGCGGCACCACCCGAGCCGCGCTCGACGCCGCCGACGTCTTCCCGAAGACCGAGTCGGGGCGCCTGGACACCTGGGTCGGCGTGGGCGGATCCCCGCAGTCGGTCGTGCGCACCGCCCGGCACGGGCTGCCGCTCATGCTCGCGATCATCGGAGGCTCGCCCGCGCGTTTCGGACCGTACATCGACCTCTACCAGCGGGCCGCCGACCAGTTCGGCACGGTCGCGCACCCCGTCGGCATGCACTCACCCGGCTTTGTCGCCGACACCGACGAGCAGGCCAAAGAGGTGTTCTACCCGCCGTACAAGGTGATGCGGGACCGGATCGGCGCACAGCGCGGCTGGCCGCCGCTGCGCCGTGAGGAGTTCGACGCCGAGGTCGACCACGGCTCGCTGTACATCGGCGCGCCCGAGACCGTCGCGCGGCGCATCGCGGGTGCGGTGAAGACGCTGGGTGTCGGACGCTTCGACATGATCTACGGCTCCGGCGCCCTGCCGGTCGGGGCCCGGATGCACGCCGTCGAACTCTTCGGTTCCAAGGTGGCGCCCATGGTCCGCGACCTCCTGGCGGGCTGACCCATGACCACCCTCGGCATCCTCGGCGCGGGCAAGGTCGGCACCGTGCTCGCCCGGCTCGCGGTCGCGGCGGGCTACGACGTCCTGGTGGCCGGCTCCGGCGACCCGGCGAAGATCGCCCTCATCGTGGAGGTCGTCACGCCCGGCGCGGTCGCGGTGACCGCGGCCGAGGCCGCCGAGCGCGCCGACCTCGTCGTCCTCGCCCTGCCGCTGGGCAAGTACCGCGCCATCCCGGCGGAGGCGCTGCGCGGCAAGCTCGTGGTCGACGCCATGAACTACTGGTGGGAGGTGGACGGCATCCGGGACGATCTGACCGACCCGCGCACCACCTCCAGCGAGATCGTGCGGGATTTCCTGCCCGGGGCGCGGATCGTCAAGGCGTTCAATCACATGGGCTATCACGATCTGGAGGAGGGCGCCCGGCCGCCGGGCACCCCCGGCCGCAAGGCCATCGCCATCGCCGGGGACGGCGACGCCGACGTCACCGAGGTCGCGGCCCTGGTCGACGCCCTCGGCTTCGAACCGGTGCTCGCCGGGCCGCTGGCGGAGGGCGTCCGCATGCAGCCGGGCACGGAGCTGTTCGGGGCCAACACGGATGCGGGTACCGTCCGTGAGCTGCTCGACCGGTTCCCGGCCACCGAGCCGGGCCGGTTGGTGGGGGAGGCGCCGGGCGACGGGGGGTGAGGTGGCGGGCCCGGGGGTGAGTTGGTGGGGGCTTCCCAGACCCCGACCCAGACCCAGACCCAGAACAGGACCCCGACCCTGACCCTGACCCGGACCGGCGACGACCCTAACCGGCTTCGCCAGGCCGGGCCGGGGCGCCGTCACGCCTCCCGTCACTCTCCTCGCCCCCATCCCCCTCCCGATAGAGCACCAAGTGCTCGTGGTGGAGAACGCCGTCGCGGACATCGCCGGTCGCCGTGAAGCCGGTGTCGTCGACGTAGTCGATGTGCGCGCCGGTGACGGTGTAGTCGCCGGTATAGGCGCTGCGGCGGGTGCCGCGGGCCTCGTCGTAGCGGCCGTTCGCCAGCAGCTCCTGGCGGATGAACCCGTCCGCGGTCACCCACATCCCGACGTACGGGTGGGGAGCGGGCGGGGCCTGCGGGGTGGGACGGCTGCGGGGTGAATCGTTCCTGGTCATGGGTCTACGGTCCACCCGCCGGCCGGGGGTAACCAGGCCGCAGTCTCCCCGGGTGAGCGTCTCCTGGGTGCCGCGCACCCAGCATCGCGCACCCACCCGGCATCGCGCACCCACCCAGCATCACGGAGCCCCCCACGGTGTCCATCGCGGAGCCCACCGCCCTGTCCATCGCGGAGCCCCCCGCCCCGTCCATCGTGGGTGCGCCACACCTGGGCACATCGCGGCCTGGTTCCGCCTCCGCCGCGCGGCAAATCTGGTGGTTGGGCAGCCGTCACCCACGGTGCCGGACCACCAGACCGAGGAGCGCGCGATGAGCGACACCGACACCCCGAACCAGAACCCCAAGGCCCCGAATCACAGCCCAGAGGCCCTCAACTGGAACCCGAAGGCCCTCCACGAGATCCGCTCGAACGACACCGGGCGTCCCGTCCTGTTCACCAACGCCCGCATCCTGACCATGGACCCGCTGATCGGCACCATGACCGGCGCCGACCTCCTGTTCGTCGGCTCCCTGATCGTGGGGGTCGGGCCCGCCATCGTCACGGCGGCGCAGGACGACAACGCCATCGTCGTGGACTGCGTCGGCATGACCATCGCCCCGGCCGTCGTGGACACCGTCGCCCTGGCGGGCGGACGTGCCCAGCGCTCGGAGTACGTGGCGACCCTGACCCCGGGCAACGTCCCCGACTTCCTGGTGCTGCCCGACGCACTCGCCTCCGGCGTGCCGGACGCGGTGGCCACGGCCCTGACCCGGCCGGAGCAGGTCCGTGCGCTCGTCGCGGCGGGCCGGCCGGTGCGGTGGGCGGGCGCTGACGTGCCCGGCCGGGCCGCCGCCCCCGGGACCGGCATCCCCGCCGCCCCCGACCTGACCGGCAGCCCGCGCGTCGGCGTCTGGATCGACCGGAACGACTTCCTGCACCAGGAACTCACCGCCGACGGCCGCTACGACGAGACCCGGGGCGGACGCCCGCACGCCTACCAGGGCCGCTACTGGACCGACGGCGACCGCATCGACTACCTGGACGACCTCGGCTTCTGGGCCTACGGGGAGTTCCGGGGCGACGAACTCCACCACGCGGGCTACGTCATGAAGCTGACCCGACGCGACCTGACCCGACGCGCCCTGACTCGCCCCGAGCTGGCCTGACCTGACTGGTCGGAGCCGGCCCACCCACTCCCGGTCAACCAACCCCGCTCCCCTCCCCACAGAAAGCAGCCCCCTCATGCCCCGCAACACCCCCTCCGCCCCGCCCCCGCTCGAAGAACTCCGCCGCAGGCCCGCCGACCGGCGCCGCATCCTCTTCACCGGCGCGACCCTCGTCACCATGGACCCCGCCCTCGGCGTCATCGACGGCGGTGACCTGCTCGTCGAGGGCGACTCGATCGCCGCCGTCGGCCGTGACCTCGACGCGGGTGACGCGGTGGTCGTGGATGGCGCCGGTACGATCCTCAGCCCCGGTTTCGTGGACACCCACCGGCATGCCTGGGAGGCCCAGTTGCGCCGGATCATGCCGGACGTGGACGACCTCGGCGGCTATGTCATGGCCACCCTGGCCGGGTACGCGACCGTCTACCGGCCCACGGACATGTACATCGGCACCCGCCTGGCCGCCCTGACCGCGATCGACAGCGGCATCACCACCATGCTCGACTTCTCCCACAACTCCCGTACCCGCGAGCACTCCGACGCCGCCGTCGAAGCCCTGCGTGACACCGGCATCCGGGGCGTGCACGCCTCCATGGGCCCGCACTTCGGTGACTGGGACCGGCAGTGGCCCGGCGACCTGACCCGGCTCAAGGAGCGGTACTTCAGCAGCGACGACCAGCTCCTCACCCTGCGCCTGGCGACCCTGGCCACCGACGAGATCGCCGGACCGGCCCTCGCCTACGGTCCCGAACTCGCGTGCGTGGCAAGGGACTTGGACGTCGGAGTGAGCGTCGACGCCGTCTTCGGCACCGCCTCCTCCGAGGCCGTCCTGCGCTGGGCGAAGGACGGCATCCTCGGCCCCGATGTCACCCTCATCCACGCCACCGGACTGACCGCCCAGGCGTGGCAGGCCATGGGCGCCACCGGCACCACCGTGGCGCTCGCGCCCACCTCCGACGCGCAGATCGGCCTGGAGACCGCGATCCCCGCCGTGGACGAGGCACTCGCCGCCGGTATCCGTCCCGGACTGAGCATCGACGTCGAAGTGGCCCTGGCCAGCGACATGTTCACCCAGATGCGGGCCCTGCACGCCATCCAGCGGATGCGCGCGGTCAACGCCGGGTACGGCACCGACCGGCAGCCCTCCCGGATCACGACCCATGACGTCCTCGACTTCGCCACCCTCCAGGGCGCCCGCACCAACGGCCTGGCCGGTGTCACCGGCTCGCTCACCCCGGGCAAGAAGGCCGACCTCCTGGTCATCCAGGCCGAGGACCTCAACAACATGCCCCTCAACGACCCCATCGGCACGATCGTCCTGGGCTCCGACGCCCGCAACATCAGCGCCGTCCTCATCGACGGCGAACCGCGCAAGTGGGACGGACAGGTCCTCGATGTCGACCTGGCCGCCCTGCGGAACGAGGTGCACAGCTCCCGTGAGTATGTGCTGCACACCCCGTCCGCGTGAGGTCAGACGGCCTGGGCGGTGGGGAGGATGGTGATCTCCGTGAGGTTGACATGGCGGGGGACAGCGGCCATGAAGGCGACGGTCTCCGCGATGTCGGCGGACTGGAGGACGTCGATGTCATGGATGAGGTCGGCCATGAGCTGGGAGGCGTCGGGGTCCGTGACATGGTCGGGCAGTTCGGTGTCGACCATGCCGGGCTCGATGGTGGCGACCCGGACCATCTTGCGCCCCAGCTCGACCCGGAGCAGGCGGGTGAGATGGCTGATGTACGCCTTCGTACCCGAGTAGACCGAGAACTTCTCCAGGATGCGGGTGGCCGCGATGGAGGAGGTGTTGATCAGGTCGGCGGGCCTGCCCTGCCCCGCTGACGCGGTGAGGTGGGGCAGGAACGCGGCGATGACGTTCATCAGACCGCTGATGTTGAGGTCGATCTGGCGCTGCCATTCATCGACCTTCAGCTCCTCGATGCCCGAGATGAGCTGGACACCGGCGTTGTTGAACACCAGGTCGGCCTTGCCGAAGCGGGCGGCGACCTGGTCGGCGGCGCTCTGGACGGCGGCACGGTCGGTCACATCGACGGCGAGGGCGAGCGCGGTGCCGCCGGCGGTTTCGATGGTCTCCACCAGGGTGTCCAGGCGCTCCTTGCGCCGGGCCAGTACGACGACGGTGGCGCCCAGTTCGGCCAGTCGGCGGGCGGTGACGGCACCCATGCCGCTGGAGGCGCCGGAGACGACGGCGACCCGGCCGGCCAGGGGGGTACCGGTGAGCAGAGCAGCGGACATCACAGAACCTCAATCCGTGTGAGTTCGGTCAGGGCGATGGAAGGTGATGGAGGAGATGGAGGAGATGGAGGAGAGGGGGGTGGTTGATCGGGGTGGCTGGTGGGGTGGGTTGAGCGAGTGACCCCCGGGCGCCCGGACCGTGCCGGGCGCCCGGCGAGATGTCAGGCGAGATGTCAGTCGGGAGGTCAGTCGGGAGGTCAGGCGAGACGTCAGCCGAGACGTCAGGCGGAATGTCAGGCGGCGTCCTCATGACCCGTGGCCGCGGACTTCTCACGCCACGGGGCGACGTCGTCCCGCACCTGCTGGTACTTGACATCCAGCCGGTCCAGGGTGTCCTGCCCGAGGTAGAGGTGGGTCGGCAGCTTCTCCGTGGAGGCGACCTCCACGATCAGGGCAGCGCCCTTGACGGGGTCGCCGAGCTGGGTGTGGTTGGCCCGGCCGATCCAGTCCAGTGTCACGTGCGCCGGGGTGTCGTCGTAGTCCGCGATACGGGTCGCGGCCACCGAGAGCGAGCTGGAGTCGAGGAAGTCGGTGCGGAAGACACCCGGTTCGACCACCATCGACTGGATCCCGAACGGCGCCATCTCGACGGAGAGCGCCTCACTGATCCCGGCGACGGCGAACTTCGACGCGCAGTACAGGCTGACGCCGGGCTCCCCCTCGAAGCCGGAGCGCGAACCGATGTGCACCAGCCTGCCCGAGCCCTGCTCGCGCATGACCGGCAGTACGGCCCGCGTGACATTGATCAGGCCGAAGACATTGAGGTCGAACAGCGACCGGGCCTCCGCGTCCGTGATCTCCTCCAGGGCGCCGAGCAGACCACGGCCGGCGTTGTTCACCAGGACGTCGATCCCGCCGAACCGCTGCACGGCGGCCTCGACCGCCCGCGGGATGCTGTCGTGGTCGGTGACGTCCAGGGCGACCGCGAAGACCCGGTCGGAATTCTTGAGATCGTCCGGGACCCGCTCCGGGTTACGGACGGCGACCACGACCTCGTTGCCGCCCGCCAGAGCGGCTCGGGCGATCTCCGCCCCGATTCCACGAGAAGCGCCGGTGACAAACCATGTGGCCATGGGAAAACCTCTTTCGCCATTTCCCTTTTCGGGATTTCCTGTTGACGAATTCGAGTCTGCCCGCCCGCTTTGTGGCTTTGAAGGCCGTGCTTTTCCTGGGAGTCACACACCCAGGCAAGGGGAGCCGCACAACCAGAGCCCTTTACGCCCCGAGGGAGCCCAGCAGGGCCAGCCCGTCGGCGGAGACAGAGCCCGGCTCCGCCTGGAGGACGACGAGCTGCTGTCCCGGTGCGCTGCGGATGACGAGAGCCTCGTGCCGCAGCTCCAGCGCCCCCACGACGGAGTGCCGCACCCGCTGGACGTCGTACGACGGGATGCGCGGGCACGGCCGGGCCCACAGGGCGCGGAACGCCTCGCTGCGCACCGACAGTTCCCCGACCAGCTCCAGGACCCGGGGATCGGCCGGGGCGCTCGCCGCGGTCTGCCACAGGTCGGCGACCGCCCGGCTCCGGGCCCGCTCCGGGTGCCGGTGGAAGGCCGTCGCCGCCGGGTCCAGGAAGAGCATGCGCAGTACGTTGTCCCGCTCCGCGAAGTCCCGGTACAGGGCGTCGGCCAGGGCGTTGGCGGCCAGCAGATCCTGGGCGTGCCCGAGGATGAAGGCCGGTGTCGTGGTCCAGCTCTCGATCAGCCGCCGCAGGTGCGGGCGTACCCGCTCGACGCGGGCGGGCGCCTTCGTACGGCGCGCCGCCGGCCGGGCCAGCCGCAGCAACTGCGCCCGGTCCTCGTCGCCGAGGCGCAGCGCGTGGGCCAGGGCCTCCGCCACCGGGCGCGAGGGGCTGACGTCCCGGCCCTGCTCCAGCCGGCTGTAGTAGCTCGGACTGATCCCCGCGCGGGCCGCGACCTCGTCCCGGCGCAGGCCGGGCACGCGGCGCGGGCCCGCACCGGTCAGCCCGGCCGCCTCGGGGGTGAGGCTCTCCCTGCGCGAGCGAAGGAACCCACCCAGCCCGCCCACCGGGCCGGGGCGCGCGTCGTCGTCCATACCGTCAAGGCTAGGCGGAACACACCCCGAAACGCTTCGCCGAAAGTGGGTGCATCACACCCAGGAACACCAGTGGTACGCGGGAAATCACGACGTTCGCACCGGGCTCACCCCGCGTGACGGAAGGCCGACCCGGCGTCGATTTTCCGTGACCGGCACTCCCTCTCCGGGAAATGCCCTCTAGTCTTGCCGGATGAGCAATGCGACGCCTTTGGGTGACTTCCTCCGAGCCCGTCGAGAAGCCCTGAAGCCCCACGACGTCGGTCTGCCGGAGCATGGCCGACGCCGGGTGCCGGGGCTGCGCAGGGAGGAAGTCGCCCTGCTCGCCGGAGTCAGCTCGGACTACTACATCCGCCTGGAACAGGGGCGTGAGAACAGCCCCTCCGCGCAGGTCCTCGACGCCGTCGCGCAGGCACTCAAGCTGGACCCCGAGGCCACCGACCACCTCAACCGCCTCTGCCTCACCCCGACGCAGCGCCCGCGCGACCGGGGCGCGGCGACGGTCAGCCGGCAGTTGTTGCAGCTGATGGACGGCTGGGCGCACACCCCTGCGTTCGTCCTCGGCCCGGCCCTCGACATCATGGCGGGCAACTCCCTCGCCACCGCCCTGCACAGCGGGTTCGACGGGTTCGACAACCTGGCCCGCATGGTGTTCGTCGACCCGGCCGGGCGCGAGTTCTACCCGGAGTGGGAGCGCGCCGCGCACTCCTGTGTCCCCGAACTCCGCGCCGCCTACGGCCATGACCCCGGCTCGGCCCGGATCGCCGAGGTCGTCGCCGAACTGTCCACGGGGAGCGAGGAGTTCGCCGGGATCTGGCAGACGCACGAGGTCAAGAGCAAGTCCCAGGAGGGCAAGCACCTCAGGCACCCCCAGGTCGGGGACCTGCACATCGCCTTCGCCGCGTTCACCGTCAACGGCGCCCCGCACCAGCAACTGGTCGTCTACCAGGCCGAACCCGCCAGCCCCACGCAGGCCGCCTTCGAGAGGCTCCGGGCGATGGCGTCACCGCCGAAGCAGGCCCAGGCCGCCCCGCCCGCCGCTGCCGACGTCACCGTCAACGACTAGGACTGGGGGCCGCCTGGCTGACCCCAGAACAGGGACCAGGACCAGGACCAGGACCGGGAAGGGCCCCAGGGACAGCGTGCCGCCACGGGTGCACGCGCCGTACCCCGTGACAGGGCCGCACCCGGTTCCCCGTGCGGCCCCGTCGCAGAAGGACGAACGAACGTCAGCGGTCGTTCTGCTCGGCCTGGAGCTGCCGGGCGTCCGAGGCGATCAGCTTCGCGGTGTCCGACGGGAGGTTGCCGTGCCGCCCGGCGAGGTCCGCGGTCTTGGCCAGCAGGCTGTACTTGCCCTGGGCCAGCTGGGACAGCAGGACGGAGACGGCGCTCTGCTTGCCCTTCGAGGTCAGGATCAGATGGCCGAGACCGGCCTGGTCCGCCTCAACGGTGAACGTGCTGGTGGCCGTCGCGATGCCGGAGGCGCCCGTCGCCTTGACGGTGACGGTGTGCTTGCCGGCCGGCAGCTTCGTCAGGTC
The DNA here is from genome assembly GCF_042790455.1 of Streptomyces sp. NPDC056734. Classification (NCBI taxonomy): domain Bacteria; kingdom Bacillati; phylum Actinomycetota; class Actinomycetes; order Kitasatosporales; family Streptomycetaceae; genus Streptomyces; species Streptomyces sp. NPDC056734. The sequence continues at coordinate 332,168 of NZ_JBHTZD010000004.1, forward strand.
CAGGGCGTCACCCGCCTTGCGGGTCACACCGTCGACGGTGATCTCCGTCTTCGTGGCGTCCGCGTGGTCGGCGTCCACCGCGAGGACCGGGCGCTGGGCGCGGTTCAGGACGGCACCGTCGGCCGGGGAGGTGACGGCGACGGCCGTGGCCGGGGTGACCTGCTGCGCCTTGGCCTGGTTCCAGCCGGTCAGTTCGGTCGGCCGGTTGGTGATGATGGCGTCGACGCCCCACGCGTCGTACTGCTGCCACTTCGCGGCGGAGTCGATCGTCCAGACCATGGTGGCCACACCGGCCTGGTGCAGCTGCCCGACGACCTCGGGACGGGCCTCCAGGGCGCCGCCGCTCGGGTTGTACGACGTCAGGCCCAGGTCCTTGGCGACGGCGACCGGGTCGGCGTCCAGGGTGCCGACGAGCAGGCCCAGGGGCAGCTCCGGCGCCAGTTCGCGCACCCAGCGCAAGTGGTCCTTGCTGAAGCTCTGGACGAAGACCCGGCCCGTCATCTTCTCCGCGCGGACCACGTCGAGCATGGTGGCGACCTGCTCCTTGGTGTCCGCCCGCTTCACCTCCAGCAGCAGACTGCCGCCGCGGGTGCGCAGATCGGCGAGCTGCTCGGCGAGGGTGGGCACCTGCGCCCCGGCGAAGGTCGGTGCGAACCAGGAACCGGCGTCCAGCGCTTCGAGTTGCGCCGCGGTCAGGGCGGTGATGTCGCCGGTGCCGTCGGTGGTGCGGTCGACGGTGTAGTCGTGCATCAGGTACGGCACGCCGTCCTTGCTGAGCTGCACGTCGTTCTCGATGAAGTCGGCGCCGCCGCGCCGGGCGACCTCCTGGGCCTGGAGGGTGTTCTCCGGCGCGGCCGAGGACGCGCCGCGATGCGCGATGACGGTCATCGGGGCGCCCTCGGGACGCAGATAGCCGTTCGGGCCGAGCGCGGTGACCTTGACGTCGTCGAAGGACACCTTGGCACCGTTGACGACGAAGGCGAGACCGCCGTCGGCGGAACGCTGGAGCTGGTTCGTGCGCATCAGCTGCTTGCCGTCGAGGAACCAGGTCGCCTGGTGACCGTGCACCTCGATCCGGACCTTGACGTCCCGTCCGGTCGCGGCGGCCTGCGGGGCGGCGGCGGTGTTGGTGACGTTCCACGCGCCGGCCGGGTTCAGCTGGGCGAACTCCACACCGTTGGACGCGGTGCTGCCGCTGCGCAGGGTGGCGATCCACCAGGGGGTCGCGCCGGACGCGGGCACGTCCAGGCCCAGCGCGAACCAGCGGGTGGCCTCGTTGACGGACTCGAAGCGCGCGGTCGTCTCGAAGCGGTAGTTCTCCAGGTGCGCGCCGAAGGTCAGCTTCCTGGTGCCGGAGGCGGCGGTGCCGACCAGCCGGCCGTTCTGCACCTGCCACTCCCCGTCGACGGCCCGCCAGCCGGCCGGTATCGACCCGGAGCCGAAGTCCTCGGAGACGACCACATCGCCCGGCTCGACGGTGGAGTCGGCGCTCGCGGACGAGGCGAGGGGCAGCAGCAGAAGAGAGCCGACGACGGCCAGGGCGGTGGTGACTCTGGCCGGTCTGGGCCTGTATCGGAGGTTCCGGGAAATTTGGAGGGTTTGGAGGATCATGACGGTGAAGCTAGAAGCCCTTTCCGTCCTGTGGGCATCCTGTGTGTGTCCGGTTGGGGAACGGCGGCCGGTGGAGTGAGACTTCACTCGCCGGACCCCGGCCCCCACCATCCGGCCAAGATGCTAGAAATCGGTCATGCAATCGGTCATGGATTCAGCCTCAGCCCGACCCGCCCCCCACACCCCTTTGGCGGGTGCCCGATGACCGCCGGCGCCGACACCCCCGACCGCCGTGGCCGTACCGGACTGCACCGCACCGGCCTCGGCCTCACCGGCAACCCGCGCGTCAAGGTGCGGGACGTGGAACTGCTGTCCAGCCACTGGTACGTGGAGCGGGCCACCACCTACGACCTCCAGCACGCCGACGGCACCTGGCACACCCAGCAGCGCGAGACCCACGACCGGGGCAACGGGGCGACGATGCTCCTGTACTGCACCGAGCGGCGGACCGTGCTGCTCACCCGGCAGTTCCGCTTCCCGGTGTACGTCAATGGACACCCCGACGGCATGCTGATCGAGACCCCCGGCGGACTGCTCGACGACGAGGACGAGCACCCGGAACTGGCCGTGCGCCGCGAGGTGGTGGAGGAGACCGGCCACACCATCGGCGCCGTCCGCCATGTCTTCGACGTCTATATGAGCCCGGGATCGGTCACCGAGCGGGTCAGCTTCTACGCCGCCGAGTACGCCGCCTCGACCCGTACCCACGAGGGTGGCGGACTGGACGAGGAGGGCGAGGACATCGAGATCCTCGAACTGCCCTTCCGGCAGGCCCTGGAGATGATCCGGGACGGCCGGATCGCCGACGCCAAGACCATCATGCTGCTCCAGTGGGCCGCACTGGAGGGCCCTTTCACGGACGCCGGATGACCTGCCTTCTGGGCGGACGGCGGCCAGGGCGGCCAGAGCGAGGAACTCCTCGGGCGCTGGCGGCGCAGCCGGGGCGTCGGCGACGAGATCGTCATCGCCACCAAGCTGGGCGCCCGCCCGCTCGCCCCCGGCACCTCGTTCACCGACAACCCCGAGGGCCTGTCCGCCAAGGTGATCCGCGAGTCCGCCGAGCGCAGCCGCGAACGGCTGGGTGTCGAGAAGCTCGATCTGCTCTACGCCCACATCGAGGACCGGACCGTCCCGCTCGCCGAGACTGTCGAGGGGTTCGCCGCGCTGGTCGCCGAGGGCACGGTCGGGCTGCTCGGCGTCAGCAATCACGCCATCTGGCGGGTGGAGCGCGCCCGCGCCCTCGCGGCGGCGGCCGGACTGCCCGGCTACGAGGTGCTCCAGTACCAGCACAGCCTGCTGCGCCCACGCCACGACGTGCGCACCGACCTGTTCCCCGACGGCAGCCTGGGCCACGCGGGCGCGGAACTGACCACCTATCTGCGCCAGGAGCCGGGACTGACCCTAGTCGCCTACTCACCGCTGCTCGCCGGTGCCTACACCCGCGACGACAAGCCGCTGCCCCCGGACTACGAGCACCCCGGCAACCCGGTCCGCCTCGCCGCCCTCCGGGAGGTGGCCCGCGAGACCGGCGCCACCGCCAACCAGGTCGTCCTCGCCTGGCAGCTCGCCTCCGACCTCCCCGTCATCCCGCTCGCCGGTGCCTCCTCCGTGGCCCAGCTGGACGAGAACCTCGCGGCCGTGGACCTGGAGCTGACGGTGGATCAGCGGGCCCGGCTGGACGGGACACGCGCACCCCTGCGGGGGCGGTGATAGCCTGGCCGATCCCCCTCAGACGGCGAAAGGCTGTTCGATGACTCTCGGCATGGTGCTCGGCGATCCCACCTCGCCCGCGTCGACGGGTGAGGGGTGTTCCGGGTCCTGAGCCAGACCTCAGCGACCCATCTCCGTCTCGACCCCTTCCTCGTCGGTGTGCGGTGTGCCGTGTTCCCGCACCTTCCCGCCCGAGGAGTTCCACCGTGTCCGTGCCCGTGCCCGTTCCCGTGCTGACTGTCACCTGGACCGAAGCCGCCACCGTCCGTACCGCCCGCTGGCACTCCGAGAGCGCCGCCCCGCCGCCCGCCCGGGTCGTCGTCGTCGACGACCGCACCACCGCCGCCACCGCCCTCCGCCTCGCCCGCGAGGGCACCGGACTGCTGTGGCGGGGCGACTTCCCGGGCGCCCGTCAGCTGCTGGCCGCGCTCGGCCGGCGGATCGCCCGCGCGGCACCGCCCGCTCCCCAGGACCCGCTCCAGGCGTTCCGGCACGGACGCCGGGCGCGCGCCGACCGCGCCCGCGTCCTCGGCCGGCTGTTCGTCCTGCTGGACGCGGGGCACTCCCTGAACCTGCGCCGGGCGCCCGACGTACGGGACGCCTGCCGCGAGGCGTACGGTCCGGCGGACGACACCATGGCGGTGCCGCTCACCGAACTCCTCGGTGTGCTCGGCGCCCACCAGTGGCGGATCAAGGGCGTGGAGGTACCCGCGCTGGGCGCCCGGATCCATCCGCACTACGGGGTGTTCGCGCCGGTCAGGGGCGAGTACGTACAGCTTGTCGCCGAGGCGCCGGTGCCGGGGGGCTGCCGTACGGCCTTCGACCTCGGGACCGGCACCGGCGTGCTGGCCGCCGTGCTCGCCCGGCGCGGGGTCGGGCGGGTGGTCGCCACCGACATCGGGCGCCGGGCCCTCGACTGCGCCCGCGCCAACGTGTCACGGCTCGGGCTCGCCGGGCGCGTCGACGTCGTAGGACCGGCGCTGTACCCCGGACACCACGAAGGGCGGGCGGAACTGGTCGTCTGCAATCCGCCCTGGCTGCCCGGGTCGCCGGTCTCCGAGCTGGAGTACGGCGTCTACGACCCGGACAGTGCGATGCTCCACGCCTTCCTGGACGGGCTCGCGGCGCGGCTGGCGCCCGGCGGGGAAGGGTGGCTGGTGCTGTCCGACCTCGCCGAGCGGCTCGGACTGCGCGCGCCGGGCGCGTTGCCGGGGTGGATCACGGAGGCGGGGCTGCGGGTGGCCGGGCGGCTCGACACCCGCCCCGCGCATCCGCGCTCCCGCGACACCGCCGATCCACTGCACCCGCACCGAGCCGCCGAGGTCGTCTCGCTGTGGCGGCTGACGGCGGGGTGACCGGGGCGGGCTCGTTGCGTAGGACGCGGGTGGAGGACTGCTGACCGGCCGACTCCAGGTCGACGGGCTCGCGCGGTCCGGCGTGAAGTCCAGGGAAGGGATACGGATCGGTCCGATCGGGGATACGGGTCGGCCGCTGCTGCTGTCTAAGCTTTGTGCTGACATTCTGACAGTGCCCTGTGCTGATGTCTTAACAAAGTATTGACAGTGGACTCAGGAAGGGGATTTGATCCCGGCACTGGGTTCTCCCGTTCTCCGGAGCCCTCACCCTTTTCCCGGTCGCACAGTGAGGTGCAGAAAAGATGGACCGTTCTTCTGATCTGTTCTCCTTCAACACCGTCCAGTCCATCGCCGCGGCCGTCATCGGCGGCGGCCTGCTGACCGGCGGTTACGGCTCCGCCATGGCCCGGTCTTCGGCGCCTTCATGTTCGGCATGGTGAACCAGGGCATCGTGTATGCCGGGTGGACCCCCGACTGGTTCAAGGCGTTCCTCGGTGTGATGCTGCCCGGGGCCGTGCTCGTCAACCTGTGGGTCAGCCGTACGGCGACGCGGAGGTGACAGGTGAGATGCCGCGCGAGGTGACACCCGAGGCGACGCCCGAGAGGCCGCAAGAGTCGATGCGGGCCTTGATGCGAGACTCGATGCGAGAGACGACGGAATAGGTGACCGAAGAAATGACCGGCGACGCCACCGGCACCCACGGGGCCGTCCTCCCCGACCCCCCGACCGCCCAGGACCGCCCGGTCGTGGAACTGCGCGGGGCGGGCAAGTCCTACGGCAACATCCGCGCCCTGCATGGCGTCGATCTCGCCGTCCACCCCGGCCGGGTGACCTGCGTCCTCGGCGACAACGGGGCCGGCAAGTCCACCCTGATCAAAATCATCTCCGGGCTGCACCAGCACACCGAGGGCGAGTTCCTGGTGGACGGCGGGCCCGTCCGCTTCGCCAGCCCCCGCGAGGCCCTGGACCGTGGCATCGCCACCGTCTACCAGGACCTGGCGACCGTGCCGCTGATGCCGGTGTGGCGCAATTTCTTCCTCGGCTCCGAGCTGACCCGGGGCCCCTGGCCGGTCCGCCGCCTCGACATCGACCGGATGAAACGGACCGCCGACGACGAACTGCGCAACATGGGCATCGTCCTCGACGACCTCGAACAGCCCATCGGCACCCTCTCCGGCGGCCAGCGCCAGTGCGTCGCCATCGCCCGCGCGGTCCACTTCGGCGCCCGTGTCCTCATCCTCGACGAGCCGACCGCCGCGCTCGGCGTCAAACAGTCCGGCGTGGTCCTGAAGTACATCGCCGCGGCCCGCGACCGGGGCCTCGGTGTCATCTTCATCACCCACAATCCCCACCACGCCTACCTGGTCGGCGACCACTTCAGCGTCCTGCGCCTGGGCACCCTGGAACTCTCCTCCGACCGCAGCGAGGTCACCCTGGAAGAGCTGACCAACCATATGGCGGGCGGCGCCGAACTCGCCGCGCTCAAGCATGAGCTGGCACAGGTCAGGGGGGTCGATGTGGCGGAACTGCCGGATGCCCCTGGCAGCCCGGACGACACACCTGACCCCCAGTGACCCCCGCCCCCTCCACAACCCCCACCCCCTCCACACCCCCCGTCCCCTCCACAACCCCCGAACCACCCGCACCCCCCGCACCATCCGAAGGGAAGTCCTGACCATGCCCGCTGCGCTCGACCGGATCAGGGTCGGCTCGGCCCCCGACTCCTGGGGCGTCTGGTTCCCCGACGACCCGCGGCAGGTCCCCTGGCGGCGTTTTCTGGACGAGGTCGCCGCGTCCGGCTACGAGTGGATCGAGCTGGGTCCCTACGGCTATCTGCCGACCGACCCGGCCCAGCTCACCGAGGAAACGGTTCAGCGCAAGCTGAGGGTCTCCGCCGGTACGGTCTTCACCGGCCTGCACCGCGGCCCGGCCGTCTGGGAGTCCACCTGGGAGCACGTCGGCCAGGTCGCCGAACTCACCCGGGCCATGGGCGCCCGGCACCTCGTGGTGATCCCGTCCTTCTGGCGGGACGACAAGACCGCCGAGATCCTGGAGCCGCCGGAGCTGACGGCCGACCAGTGGGGCCATCTCACCCGGGGCATGGAACGGCTCGGACGCCAGGTGAAGGAGACGTACGGCCTGGACATCGTCGTCCACCCGCACGCCGACACCCATATCGACACCGAGGCCCATGTCGAGCGCTTCCTGGACTCCACCGACTCCGGCCTGGTCAACCTGTGCCTGGACACCGGGCACTACGCCTACTGCGGCGGCGACAGCGTCAAGCTGATCGAGACGTACGGCGAGCGGATCGGCTACCTCCACCTCAAGCAGGTGGACCCGGCGATCCTCGCGGACGTCGTGGCCCACGAGATCCCGTTCGGGCCGGCCGTCGCCCGCGGAGTGATGTGCGAACCGCCGTCCGGGGTGCCGGAACTGGAGCCGGTGCTGGCCGCCGCCCAGCGGCTGGGCGTCGACCTGTTCGCGATCGTGGAGCAGGACATGTACCCCTGCGAGCCCGACACCCCGATGCCGATCGCGGTCCGGACCAGGAAGTTCCTGCGGTCCTGCGGGGCGTGAGCGGAGCCGGCGTCGGATCGGCAGGACGCCGGCGTCAGAGCGTCAGAGCGGCATGGACACCGGCGTCGGATCGGCACGACGCCGGCAGGGCCCCCGGACCGGACGGCCCCCTCACGGACGGCCCGTCGCGACCTCCCCCTCCGGCACCGGCCGTACCTCGTCGTGGCCGTCGTGGTCGTCGTCGCGCCCCCGCCACCGTCCCCGTACCAGCCGGAAGACCCCCGCGGCGGTCAGCAGCAGGCCCGCCGACGCGGCGGCGACCGGGGCCGTGAGCCCCACCGCCCGCAGCTGGCCGCTGTCCGCCTCGGCGCGGTCCACCGCGAACTGCTGGGTGTCGGCCGTGAAGGCGAGCTTCTCCACCTGGAGCAGGGTCACCGCGTCCTCCTCGGAGCCCGGCGCGCGCAGGGTGCGCCGGGGGCCGAGCTGGGCGTAGAGGGTACGGCCCGTGGCCTGGTCGACGATCAGCTTGATCCCCTCGTTGGAGTACCACTCCTCGGCCATGACCTGCGGTGTGTCCGGGAGCCCCACGAGCGCGCCCGGGACCTGGCGGGTGCCGACCTTCATCGGCGCGACCTCGCCGGTGAACACATACCCCTCGTAGCCGCGCACCTTCTGGGTGTCCTGGTAGGAGAGCATCACCGTGGTGTCACCGGTGCTGTCCCACCAGCGGTAGGCGCGCTTCTCCACGTCGAACGGGAACTTCAGATACGCCTCGCCCTCGTGGTACGGCTGCTCCTCGCAGCAGTGCACCGGCTCATTGGTGCGCCGGTCGGTGACCCAGCGGGCGGTGGAGAAGTCCAGCGCGTCGTGCGGGTCGGCCGCCGGGAGCGATTTCTCGGTGTCGACGGTGGTCACCACGTCCCACACGGCGTTCCCGCTGCGCTCGCTGTCGGCCACGTCACCGCGCACTCGCTGGGTGACCGTGATCGGCTGATCCTCCAGCGTCTCCGTCGCCGCGATGTCGAAGTAGCTGCCGGTGCCCTCGTAGACGGCGGTCACATCGATGTCGATGGGGTTCACCGCCGCGCGCGGCTTCACGTACCACACCAGCATCGGCGCCAGGACGAGCAGAAACACACCGATGCCCAGCAGGACCAGGGAGAGGGGTGAGGCACTCCGGCGCATCCGGTACTCCGCTCTGTCGCTCGACTACGCCCGCAGACCGTAGGAGCAGTCAGGGGGGCGCGTCTACGCACGTGGGTGACAAAACGGCGCCGAACGCGGCCGGGGAACACCCCCCCCACCGGCTCGCGGCCGGCGAACAACCCCCACCGACTCGCGGCCGGCGAACAGCCCCCACCGACCCGCGGCCGCCGGGAGACCGTCCGACCCTCGTCCGGGTGCGCCCCACGGGCGGCGCCCGGCCGCCTGTGCCAGATTGCGTCGGGGGGAGGACGCGGAGGAGACCATGGCCCTGCACCAGACCAACCGCGACGACGAGGTGCCCTTCGACGACGTCTACTCGCTGCCCATCAGCGGGCGCGAGCTGCCGAAGTACCAGGTGCCCCGAGGCGTGTCCGAAGCCCGCGCGGTCAAGGCGCTGATCCATGACGAGCTGACCCTGGACGGCAACGCCTCGCAGAACCTGGCCACGTTCTGCACCACCTGGGCCGAGCCCGAGGTGCACGCCCTGATGGACGAGTGCCTCGACAAGAACATGATCGACAAGGACGAGTACCCGCAGACCGCCGAGATCGAGAACCGCTGCGTCCATATGCTCGCCGACCTGTGGAACTCACCCGAGGGCGCCCATACCCTCGGCTGCTCCACCACCGGCTCCAGCGAGGCGTGCATGCTCGGCGGCCTGGCCCTGAAATGGCGCTGGCGCGAGCGGCGCCGCGCGGCCGGGAAGCCCACCGACCGGCCCAACATCGTCACCGGCCCGGTCCAGGTCTGCTGGGAGAAGTTCGCCCGCTACTTCGACGTCGAACTGCGCCAGGTCCCCCTGGAACCGGACGCCCTGGGCCTGCGCGCCCACCAGCTCCGCGACCACGTCGACGAGAACACCATCGGCGTCGTCGCCATCCTCGGCGTCACCTACACCTGCGTCTACGAGCCGGTCGCCGAGATGGCCGCCGAACTCGACCGCCTCCAGGAGGAGACCGGCCTGGACATCCCCATCCATGTCGACGGGGCCAGCGGCGCCTTCGTCGCCCCCTTCCTCCAGCCCGACCTGGTGTGGGACTTCCGGCTGCCACGCGTCGCCTCGATCAACGCGTCCGGCCACAAGTACGGCATGGCCCCGCTCGGCGTCGGCTGGATCGTCTGGCGCGAGGCCGATCTGCTCCCCGACGACCTGGTGTTCCGCGTCGACTACCTCGGCGGCGACCTGCCCACCTTCGCCCTGAACTTCTCCCGCCCCGGCGGCGAGGTAGTCGCCCAGTACTACAACCTGCTGCGCCTAGGCCATGAGGGCTACGCCCAGGTCCATGGCTCCTGCGCCACCACCGCCCAGATGCTGGCCGGCAAGCTGCGCGACATGGGCCCCTTCACCGTGCTGCACGACGGACAGGAGGCGCTCCCCGCCGTCTCCTGGACCCTCACCGACCCCGCCTCGACCGCCTTCACCCTGTACGACCTCACCGACCAGCTGCGCCGCCGAGGCTGGCAGGTCCCGGCGTACCCGCTGCCCGCCAGCCGCGAGGACACGGTGATCGCCCGGGTCCTGGTACGGCACGGCATCGGCTACGACAAGGTGATGCTGCTGGCCGAGGACATCCGCAAGGCCGTCGAACTGCTGTCGGCGGGCCGGGCGGCGCATGTGGCCGAGCAGCCGGGATTCCACCACTGAACAACCCGGGTTCCCTCACTGAACAACCCGGGTTCCACCACTGACGCGTCAGCCCATCCGCACCTCCTCGATCCGCACCGGCCGCCGCTCGTGCAGCGACAGCGTGCACGCCTCCGCGATCCAGCCCGCCTCCAGCGCGTCCGCGACCGTGCACGGGGAGGGCCGGGTGCCCGCCACCACCTCGGTGAACGCGGTCAGCTCGGCCCGGTAGGCGGCGGCGAACCGGTCCATGAAGAAGTCGTACGGCACGCCCGCCGGGAAGGTCACCCCGGGCTCCACCGAGCGCAGCGGCAACCGGTCCTCCCAGCCGACCGCGATCGCGTCGGTGAAGCCGTGCAGCTCCATCCGCACGTCGTACCCCCGCCCGTTGTGCCGGCTGTTGGACACCACCGCGAGGGTGCCGTCGTCCAGGGTGAGGACCGCGCCCGTGGTGTCGGCGTCGCCCGCCGCCCTGATGTGGTCGGCACCCCGGTTGCCGCCGGCCGCGTACACCTCGGTCACCTCACGGCCGGTCACCCAGCGGATGATGTCGAAGTCGTGCACCGAACAGTCCCGGAAGATCCCGCCCGACGCGGCCACATACGCGGCAGGCGGCGGCGCCGGATCCAGCGTCGTCGACCGTACGGTGTGCAGGGCGCCCAGCGTTCCCCCGCGCACGGCCTCCCGCGCGGCGATGAACCCGGCGTCGAAGCGCCGGTTGTACCCGATCTGCACCGGCACGTCCGTGCCCGCGACATCCTTCAGGACGCCGACCCCCTCGGCCATCGTGCGGGCGACCGGCTTCTCGCAGAACACCGGCACCCCCGCGTGCACCGCCGAGCGGATCAGACCCGGGTGGGCGTCGGTCGCGGCGGCGATCACCACACCGTCCACGCCCGCCGCGAGCACGGCCTCGGGCGAGTCCGCGACCTCGGCCCCGAACCGCTCGGCGGCCGCCTTGGCCGCGTCCGCGAACGGATCGGCGACGACGAGCGACACGACCGCGTCCAGCCCTGACAGGGTCTCGGCGTGAAAAGCGCCGATACGGCCGAGGCCGAGGATTCCGATACGCATACGGGGTGCGGCTCCTTGTCGGTGAGGGGCGTACGGGTTCGTTCAAGTTCGTTCAGTTCGTTTGGTCGTTCAGTTCGTTCGGTCGCTCAGTCCAGGCCGCCCAGGACATCGCCGTCCTTTCCATGACAGGGGCCACACGGCCCTGTCATTGTTGTCAGCACAAACCCCTCGAACAACCAGCAGGAAGCCATCAAAAACCCCTCAAGGAGTCGGCGTATGGGCCACCCCTTCCCGATCCGGGAGATCGCACGTCAGGCCGGGCTCAGCGAGGCCACCGTGGACCGGGTGCTCAACGGCCGCGGCGGGGTCCGGGAGAGCACCGCGCACGAGGTACGGCGGGCCATCGCCGACCTCGACCGGCAGCGCACCCAGGTCCGCCTCGTCGGCCGCACCTTCATGGTCGACATCGTGATGCAGGCCCCCGAACGGTTCAGCACCGCCGTGCGCGCCGCCCTGGAGGCCGAACTCCCCGCGCTGCACCCGGCGGTGCTGCGCTCCCGCTTCCACTTCCGCGAGACCGGCCCGGTCCAGGAACTGGCGCGCACCCTGGACCGGATCGCCCGGCGCGGCTCGCAGGGCGTGATCCTCAAGGCGCCCGACGTCCCCGAGGTCACCGAGGCGGTCGGACGGCTCACCGCGGCCGGCGTCCCGGTCGTCACGCTGGTCACCGACCTGCCCGCGAGCACCCGCCTCGGCTATGTCGGCATCGACGACCGCGCGGCCGGGGCGACCGCCGCGTACCTCATGGGCCAGTGGCTGGGCGACCGCCGCGGCAACATCCTCACCAGCCTCAGCAGCGGCTTCTTCCGCAACGAGGAAGAGCGCGAGATGGGCTTCCGCGCCGCCGTGCGGGCCCGGCACCCCGAGCGGACCCTGGTCGAGATCACCGAGGGCCAGGGCCTGGACGCCACCCAGTACGACCTCGTACGCGCCGCCCTGGAGCGGGATCCGGACATCCGGGCCGTCTACTCCATCGGCGGCGGCAACATCGCCACCCTGCGCGCCTTCGCCGACCTCGGCCGCGACTGCGCGGTGTTCATCGCCCACGATCTCGACCACGACAACACCCGCCTGCTGCGCGAGCACCGGCTGTCCGCCGTCCTCCACCACGATCTCCGCGCCGACCTGCGCGAGGCGTGCCAGCAGGTGATGCGGGCCCATGGCGCACTGCCGCCCGCGGGCCCCACCCTGCCGTCCGCGATCCAGATCGTGACGCCCTTCAACCTGCCGCCGGCCGCCCCTACCCCTCCAGGACGTCAGCCACCCCTACCTCTGGCACCTCCGGCACGCTGACCCACACCCCGCGCCGCGCCGACCGCTCCATCGTGTCCAGGAGGACCGCACCGCGTACGGCGTCCTGGAGCGTGGCCCCGTACGGCGTGTCCTCGGCGATCGAGCGCAGGAACCGGTACGCCTCGATCACCTTGAGGTCGTCGTAGCCCATGGCGTTGCCCGCGCCCGGCTGGAACGCGCCGAACTCGCCCGCGCCCGGACCCACGTACACCGTGCTGACCGGCTGGTCCTGATAGGCGGCGCCCCGGCTCACACCCAGCTCGTTCATCCGGCGGAAGTCCCAGAAGACCGCGCCCTTCGTGCCGTGCACCTCGAAGCCGTAGTTGTTCTGCTCGCCGACCGAGACCCGGCACGCCTCCAGCACGCCCCGCGCCCCGGAGGCGAAGCGCAGCAGACAGTTCACGTAGTCGTCGTTCTCGACCGGGCCCATGGCGCCGCCCGCCGCCCGGGAGTGGCCCGCCGTGGCCCCGGCGGGACGCGCCCGCTCGGGCACGAAGACGGCCGTGTCGGCGGTGAGGGAGGTGATCTCGCCGAGCAGGAAGCGGGCCAGGTCCACGCCGTGCGAGGCCAGATCGCCGAGCACCCCGCTGCCGCCGCGCGCCCGCTGGTAGCGCCAGGTCAGGGCGGAGTCCGGATGCGCCGCGTAGTCGCTGAACAGGCGGATACGGACATGGGTGACCGTGCCGATCCCGCCGGAGGCGATCAGCTCACGGGACGCCTCCACGGCGGGCGCGTTGCGGTAGTTGAAGCCCACCGTGCCTTGCACTCCCGCCTTGGCCACCGCGTCGGCGACCGCCCGCGCGTCCTCGGCGTTCAGCCCGACCGGCTTCTCGATCCACAGGTGCTTGCCCGCCTCGGCCATCGCGACGCCGATCTCCCTGTGCAGGAAGTTCGGCGCGGTGACACTGACCGCCCGTACCCGTGGATCGGCCGCCACCTCCCGCCAGTCCCGGGCCGTCGCGGCGAACCCGAACCGCCGCGCCGCCTCCTCGGCCCGCCCCGGCACCTCCTCGGCGACGACCACCAGCTCCGGCCGCAGCGCGAGACGCGGGAAGTGGTGCCGGACCCGGGCGTACGCCTGGGTGTGCACCCGGCCCATCCAGCCGAAACCGACGACGGCGACACCGCACGCTTCCACCACCATGGCCACCTCTCTTGGACCGGTCCAGGAACTCGAACTCACCGGCCACGATCAGCACCATCCTGGTTGGTGTCAACCCTTCCCCGAGTGTCGCCTCACCCATCCGCCGGGCCCTTCTCCCGCCCCTTGGCCCGCCCCCCTCCTCCGGGCCCCCCTTCCCTCGGGCCCTTTGACAACCCGTGGGCCGCATGGAACGGTCCATCCATGCCCCGCCCGCCGACCATCCGCGATGTCGCCTCGCACGCCGGAGTCTCCAAGTCGCTGGTCTCGCTGGTGCTGCGCGGCTCCGACCAGGTGAGCCCCGAACGCCGGGACGCGGTGCTGCGGGCCGTACGCGAACTGGGCTACCGGCCGAACGCCGCCGCCCGCAGCCTCAGCGAACGCCGTACACGCACGGTCGGCGTGCTCCTGAACGACCTGCGCAACCCCTGGTTCGTGGAACTGCTCGACGGCCTGAACTCCGTCCTGGACACGGCGGGCCTGCACATGCTGCTCGCCGACGCCCGCCTCGGCCGCCGCGCCGGACACGACCTCACCGGCCCGTTCCTCGACCTCGGGGTCGACGGCCTGGTGGTGGTCGGCACCCTGCCCGACCCGGCCGCCCTCGACCCGGTGGCAGCCCGGGTCCCGCTGGTCGTCGCGGGCGCCCGTGAACCGGTGCCGTACGGGGTGGACCTGGTCGCCGGCGACGACGAGACGGGCATCCGGCTGATCACCGAGCATCTGATCGGCCTCGGCCACCGGCGCATCGCGCATCTCGCCGGGTACGGGGCGGTCGGCGCCCTGCGGCTGCGCGGCTTCGAGGCGACGATGCGGGCGCACGGACTGGCCGGGGGAGTGCGGGTCGAGCCCTGCGACCTCACCGAGGAGGGCGGCCACCGCGCCGCCGTCCGGCTGCTGGCCCGCCCCGACCGCCCCACCGCGATCCTCGCCGCCAACGACATCGCGGCCGTCGGCGCGCTCTCGGCGGCCCGGGACCTGGGGCTCGATGTGCCGGGGCAGGTGTCGGTGGCGGGCTACGACAACACCAGCATCGCCAAGCTGCGGCACGTATGGCTGACCACGGTCGACAACGCGGGCCACGAGATGGGCCGCCGGGCCGCGCGCTGTCTGCTCGACCGGCTGGAGACACCGACGCCCGGGGCCACGGGCCGGCTGCACCTGACGATGCCGCGCCTGGAGGTACGCGGCACGACCGCCGGGCCGGGGACCGACCGCCAAGGCGCAGCGACCGGAAACGAACAATCGGAGACTGATCGAACGATCAGAGGTTGATCGAGTACACCTTCCGCAAGGTCTCGTGCACGGTCCACGTCGTCCGGTCGCCCGCGCGCAGTACCGCCAGATCGCCGGGGCCGACCGTCAGCGTCGGCCCGTCCTCGAAGTCGATCGTGGCCGACCCACTGAGCACGACGAAGAGTTCGTCCGCCTCCGTGTCGGTGACCACCCCGGGGGTGATCTGCCAGATGCCGCGGAGCTGCCGGCCGTCCTGCGACTCCCAGACGACCTTGCCGGTCACCTCGGGGGAGCCGGAGACGATCTGGCCGGGGTCGAGCGGCTCGGGTTCGAGAACGGCGTCGGGGACGTGCACGGCGAAGCTGTGGTTCATAGGGCGACCCTAGCCAGCGGCGCCCGGCGGCGATGTGGACACACTGTCCGCGATCGCCCCCCACCGCCGGACACTCCGTCCCCCGATCGGCGGAGTGATCACCTGATCACGTCATGACCACTTGACTACTTGACCCTTCGGTCATCTTGACCACTCAGTCATCTGAACCACTTGGCCATGCCGTGCCACCGGTCTCACTGCGTCCGCATCCGCCGGGCGCCCCCCGACCTCGGCCCCCGCCCCCGCAGCAGCTCGAAGCACGTACCGATCACCAGCGACTGCACCAGCGCGGCCACGGCGATCCCCACGCCGTACACCGCCGTCGGCAGGTCTGTTTCGGTCGCGGCCAGCGGCATCACAGCCAGCAGCGAGGTCGGGGCGGTCAGGAAGACGGGCCAGACGCCGATGAACCCGGGGTCGTCGCTCAGCAGGACGACCCCCGCCGTCACGGCGACCGACGCGCCGACGGCGCTCAGGTACACCGCCGAGGCGGGATTGGCGACGGCGAAACGGAACAGCGTACGACGGTCCATCAGGACACCCCCGGGTGTGCGGCAAGGCGTGGTCAGGTCTCCATCGTGCGCCCGGGGAGTGCTCCGGGTCGTGAGTAGCCGTACTCAGATCGTTTCTGTTCGTTCGCGCCCGCGCGGTACCGCCAGGCTGAGTGCATTGGCGATCACGACCGCCCCGATGCCCGCCCACTCGGCCGCGCCGAGCCCCTGCCCCAGCACCGTCCAGCCGACCACCGCGGCGAGCACCGGATTGACGCTCATGAACAGCCCGAAGGTCTGCGCGGGCACCCGGCGCAGGGTGAACAGATCCGCCAGATAGGGCACCGCGGACGACAGCACCCCCGCCACCACCGCACACCCCAGCGCCCCGGCGGTCGGCGGCCGGTGGAGCACCACCAGCACCCCCACCGGCAGGAACATCAGCGCCGAGACCGCCGCCGCGGCACCGGACCCCTGCGCCCCGGGCAGCCGCCTGCCGACCGTGCGGTTGAGCAGGATGTACGACGCCCAGCAGCACGCCGCCAGCAGGCCCAGGCCCATGCCCAGATGGTCGGCGGAGGGCCGGGGCCGCATCAGCACCAGCACGCCCGCCGCCGCGATCAGCGCACAGCACGCGTCCAGCCGGCGCCGCGCGGCGGCCAGCGCTATGGCCAGCGGTCCGAGGAACTCCAGGGTGACGGCCAGCCCCAGCCCGACCCGGTCCACGGCGGTGTAGAGGCTGAGGTTCATCGTCCCGAAGACGAGCGCCAGCAGCAGCACCGGCCACCACTGCCCCCAGGTGAACTCCCGCAGCCGCGGCCGGCCGACGGCGAGCAGCACGGCGGCGGCCACGTACTGCCGCACGGCCACCACCCCGACCGGCCCGAGCACCGGGAAGGCGAGCGCGCCGACGGCGGCCCCGAACTGGTTGGACAGCCCGCTGCCGGTCATGATGACCACCCCGGCGAGCTGCCCCCGGCCGGAGCCGGACGCCCGGGCACGCGGGACACGCCGCGCGGCCCGCGCGCGTACGGCAGAAGAACGCATCCCCCGATCGTGCGCCCGCCCGGCACATGAGCAAAATGCATAGGACCGAAGATCTATACGCTGGACGTATGGATCGAAGGGATCTGGAACTGCGCCAGCTGCGCTGTCTGGTGGCGATCGTGGACGAGGGCGGCTTCACCGACGCGGCCCACAGCCTCGGCGTCTCCCAGGCCGCGGTCTCGCGCACCCTGGCCGGGCTGGAACGGTCGCTGGGCGTACGGCTGCTGCGGCGGACCTCGCGCGAGGTGGCACCGACACCGACCGGGCTGCGGGTGGTGGCGCACGCCCGCCGGGTGCTCGCGGAGGTGGACGACCTGGTCGGCGAGGCGACCTCGGGGCATGTCCGGCTGCGGATCGGCTACGCCTGGGCGGCACTGGGCCGCCACACCGTGCCCTTCCAGCGGCGCTGGAGCGCCGCCCACCCGGAGACCGAACTGCACCTGGTGCGCACCAACTCGCCCACGGCCGGGCTCCTTGAGGGCATGTGCGAGGTCGCGGTGGTGCGCAGGCCGGTCGACGAACGGCGCTTCGGCTGCGCCCTCGTCGGCCTGGAGCGCCGGCTGTGCGCGCTGCCCGCAGGTGACCCGCTCGCCCGCCGCCGCTCGGTGCGCCTCGCGGACCTGTCCGGACGCCGGCTGCTGGTCGACCGCCGCACCGGGACCACCACCCCCGAACTGTGGCCGCCGGACGCGCGTCCGCGGACGGAGGAGGTCCACGACGTGGACGACTGGCTCACGGTCATCGCGACCGGCCGCTGTGTGGGCGTCACCGCCGAGTCCACCGCCCACCAGTACCGGCGCCCCGGCGTCGTCTACCGCCCGGTGCGCGACGCGGAACCGGTCGCCGTACGCCTGGCGTGGTGGCGGGACGACCCGCACCCGGCCACACCCGTGGTGATCGAACTGCTCAGCACGCTGTACCGCACCGCCTGACTCCCACCTAATTCACTATCCACTTATATAAGCGACGGATGATACTCTATGCCTATGCACGCCTTCGATGTGCTCGGCGACCCCGTGCGCCGCCGGATCCTGGAACTGCTCGCGGACGGCGAGATGACGTCCGGGGCGGTCGGCGAGGTCATCCAGGAGGAGTTCGGCATATCGCAGCCGGGCGTCTCGCAGCATCTGAAGGTGCTGCGGGAGAACGGTTTCGCGACGGTACGCCCCGAGGGCACCCGGCGCCTGTACGCGGTGAACTCCGAGCCGCTGCGGGACGTCGATGTCTGGCTGGACCGCTTCCGCCGCTACTGGACGCCCCGACTGGACGCCCTGGGCACCGAACTGGCCCGCGGCAGACGCGAACGCCGCCTGCGCGGCGAGGAACCACCGAGGAGTACCCCGTGATCGATGTGAACCACCAGATCAACACCGTGCACCGCACGGTCGGCAAGCGCGTCTTCAAAGCGGGCGAGGCGCGGATCGTCACCATCGGCCAGTCCTACGACGCCCCGCTGGACGACGTCTGGGACGCCTGCACCAACCCGGAGCGGCTGCCCCGCTGGTTCGCCCCGGTCACCGGCGATCTCAAGCCCGGCGGCCGGTACGCGGTCCAGGGCAACGCCTCCGGCACCATCGAGCGCTGCGACCCGCCCAAGGGCTTCTTCGCCACCTGGGAGTACGGCGGCGAGGTCAGCTGGATCGAACTGCGCCTGACCCCCGAGGGCGACGAGCGCACCCGCTTCGAGCTGGAGCACATCGCCCATGTGGACGAGGAGCGCTGGGCGCAGTTCGGCCCCGGAGCCGTCGGCGTCGGCTGGGACCTCGCCGTCATGGGCCTCGCCCTCCACCTCGGCGGCGCCCCCGCCGTCGACCCCGCCGCCGTCGAGACCTGGGGCGCCTCCGACGAGGGCAGGTCCTTCGTCACCGCCGCGAGCGAGGGCTGGTACGAGGCGAACATCGCCTCCGGCGAGAGCGTCGAGGCGGCCCGCGGCGCGGCCGACCGCACCGCCGCGTTCTACCGGGGCGAGGGCCCCGGCCACGAGCCCGAGAGTGCCGGGCAGCCGGACACGGACGCCTGACACACGAGCCGCCGCCCCACCACACGCCGGAGGGCCTCACCGACTTCCGTCCGTGAGGCCCTCCGCCACCATCGGGACAACAGGATGTGAACCTGCGGCCCCTTTGTCGGGCGAGGTTGTCCCTGGCCTGGGTGACATACCCGGTGCCTGCGCCCAGTTGCCGGGACGCGTCCGCGACGGAGAGAGCGTCCATGCGAACCCGGGCGGACATGGCCGCAGAACTGTGCGGGATCCATGCCCGCGCCCCCAGACGGGCGACGCCCACAAGGTCCCCACCCTTATCCGGTGCCTATGGGCCCGGCAGGGGCGCACACAGCCAGTACGAGCCCCCCAGCATGAGCGCTTCGTAGCCTCCGCACCCGGACCCGGAGGCATGACGTCGAACACCGCGCGCACCGTGTTCCCCGAAGTCGGCAATCCCGCATTGGCTCAGCAATCAGACAAGAGGCTGATTTCCCTCTGTGCGGTCCTTGGTGGGCGCAGCACAATTCCCGGTACCGGTTCCCCGCCGTCCCCGCGAAGTCCATCGATCCACGCACCGGCGCGACCCGGCTCCCGGGCACGAGACCGCACCATCGTGGCCGCTCCCGCCGACGGGCCGCCCCCGCGTGACCGGAGGTGTCTCTTGACCACCCGCCACGAGGTTTCGATCCCGGTCCTCGACAGTGACGGAGGTGACCGGCTGTACGAGCAGATCGAGGAACTCCGCGCCACCGGGCCCGCCGCGCGGGTCCGGCTGCCCCAGAACGTCATCGCCTGGTCCGTCACGCGCGGCGATGTCGTCAGGCGACTGGTCACCCATCCCGATGTCACCAGGAACGCCCGTGACACCTGGCCCGGCTACCAGCCGGGCGCCGTCCCCTGGCTCTCCCCCTGGCTCGACGTCCACTCCATGGCCACCTCCGAGGGGGCCGAGCACACCCGGTTACGGAGGCTGATCGGCCCCGCTTTCACACCGCGACGCATGGAGTCGCTGCGGTCCTCGATCGAGTCCATCGTCACCGACCTCCTGGACGGCCTGGAGACCCTGGAGACCCTGGAGGACGGCGCGGCAGTGGATCTGCGGGCGCACTTCGCGCACGGTGTGCCGACCCGTGTGATCTGCGATCTCTTCGGCGTCCCCGAGGACCAGCGCCCCGCCGTGCTCGCCGTCGCCGACGCGATCCTGGCCACCGATGTCCCCCAGGAGGAGTCGGAGCGGATCGCGAGCGAGCTGATCACCGTCATGCACCGTCTCGTGGAGGCGAAGCGGCGGGAGCCCGGCGATGACATGACCAGTCTGCTGCTCACCGCCCATGAGGGGGACCGGCTCACCGAGACGGAGCTGATCTCCACCCTGCTCCTGATGATCGGCGCCGGGAGCCAGACCACGATCGCGCTGATCGGAAACGCCGTCCGGGCGCTTCTCACCCACCGTCAGCAACTGAGCGCGACCCTGGCCGAGCCCGCCCGCTGGGCCGATGCCATCGAGGAGACCCTGCGGCTCCATCCGCCGGTCGTCCATCTTCCGCTGCGGTTCGCGATCCGCGACATCGATCTCGGCGAGGGCGTCACCATAGCGGCCGGGGAAGCCATCCTCATAGGGTTCGGTGCGCACGGCCGGGACCCGTCGTTCCATGACGCCGCACACAGCTTCGAGATCGACCGCGTGGACAGGGACCATCTGGCCTTCGGGTACGGCATCCACTACTGCCTAGGCGCCCCGCTCGCCCGGCTGGAGGCCGCCATCGCCCTGCCCGCCCTCTTCGACCGGTTCCCGGACATCGTGCTCGCGAACGAGGGGAACACTCCGAACCCCCAGCCATCGTTCATCGGCAACGACGTCCTCGCCCTGCCGGTTCTGCTGCGCCCGCTGACCCGTACGGCGAGGTGATCCGACCGTCCTCCTGCCGCAGCATCGACCTGCCCACCATCGCCACCAGCCCCCCGCAGCGGTTCGCCCTCGATCAGGCCCACTCCGTGCGCCACACCTACGCCTCCCACTCGCCCAGCGAGGCGTCCACGAAAGCTTCCAGACCACCCAGCGCTGCGCGCACCACGCTCGCTGCCGGGCCCCGTCGTCATGACCCGCTGACCCGGTCAAGGGCACTGGTCCCTGACTGGCCCCCAACTGGTCCCCAGGAACGATCAAGGGCCGGTTTCGGATCTCTCCGAAACCGGCCCCGAACTGCGACTGTCTCCAGTCGGGACGACAGGATTTGAACCTGCGACCCCTTGACCCCCAGTCAAGTGCGCTACCAAGCTGCGCCACGTCCCGATGCCTGCCGCGCGTATCGCGCGAACGTGCGGATCAAGACTACCCCATGCGTGGAGCGCGTCCGGCCGCTGATCAGCCGCGCCGCGCGGTCCCGAGCACCGTGCCCGTGAACGACACTCCCGGCTCCCGCCCGTCCCCAACACCCCGTACGTGCATCGGCGTCACACCCCTTGCTCCTCTCGGTCCCCGCTGCTATCTCACTATTAGGAAAGTTTCCTTACGAACCGGCCCGCGTATCGACCGAGTGTCGACCGCGAATCGAGCGCGATTCGAGCGCGATTCGAGCGCGATTCGAGCGCGATTCGAGCGCGATTCGAGCGCGATTCGAGCACGGATCGAGCACGGATCGAGCACGGATCGAGCACGGATCGAGTTCCTCACGACCGAGACGGAGATCATGGTGATCCCCCCACGCACCACCCGATCGCCCTTGTGGACCCGGTCCGCTCTCCTCGCAACAGCCCTGACGGGCGCGCTCATCACCCCCCAGGCCGCCGCCGCACCCGGCGGCCAGGCCGCCGTGCCCCCCGGCACCCCGGCCGGCATCAACGGCCCGCTCACGGTCTGCGGCACCAAGCTGTGCAACCAGTACGGCAACCCCATCCAGCTGCGCGGCATGTCCAGCCACGGCACCCAGTGGTACCCGCAGTGTCTGACCCCCGGCTCGCTCGACGCCCTCGCCGGGGACTGGAACGCCGATGTGCTGCGCGTGTCGACGTACGTCCAGGAGGGCGGTTACGAGACCGACCCGCGCAAGTTCACCGACCTCGCCCACCGGCTCATCGAGGACGCGACCAGCCGGGGCACGTACGTGATCGTGGACTGGCACATGCTCAGCCCCGGCGACCCCCACTTCAGCCTCGCCCGCGCGCGTGCCTTCTTCACGGAGATCGCGAACCGGCACAAGGACAAGCCCAACGTCCTCTACGAGATCGCCAACGAACCTTCCGGTGTCTCCTGGAGCACCATCAAGTCCTACGCCGAGCAGATCATCCCGGTGATCCGGAACATCGACCCCGACGCCCCCGTACTGATCGGCACGCGCGCCTGGTCCTCGCTCGGGGTCTCCGAGGGCGCGAACGAGAGCGAGGTCGTCGGCGACCCGGTCAACGCCTCCAACATCATGTACACGTTCCACTTCTACGCGTACTCGCACCGCGACGAGTACCTGAACACTCTCTCCCGCGCGGCGGACCGGATCCCGGTCTTCGTCACCGAGTTCGGCACCCAGAACTACGCCGGTGAGGGCGCCGACGACTTCGCCATGTCCCAGCGGTACCTCGATCTGATGGCCGCCAAGAAGATCTCCTGGGTCAACTGGAACTTCTCCGACGACGGCCGCTCCGGCGCCGTCTTCAACACCGGCACCTGCGACGCGGGCGGCCCCTGGACCGGCACCGCCCCGCTGAAGCAGTCCGGGGTCTGGATCCGCGACCGCATCCGGACCCCGGACGCCTTCCCGGCCGGCTGACCCGAACGGCCCTGTGCGCATCCGGTACATCCTGTGCTCATCCCGGTACATAGAGGGCGCTGCTCCGGGCCGCGCGCACCCCCCCGCGCGCTCCGGGGCGGTGCCCTGTGCGGACTCTGTGTCCATGGATCGAGACCGGTTCGTGGACGTGGTCTTGACGCCGGGCTGGGGGCGATCGACACTCCCCTAGGGAATCCTAGTGAACGGGTAGGGAATCATGGGGCGCCTTGAGCCGGTGACCAGCCGAGCGAGCCGTAGACCTCGGCGCTCACCCCTGCTCACCTCCCGCCGGCACATCGATCTCCTGCGCGTGTGCAGCGCGATCGGCCGCAGACGGGGCTGACCCCCGGCCCGCCGGGGCCGCGCACCCGGTCTGCCGGCGACGGTCCTCCGCCGTATGCGGCCCCCGTTGGGTCCGTTTCCTTGAATTTCTGCACACTCACCCAAATTCCCTCCACTTCCCCCCATTCGCTCCTCTTTGTTCCCGCTCGTGTCCCGTCCGCCGCGCGGACCTCCGCGTGCCTGATCCCGGGGAGACCCATGACCGTCACACCGCCCGCCCCCCTGCGCATCGCCACACCCGGCACCCCCGCCTTCCGGGGCCGCATCGGCAGTGACGCCCGCAGCGGGCACTACGCCGTCCCGCGCCGCTACCGCCTCCATCTGTGCACGGCCGACCCCGACGGGCTGCGGATCGCCGTCACCCACACCCTGCTCGGCCTCGGTGACAGCTGTCCGGTCTCCCTGCTGCCCGCCGTCCCCGACTGTCCCGGCGGCGGTCACGCCGCCCTGCGCCCGCTCTACGAGGCCACCGCACACCGCTACACCGGGCCCGCCCTGGCGCCCGTACTCGCCGACGACTGGTCCGGCCGGATCGTCAGCGGGCACGCCCCCGACATCGTCCGCGACCTCGCCCGGCACTTCGGCGCGGACCGCCCCGACCTCTTCCCGCGCGAACTGGACGCCGGAATAGCGGAGGTCGAGCGGCTGTGCGCCGAGCGGATCGAGGCCTCCGCCCAGGACGCGGGCCGGGCCGGCGCCGACGACCAGGAGCGGGCGGTGGCCGTGGAGAGCCTGCTCGACGCGCTCGCGCGCCTGGAGCGGCGGCTCACCGCACAGCCGTATCTGATGGGCGACCAGCTCACCGCCGCCGACGTGGTGGTGTGGGTCACCCTGGTGCAGCTCGACATCGTCCACCGGCACCACCTCGACGCCGCCGTGGTGCACCGCATCGCCGAGCATCCCGCGGTGTGGGACTTCGCCCGCCGGCTGACCGCCCACCCGGCCTTCGCCGCGCATCTCGACCTCGACGGCATCTCCCGCCGCCATCAGGCCCACTGCCGGGGCCTGGAGGCCGCCGGAGCCGCCGTCCAGATCCTGGACTGGGCCGCCCACGCGGCGGACGCTGACAGCGCCCGGGTACGGGCCGACCGGCCCTGATACCGTCCCACACCGTGGACCGGCATTGACATATGCCCGGCCCGCGCCCTTAACTTTCGGGCACCCACCTCGATTTCGGACACCAGTATGAATCCGAAGTCGAGGTGAGTCGGCGCGTCCGGCCTCCGGGCCGAGGCGTGACCCCACACCACGACGGACCCTTTCCGGGACCGGGACGACAACGGGCCCCTTCACGGGGCCGGGACGAAAAAGGACGACCGACATGCGCGCAGCGACCTGGACGGCCGTACGCCGCTCCGCCGGCCGCGTCCGCCCGCGCGCCGACCGTCTCGTCGCCGACCGTGCCGTCGATCTGCTCCGCGTCAGCAGCGCACTGTGTACCGCACCGGGCCGAGCCCGCTGCCGGGGCTGACCACCACCCCGCGACCACACCCCGGCCCCGCACCCGACGCACACCCCTTCCCGGTGTGCCGTCCCCGCCCGCGCCCCCGGTCCAGTGCCTCCCGCGCTTCCCCGCCCGTAACCGCCGTGCCGCACCGGCCCGCCGACGCGACGTGGTGACGCGCGGCCCGCCGTGGCCCCGGGGCCTCCCTCCCAGCCGGAGTCCACGATGAGTGAACCCCCAGGCGCCGGTGTGTCCCTCGCCGAGGCGAAGTCCACGCCGCAACCCGCCGAACCCCCCTCACCACCCCTCACCGCCCAGCGGATCCAGCCGCTGCGCCGGCCCGGACGCTGGATCGCCACCGCGATCGTCCTCGTCCTGGCCGCCCAGTTCCTCCACGGGCTGGCGACCAATCCGTTCTACCAATGGGATCGCTTCGGCTACTGGTTCCTGCGCCCCACCATCCTCGACGGACTCCTGATCACCCTCGAAGTCACCGCCTACAGCGCGGTGTTCGGGCTCCTCGGCGGCATCGTGCTCGCCCTCGCCCGGCTCTCCAGGAGCCCGGTACTGCGCGCCGTCAGCTGGACCTATATCTGGGCCTTCCGCTCCATCCCGCTGATCGTCGTACTCCTCTTCCTCTACAACTTCAGCGCCCTTTACCAGAGTCTCAGCCTCGGCGTCCCCTTCGGGCCCGCCTTCTTCACCTTCGACGAGTCCCAGCTCGGCACCGACATGGTCGTCGCCATCATCGGCCTCAGCCTCAACGAGGCCGCCTACGCCGCCGAGGTCGTCCGTGGCGGCATCCTCTCCGTCGACCAGGGCCAGCACGAGGCCGCCTCCGCACTCGGCCTGCCCAAGCGCTACCAGTTCCTGCGGATCACCTTCCCGCAGGCCCTGCGCTCCATCACACCGAACTACGTCAACCAGCTGATCGGCCTGATCAAGGCCACCTCGCTGGTCTTCTACGTCTCACTGCTCGACCTGTTCGGCACCGCCCAGACCATGGGCGCCACCTACCCCGGCGACATCGTCCCGCTGCTGATGGTCGTCACCGTCTGGTACCTGATCCTGACCAGCGTCGTCTCCGTCATCCAGTACTACGTCGAGCGGTACTACGCCCGGGGCGCCACCCGCACCCTGCCGCCGACTCCGCTGCAACGCCTCCGCGCGGGCCTGCGCGAGGTACGCGAACGTGCCCGCAGGGAGACCGCCGTATGACCGCCGAGACCGCGAGTGCCGCGAGCCTGACGTCCAAGTCCGCCGAGTCCGCCAAGTCCGCCGAGTCCGCCAAGTTGTCCAAGTCCGCCCAGGCGTCCGGGGCTGACGGGACGTCCGAGACTGACCGGACGTCCGAGACCTCCGCGGCCGAGGGGACCGCCCCCGCCCTCGACGCCCTCGCCGTCGAGCCCGCCGCCGTCCAGGTGCACGGTGTGCACAAGTGGTACGGCTCGCACCGCGTCCTCGACGGGATCGATCTGACCGTGCGGCCCGGCGAGGTCACGGCGATCCTCGGCCCGTCCGGCTCCGGCAAGTCCACGCTGCTGCGGGCCATCAACCACCTGGAGAAGCCCGACATCGGGTACGTCAGCGTCAACGGCGAGCCCATCGGCGTACGCCGGCAGGGCGAGCGGCTGAAGGAGCTGAGCGAGCGGGCCATCCTCATCCAGCGGCGGCGGATCGGCTTCGTCTTCCAGAACTTCAATCTCTTCCCGCATCTCACCGCGCTGGAGAACGTGGCCGCCGCGCCCGTCGCCACCGGCCGGCTGGCCAAGGTGGCGGCCGACGAGCTGGCGCGGTCGGTACTGGACCGGGTGGGGCTCGGAGACAAGGCGGGCGCCTATCCGCGGCAGCTGTCCGGCGGGCAGCAGCAGCGCGTGGCCATCGCCCGCGCCCTTGCCCTGCGGCCCGGCGTGATCCTCTTCGACGAGCCGACCTCCGCCCTCGACCCCGAACTCGTCGGCGAAGTGCTCGCCGTGATCAAGGACCTGGCCACCAGCGGCACCACCCTGGTCGTCGTCACCCACGAGATCGGCTTCGCCCGCGAGGTCGCCGACCGCGTCGTCTTCATGGACGCCGGCCGGATCGTCGAACAGGGGTCGCCCGCCGAGGTCCTGGACAACCCGCGCAACGAACGCACCAAGGACTTCCTCAGCAAGGTGCTGTGAAGCGGCGAGGTGCGGTGAAGACGCCTATGTCGACGCCCCTACCAACGACGTTCATCAGCGAATTCCGCCGAGTCCGCAAATTCCACCGACTCCACCGACTCCAGCGAACCCACCGAAGACGAAGACAAGGAACAGCCATGTCCACGACCTTCTCGCGCCGCCAACTCCTGCGTGGCATCACCGCCGTGAGCGCCTTCGCCGCGCTCGGTACCACCCTCGCCGCCTGCGGCGGGGAGAGCGACGCCGCCGCCACCACCTCGCCGGCCGGCACGGTCACCGTGGGCCAACTGTCCAACGGGGCCGCCCAGGAGACCAGCATCGAGGTCGCCGAGGTGGCCTCCATCAGCGCCCTGCTGCCCGCCGCCATCAAGGAGAAGGGCACGCTGATCATCGGGTCCGGCACCCTGCCGTCCGGGTCGCCGCCGCTCGGCTACATAGGCGACGACCAGAAGACCCTCACCGGCTCCGAGCCCGACTTCGCCCGGCTGATCGCCACCGTCCTCGGCCTCGAACCCGAACTGTCCCCCTCCACCTGGGAGAACATGTTCATCGGCCTGGACGGCGGCAAGGTCGACGTGGCCATCTCCAACGTCACCGTGACCGAGGAGCGCAAGCAGAAGTACGAGTTCGCCAGCTACCGCAAGGACGACCTCGCCTTCGAGGTGGACGAGGGCAGCGACTGGACCTTCGACGGCGACTACCGCGCCCTGGCCGGCAAGACGGTCAGCGTCGGCAGCGGCACCAACCAGGAGAAGATCCTGCTGGAGTGGAAGGACAAGCTGGCCGAGGAGGGCGAGGACCTCACCGTCAAGTACTACCAGGACAACAACAGCCTCTATCTGGCCCTGTCCAGCGGCAAGATCGACGCCTACCTCGGCCCCAGCCCGAACCTCGCCTACCACACCACCGAGACCGCCGGTACGCCTCAGGCGACCCGGATCGCGGGGAACTTCTCCGGCGCCGGGGAGACCCTCCAGGGCTTGATCGCCGCAGCCGCGAAGAAGGGCAGCGGCCTCGCCGAGCCGATCGCCGCCGCGATCAACTACCTGATCGAGAACGGTCAGTACGACCAGTGGCTCAAGGCGTGGAACCTGTCCTCCGAGGCCGTCGAGAAGTCCGAGATCGACCCGCCCGGCCTGCCCCTGACCAACTCCTGAGCAACCCCTGACCCCCCTCGCCAGCCTCTGAGCACCGCCGGAACCGGAAAGGCTTCGCCTCCGTGGCACACCAGACCCATGTCCGCGGAGGCGGAGCCCCGCCCCCGCCCCCGCCCCGTGAGCCCCATGAGCCTCATGGACCCGTTGGACCCCATGGCCCCGCTGGACCCACGCCCGATGAGCGCCTGCTCGACAGCGCCGTGTGGGCCGCGCTGACCGGCCCGCACACGCATCTCGCCGAGCGGTACGGACAGGCCGCCCGCTATCAGGCCGACATCTACGCCTTCGCCGCGCTCGCCGACTCCCGGGACCCCGCCGCCTGGGCCGACCTGCACACCCTCGCCGGACCTGGTGCGGTGGTGGCGACGAAGGGGGTCGACCTGGTGCCCGACGGCTGGGAGATCGTCGGCGGCGGGGAGGGCGTCCAGCTCGTGGACACCGGGCTGCGCGCCGAACCCGCCCCCGAGGCGGTCCGGCTCGGGCCCGGGGACGTCCCCGAGATCCTGGACCTGGTCGGCCGCACCCGCCCCGGCCCGTTTCTGCGCCGGACCATCGACATGGGCACTTACCTCGGCATCCGGGACCGGGGCCAACTCATCGCCATGGCGGGCGAACGGCTGCGGCTGCCCGGCTGGACGGAGATCAGCGCGGTCTGCACCGACCCCGGCCACCGCGGGCGGGGGCTGGCGACCCGGCTCGTCCGGGCGGTCGCCGCCGGAATCCGCGAGCGCGGGGAGACCCCGTTCCTGCACGCCGCCGCCGACAACACGGAGGCGATCCGGCTGTACGAGTCGATCGGCTTCACCCTGCGTCGCCGCTCGGTCATCCAACGGGTGCGCGTTCCGGGAACACCCGTCCGGGCAGGGACGTTGTGACTTTTGACGAGATGGACCAGGCGCCCGGGGCGCCCGACCCGAGGACGGAGGAGGCCGACGTGACGCACATATGCCACGCCGTGCACCTGACCTCGCGGCACCACATAGACCTCAAGCGCGTGGCCACCGCGCTCTGTCGCCGCTGATGCCTTCCCTCGGCTCACTTCCCTCGGCTCACTTCGCCCGGCTGACATCGCTCGGTTGACATCGCGCGGTCCCGCAAGCCCGCTCCACCCGCACGGCCCGCGCTCAGCCCCGCACACCCTGCCCTCCCCCCGTTCCTCCCGCTCTCCCCGCTCTCCCGGTTCTCCCGGCTCCTCCAGCTCCCGGCTCCTCCCGCTCTCCCGGCATTCCGGCTTTCGGACCGGCAGGCCCCGCGCCGCGCACTGCCCACCCGGCGGCCCGCACCGTCGTCACCCTCAAGGAAGGCACCGCCCCGTGTCCTCAGTACCCCCCTCCTTCCCGCATCTCGCCGTCGCCCTGGACGGCACCGGCTGGCATCCCGCGTCCTGGCGGGAGCCGGTGGCCCGCCCCCGGGACCTGTTCACCGCCGGCTACTGGGCCGACCTGGTGACGGAGGCCGAGCGCGGACTGCTCGACTTCGTCACCATCGAGGACGGCCTGGGTCCCCAGTCCAGCCACTTCCTCGACCCGGACGAACGCACCGACCAGGTGCGCGGCCGGCTCGACGCGGTGCTCATCGCCTCCCGGGTGGCCCCGCTGACCCGCCACATAGGACTGGTGCCGACGGTGGTCACCACCCACACCGAGCCCTTCCACCTCTCCAAGGCCATCGCCACCCTGGACTACGTCAGCACCGGCCGCGCCGGACTGCGCGCCCAGCTCACGGCCCGCCCGGGCGAGGCCGCCCACTTCGGCCGCCGTACGATCCGCCGGATCGACGACTACCCCAGCCCGTCCGCGCTGGACGTCGTCACCGACCTCTTCGACGAGGCGGCCGACTATGTGGAGGTGCTGCGCCGGCTCTGGGACAGCTGGGAGGACGACGCCGAGATCCGGGACGCCGCCACGGGCCGCTTCATCGACCGCGACAAGCTCCACTACATCGACTTCGAGGGCAGGCACTTCAGCGTCAAGGGCCCCTCCATCACCCCCCGGCCGCCGCAGGGCCAGCCGATCGTCAGCACCCTCGCCCACGACACCATCCCGTACCGCCTGGTGGGCCGCGCCGCCGACATCGGCTACATCACCCCGCACGACACGGCCCAGGCCCGGTCGATCGTCGCCACCATCCGCGCCGAGCAGGAAGCCGCCGGACGCGCCGCCGAGCCCGTGCATGTCTTCGCCGACCTGCTGGTCTTCCTGGACGACGACGAGGCGACCGCGCGGGCCCGCCGGGACCGGCTCGACACCCTCGCGGGAGAGCCGTACACGAGTGATGCGCTGATCTTCACCGGTACGGCCGCCCAGCTCGCCGATCTGCTCCAGGAGTGGCAGGGCGCCGGGCTGACCGGTTTCCGGCTGCGCCCCGCCGTCGCCGGGCACGACCTCCCCGCGATCACCCGCGACCTGGTGCCCGAACTCCAGCGCCGCAGCGCCTTCCGCACCGCCTACGAGGCCGACACCCTGCGCGGACTGCTGGGCCTGGCCCGCCCCGCCAACCGCTACGCCGCCGCCGCGACCGTCTGAGCCGGAGGAACACCCGACCATGAGCAAGCCGCAGAAGCAGATCCATCTGGCCGCCCACTTCCCCGGCGTCAACAACACCACCGTATGGAGCGATCCGCGCGGCGGAAGCCATATCGAGTTCAGCTCCTTCGCGCACTTCGCGCGGACCGCCGAGCGCGCCAAATTCGACTTCCTGTTCCTCGCCGAGGGCCTGCGCCTGCGCGAACAGGGCGGGAAGATCTACGACCTGGATGTCGTCGGCCGCCCGGACACCTTCACCGTGCTCACCGCGCTCGCCGCCGTCACCGAGCGTCTCGGCCTGACCGGCACCATCAACTCCACCTTCAACGAGCCCTACGAGGTGGCCCGCCAGTTCGCCAGCCTCGACCACCTCTCGGCGGGCCGCGCCGCGTGGAACGTGGTCACCTCCTGGGACGCCTTCACCGGCGAGAATTTCCGCCGAGGCGGCTTCCTGCCCCAGGAGGAGCGCTACTCGCGGGCGAGGGAGTTCCTCGCCACGGCCCATGAGCTGTTCGACTCCTGGCGCGGGGACGAGATCCTCGCCGACCAGGACACCGGGGCCTTCCTACGGGACGCCAAGGCGGGCGCCTTCGTCCACGAGGGGCAGCACTTCGACATCCACGGACAGTTCAATGTCCCGCGCTCCCCGCAGGGCCGCCCGGTGATCTTCCAGGCCGGGGACTCCGAGGAGGGCCGCGAGTTCGCCGCCTCGGGCGCGGACGCCATCTTCAGCCGGCACGCCACCCTGGAGGCGGGCCAGGCGTTCTACACCGACGTCAAGTCCCGGCTGCCCAAGTACGGCCGCCGCGCCGACCAGCTGCTGATCCTGCCCGCCGCCAGCTTCGTCCTCGGCGACACCGACGCGGAGGCGGAGGAACTGGCCAAGGAGGTCCGCCGCCAGCAGGTCAGCGGCGCCACCGCCCTCAAGCACCTGGAGTGGGTGTGGAACCGGGACCTGTCCGCGTACGACCCCGAAGGGCCGCTGCCCGACGTGGACCCGCTGCCCGGTGAGCACACGGTCTCCCGGGGCCGGGCCCAGGTGCGTATGTACCGCGACCCGCAGGAGACCGCCCGCGAGTGGCGGCAGCTGGCCGAGGCCAACAACTGGTCGATCCGCGATCTGGTCATCGAGACGGGCAACCGGCAGAGCTTCATCGGCTCCCCCGCGACGGTCGCCGCGACCATCAACGACCATGTGCAGGCCGACGCCTCGGACGGCTTCATCCTCGTCCCGCACATCACACCGGGCGGCCTGGACGCGTTCGCGGACAGCGTGGTGCCGCTGCTCCAGGAGCGCGGGGTGTTCCGCACCGAGTACGAGGGGACGACCCTGCGGCATCACCTCGGCCTCGACCACCCCGACGAGATCCGGGACGAGAGCGAGACAGGGAGCGAAGCAGGGAGCGAGACAGAGAGCGAGACAGGGGACGAGGTGCGCGGTGACGCTCGCGGGAGCGCTGCCGGTGTACGGGCGGCGTCGTGAGGTTCCTCGCGATCACGCTGATCGTGCATCGCCCGCACCCGGTCACCGGAGTGTGGACCTCCACCCACGACCGCTTCCGGGAGGTGCTGGACAACGCGCAGCTTGCCGAGGAACTCGGCTTCGACGGCTTCGGGGTGGGGGAGCGGCACGAGCGGCCGTTCCTCTCCTCCGCGCCCACCGTCGTACTCAGCCATATCGCCGCGCTCACCCGGCGCATCCGGCTCTTCACCGCCGTCACCACCCTCAGCCTGCTCGACCCGGTCCGCGCCTACGAGGACTACGCGACCCTCGACCATCTGTCCCAGGGCCGCCTTGAGCTGATCATCGGCAAGGGCAACGGCACCGCCCAGCGCGAGCTGTTCCAGGTCACTCCCGAGGACCAGTGGGAGCGCAACGCCGAGAGCTACGAGGTCTTCCGGCGCATCTGGCGGCAGGACAAGGTGACCGCCCGCACCCGCTTCCGCCCACCGCTGACCGACGCCGAGGTCTGGCCCCGCCCCCATCAGCAACCCATCCGGGTCTGGCACGGCAGCGCCACCAGCAAGGAGTCCGTGGAGCTGGCCGCCCGCTACGGCGACCCGCTGTTCTCGGCGAACGTCACCCACCCCATCGAGCCGTACGCCGAGCTGATCCGCCACTACCGCGAGCGCTGGGAGCACCACGGCCATGACCCGGCGGACATCGCCGTCGGCGCCGGTTCGGCCGGCCTCCTGGTCGCCCCCACCTCACAGGAGGCGCTCGCCGCGTACCGGCCGATCTTCGAGTCCAACCTCGCCTTCGCGAAGCAGGCCGGGCTACCGGTCGTCTTCGAGACGCTGGAGGACTTCGCCGAGCGCAGTTCGGCGCTGATCGGCAGCCCCCAGCAGGTCATCGACAAGGTGCACCGCTACCACGAGCAGTTCGGCCATACCGTCCTGCACACTCCGGCGGACGCCGGCGGCCTGACCATCGCCCAGCACCGCGATTCGCTGGAACTGTTCCAGTCGGCGGTGGCGCCGGTACTGCGTACGGCGATCCCGGACCCGCCGTTCGGGTGGGGGCCGGTGGTGTCCGCGACCACCGAACACTCGACTACCGAACCCGCGACCACCCACCCCGCCCCCACCCACCCCGTTCCCACCCACCCCGCCCCGACTCACACCGCCCCGACTCACACCGCCACCACCCACCCCGCCACCACCGGACCCTGAGGAGCCGCCCCATGTCCGACACCCCCCTCGGCGTCCTCGACCTGGTGCCGGTCTCCTCCGGGTCGAGCGCCCCGGACGCCCTGCGCAACTCCATCGACCTCGCCCGGCGGACCGAGGCGGCCGGCTACGCCCGGTACTGGTTCGCCGAGCACCACCTCAACCCGGGCGTCGCGGGCACCTCCCCGGCGGTGCTGCTGGCCCTGACCGCCGCCGCGACCTCCACCATCCGGATCGGCTCGGGAGCCGTCCAGTTGGGGCACCGCACGGCGCTGTCCACGGTGGAGGAGTTCGGCCTGATCGACGCCCTGCACCCCGGCCGGCTCGACCTCGGCCTCGGCCGCTCCGGCGGACGCCCGCCCGCCGACCCCGCCGGACCCGCGCCGACGGCGACCCCGGTGGTCGACGGCCGCGCCCCGGGCGGCCTGCTGATCCCGCCCCGCTTCTCCTACGCCCATCTGCTCGACTCACCCCGGGTCGCCCTGCACCAGCGGCTGCTGCATCTGCCGGGCGCCCAGGCGCAGGACTACGCCGAGCAGATCGACGACATCCTCGCCCTGCTCGCGGGCGGCTACCGCTCCCCGGACGGCATCGAGGCCCACGCCGTCCCGGGCGAGGGCGCCGACGTCCAGGTGTGGATCCTGGGCAGCAGCGGGGGCCAGAGCGCGGAGACGGCGGGCGCCCGGGGACTGCGCTTCGCCGCCAACTACCACGTCAGCCCGGGCACGGTCCTGGAGGCCGTGGACGGCTACCGGGCCTATTTCCAGCCCTCGGACGTCCTGGACAAGCCCTATGTCAGCGTCTCCGCCGATGTCGTCGTGGCCGAGGACGACGAGACCGCGCGCGAACGGGCCGCCGGGTACGGGCCGTGGGTGCGCAGCATCCGCACCGCCGAGGGCGCGATCGAGTACCCGACCCCGGCCGAGGCCCGCGCCCTTCCGTGGGGCGAGGCGGACCGGGCGCTGGTACGGGACCGGGTGGACACCCAGTTCGTGGGATCACCGGGGCGGGTCGCCGACCGGCTGGAGCAGCTCCAGGAGGCCACGGGCGCCGATGAGCTGCTGATCACGACGATCACACACGATCATGGGGACCGGGTGCGGTCGTACGAGTTGCTGGCGGGGGAGTGGGCGCGCAGATGACCGGCGCCGTCCCGTAGCGAACGCGTGGCGTGGCCGCGCGGACGTCGCCCTCCCCCGAAGGCGGCGTCCGCGCGACCGTTTCCCCCGGCGCCGGACAGTGGTCCAGCCGTCCGCGTGAGGCCGTCGCGTGCTCTCACCAGCACATGACCGCCGTCTCGCCCGAACCCCAGCCGGAGTACAGGCGCACGCGGACGAAATAGCGGCGGCCCCTGACCAGACGGGCCTTGACCGTGGCGTTGTGCGGGGTGCCGCCGTCGTCGTCACCGGCGACAAAGCGCGGTTCCCCGTCCCGTTCCTCGAAGACGACGGCCACGGCGTCGCCGTCCCCGAACACCCCGACCGTGTACTCACGGGTCTGCGCGGGCTCGATCCGGAAGTCCGCCTGCTCGCCCGGCCCGAGCCTGAGCGGCGCCGAGCGGAACGGCACGAGTTCCTCGGGCAGCCCGGTGCCGGCCGGCGGATACCAGCGCAGCACGAACTCCTTGTCCAGCGGCGACAGCGTGCCCGGTGGGTGCACGCCCGCCCGGAACTGCTCGGGCTCCAGGATCAGCCCCGACGGGAACGGATACTCCATGATCGACTGCGGATCCCACACCGAGCCGTTGACCTCGTCGCGGTCCAGCTTGCGCAGGATGTTGTGGAAGGTGGTGTCCCGGTCCCAGTGGTTGGGCGGTCCCGCCAGCTCGGCGTAGACCGCCTCGTCGTCCCAGTGGATCCCGGCGAACGGGCTCTGGTGCTCGTGCAGCATCCCGAGCGCGTGCCCGATCTCGTGCAGCGCGGTGGTGTGCTCGCCGGACGGCGTGAGGTCCCAGCCGAAGTTCACCGTCCGCTCGTTCTGACCGAGGCGCAGCGCGTCGCGGCCGACCGTGGACCAGGAGCCGTCGCCGAGCTGGAACCCGATCCTCAGCTCAGCCTCCGAGCGGTCGTCGACCTCGGCGAAGGACAGCCCGATGCCGAGCCCCTGCCACTGGGCGAAGCAGTCGCGCACCACGGCCCGCTGCTGCTCGGCGCCCACCCAGGACACCCGCCGGGTCTCCCCGGTCCCCGGAACCGGGATGACGGAGGCGTCCGTCTCACCGTCGAAGAAGTAGTAGTGCAGGACCGTGCCGTTGACCCACTTCGCCCGCCCGTCGATGAGCGCGCTGAGCCGCTCGGCGGCCAGCCCCGGCGCGAAGGCGGGGGCCGGCTGCTGCGGGAGCGAGCAGTAGCGACCGGTCATGCGCCCAGCGTGCCGTCCGCGCGGCCGGAACCGCCTGAGTCGAGGTCTACTCAAGTCGCCGTGTATCAGAACTGAGTACGGGTGCTCATGACACCGTGACGACTTATGAACGGGATGCGCGAACCCTGGAACTGCCCTGGCCGTTCACCGGCCGGGAGGAGGAACTGGCGCTGGTCCGCCGGTCCTTGACGGCCGGACGGCACGGCATCGTGGTGACGGGTCCGGCCGGTTGCGGCAAGACCCGGCTCGCCGTGGAGGCCGTGCGCGGCACCGATTGCGCCAAGGTCGCCGGGACGCCCGGCACCCACCGCATCCCGTTCGCCGCCTTCGCGCATCTGCTGCCCGAGTCGGTGTCCCTGCACCGCGCGGTCCAACTCCTCTCCGGCGTGCGGCTGCTGCTGGTCGACGACGCGCATCTCCTGGACGACGCCTCCGCCGCCCTCGTCCACCATCTGGCCACGCACGGCCGGACCCGGCTGGTCGTCGTCGCCCGGGACGGCGAACCGATGCCCGGTGCCGTCTCCCGTCTGTGGACCGGCGAGGTGCTGCCCCGCCTCGCCCTGGAGGCCCTCCCCGACGACGACATGGCCCACCTCCTCGCGGCCGGCGCCGGGGGCCGGTTCGAACCGCTCACCGTGAACCGGCTGCGCCGGCTGTGCGGGGGCGATCTGCGACTGCTGCGCGACCTGTCCGGCGCACTCGCCGGCCCGGGCCTGCTCACGCCCGTCCCCGGCACGGCCACCGTCGCCTGGCGCGGACCCGTCCCGCTCACCGAGACGGTCCGGCTGCGCGCCGCCCCGGTCCTCGCCCGGGTCGTCCCCGCCGAACGCGAGACCCTCGACCGCCTCGCCTTCGCCGAACCCCTCGCCCCCGACCTCCACACATTCGACCTGCCGACGCTCGAACGCCTGGAATCCGACGGCCTGATCGCCATCGACGCGGCGGGCACGGTCCGGCTCGCCCGCGCGCTGTACGGCCCGGTGCTGCGCGCCGCCGCCGGCACCCTGCGCACCCGCCGCCTCGCCCGCACCCCCGACGACTGCGCCCAGGCCCTCAAGTCCGAGGCCGTGGCCCTGGAGGACCGCATCGAGGAGGCCGACGTACGGACCTTCCCGACCCCGGTGGGGGATTGGCTGATGGAGGAGACCGGCACCGTACCCGCCGACTACGCGGCGATCCGCGCCCGCCACGCCCGCCTGCGCGGCGCCCTCCGGGAAGCGTCGGCCTGGGCACGCGAGGGCCTGCGCACCTCCCCGGACGACGCTCTGTGCCGCACCGAACTGGCCCTCGGCGCGGCCCAGTCGGCCGAGCCCGAGACGGTGGAAGCGGCGATGTCCGGCCACCCCCACCCCCCACGCCGGCTCACGGCCTGGCTCGCGGCGGCACGGGGCGACACGGAGGGCGCGTCGGTGGTGCTGGGCGGGGGCGCGGGGGCTGGACGCAGCGGGGGTACGCGGGTCGTGCCGGGTGGCGCCGGGGAGTGTGTGGATGCGCGGTTCGTGCCGGGTGAGGCTGCGCGGGGTGGAGTGCCCGAGGGGGCGCGGGCCGTGGGAGGACAGGGGGTGCGAGCCGTGGGAGACCTCGGGGTGCGGGCCGTGGCTGGTGAGGGACTGTCATCCGTACGGGATGAGGTGGCATGGGGCCCGCCGGGCACGCCCCCGCGAACCACGCCGACGGACCCCGCCTGGACCGTCGCGCTCCCGGGCGCGCGAGCCACGACGGACGGGGCCCGTTCCGTGGAGGCTCAGGGCGCACGGGCGGGGCTGGGTGAGGGCGTCCAGCCCCCGGCCCCGACCCCGGTCGGCGACCCCCCGCAGTCCGCCGCCGAACACCCCTACGCCGAGCGGGCCGCGTACAGCGAGGCGTACGACGCCGTACGCCTCGGTGTCGCGGAGCGGGCCGTCGGGGTGCTCCCGCCCGGGAGCCCGTTCGCCCGGCACGCGGAGGCGCTGGCGCGGGCCGACGGGCCCGCCCTGGACCGGGCGGCGGCGCTGCTGGAGGCGCGGGGCTTCCTGCTGTTCGCGGCGGAGGCACACGCGCAGGCCGTCGCCGTGCACCGGGACCCGAGCGCCGCGCGGCTGTCCCGAACCCGCGCCATCACCCTCGCACGCCGTTGTCAGGGCGCCCGCACCCCGGCCCTGTCCGGCCTGGCCCTCGGCGAACTCACCGCCCGCCAGCGGCAGATCGTCACACTGGCGGCGGCGGGCCTGAGCAACCGGCAGATCGCCGAGCGCCTCACCCTGTCCGTCCGGACCGTCGGCAACCACCTCTACAGCGCGTACACCCGCCTGGGCGCGAGCGACCGCAGCGAGCTGACGTGCCTGATCGACCTACCGGACGCGGCGTCGGCGTGAGCGGCGGCGCCGTGCCCGTGCCGTGCCGTGAGGGGGGAGGACGCGCCGGGACGTCGTAGCGAGGGCCGACGGGACCGCCGTAGGCG
Organism: Streptomyces sp. NPDC056734; assembly: GCF_042790455.1. Classification (NCBI taxonomy): domain Bacteria; kingdom Bacillati; phylum Actinomycetota; class Actinomycetes; order Kitasatosporales; family Streptomycetaceae; genus Streptomyces; species Streptomyces sp. NPDC056734. The sequence goes on from NZ_JBHTZD010000004.1 coordinate 369,702, forward strand.
CCGATCTGGCCTCCCGGGGCGATCGGCAGCGCGCCGACCCCGATACCAACGGCCGGACCTCCGGCGCCATCGGCTTGAGGCGGCCACCGCTTGCGGCCCCGGTGACGGCCTGGCTTGCGCTGTCCGGCGATGGCCCGACCTACGCCGAGCCCGGCGCCAACGTGGCTTGCGCTGCTGGGCGGCGGCCGGGTTCGGTGACGGCCCGGCCCTACGCCGTGCTGGCCTGCGTGTCCCCGGCGGTGGTCTGACCTACGCCGCGTCGGCCAATGCTGCCTCCACGGAGGCACGACCTGCGCCGCGCTGGAGCTGGCGTGCTTGTGCTGCCTGGCGGCCTACGCCGAGCCCAGCACCAGCGCGGCTTGCGCTGGCTGGCGGCGGACTGCCTGCGCGGCAGGACGGCCTACGTCGTGCCGACGAAGGCGTCCCCAACGGTGGTCCATCCGCTGCCTTCCGGGCGGCAGTCCGGCCGACGCCGCACTCCCTGCGCCGATCCGTCCGCGGCCAAGTCCACGCCGGGCCGATCAACGCCGAGCCCGGCGCCAGCCTGCCCCGCGCTGCACGGCTTCGGCCCGATCTACGCTGCCCAGTCGCCAGCAGGACCTGCGCTGCTCTGCTGCTATCCGCTCCGACGGCGGCCCCGGCGTACACCGTGCCGACCGGCGCGTCCCGGGCGTCGGCCCAACCTGAGCGTCCCGGCAGCGGCTTGACCGGAGTTGCTCCCCGATGCCGCCCCTGCGGTGGCCGACCCACGCCACCCCGATCCACGCCATCCCGGCCTACGTCACTCCGATCCACGCCACCCCGGGCCTACTCCACCCCGCCCCGCGCCACCCCGAGCCTGCTCCACCCCGGTGTTCAGCCCGGCCCGCCGTCCACCTCCCGCAGCCCCCACGCAGCCCGGCCCACGCCGTCCCGAGCAGCACCACGCTGCCTCACGCCGACCCACGCCGACCCACGCCACCTCACCCCCGCCCCCCGGCGGCACCCCGGCCCCCCCCGGCGATACGCCCCACCCCACCCCACCCCACCTACGCCGCCCCGAACGCCGAGAACGCCCACCCCGTTGCCTGGTGGGTCGCGTCGTCCGGGAGGGAGGCTCGGGCGTCTCGGAGGGATTCTGCGAGGGAGAGGCCCGCGTCGATGCCTTTGTGGAGGGCGAGCATCAGGGGGACCACGGCGGCGTCGTTGACGGGGGCGCTGCACGCGACCACGCCCGCCGTGCCGTGCGGGAGGAGGGCGGTGACCAGGCCCAGGAGTTCGTCGGCGCCGACGGACGCGAAGCGGGCGGTGTCGCAGCAGGAGAGGATGATCCGGTAGGGGCTGCGGGCCAGGCGTTCGAAGTCATGGACGATCAGCGGGCCGTCGGACATGCCCAGGGACGAGAACAGCGGGCTGTCCGCGCGGAACGTGCCGTGCGCGGCGATGTGCGCGAGCGCCGCCCCGTCGAGTTCCTCCAGAACACGCGGCACGCGCGCGTGGTCGCCCTCCAGGACGACCGGCGCGGCATAGCGCTGGGCGAGTTCGGGGACCTCGGCGCCCTCGGTGGCGAGCCCGGGACCGCGTACCAGGACGTGCCGGCCGCCGGGCGGGGGCGCGGTCTCGTGGGCCCGCAGCCAACTGCCCGCCGACGGCGACACATTCACCACTCGCTCGCGCAGCGAGGGCAGCAGCGCCCAGGGCACGCGGTGCAGCCGGCCGGGCGGTACGACCACGACCGGGCCGCCGCCCAGCTGGGCCGCCGCCGGGCCCAGGAGCAGCTCCTCAAGGCGCCGGCCCATGGCCTCCACCAGCGGAAGGCGGGCCTCCGCGCCGGGATGGGCCAGGCGCCGCAGCCCCGCCTGTATGTGCTCCGCCTCCAGTTCGGCCTCGGCGAGCAGCCCCGCCGAGAAGCGCCGCACCCGGCCGTCCGCGCACAGCAGCACCTGCACCCGGCCGTCGACCACGGCCAGTTCCACCAGCCGGGTCGACCCGAGCCGGGCCAGCAGCCGGCCCACGTCGAAGCGGTGGCCGCCGCCCGGGGTCTCACCGCGCAGATGCAGGGTGCGGGAGCGGATCGCCTTCTCCAGCCGCCGCTGCTCACGCTCCAGCGCAGGCACCGGACGCCGCTCACGGCGGGCGTCCTCCGCGCGGGCGGCGATCTCCCGGAAAGCGGTGAGGTCGCCGAGGAGTTCCGGGTCGGCGGGCGGCCGGGTCGGCGGGGTGCTCAGCGCGGTCGCCCGCCACCGCTCGCTCCACTCCAGCAGCCGCCGTGGCCCGCCCTGTGCGAGGCTCGCGCCCTGCGCCAGCGCCGCCAGCTCCGCACCCTGCTCGGTGGCACGCGCCCGCAGCTCCGAGGCGCCCAGCGTCATCCGATGGTCGTCCAGGACGTTCAGCCCCCGTCGGCACGCCTCCAGCACGCCCCGCCGGGAACCGGCCGCCTCCGCCCGCAGCGCCTGCGCCGCCCAGCCCGTCAGCCGGGCCAGCGGCGGCCCGCTGTGCCTGCTGCGGGCGGCCAGCGCCAGATGCCGTTCCGCGTCCGCGCGCCAGCCCAGCCGCAGCGCGATCCGGCCCGCCAGCAGCGATGCCTCCGGCGCGGCCGGCGCCCCGAACGAGGCCAGCCGGTCGGCCACCGCCGCCGCGTCCGCGACCATCCGGCCCGAACCCCGCCCGGTCGCCACCCGCGACTCGATCAGCACCAGCCGCGCGTGCGTCTCCCACCAGCCGCGCCGCTGCGCCGCGAACAGCCGCACCGCGAGCGCCGCCCGCGCGATCGCCGTGTGCGGATCCCCGGCGAGCCGCGCCGCGCGGGCGGCCGTCAGCAAAAGCTCCGCCTTGCGCGTGGACTGCCCGCCGATCCCGTCCAGCTGCGCGATCGCCGTGTCCGCCTCCGACAGCGCCTCCGGCGCGAGACCGGCCGCCATCAGCACCTCGCAGCGCCGCACGATCAGCTGGAAGATCGGCGTGCCCAGCTTGCCGTACCGCTCCTCCGCCTCCGCGAGCAGCCGCAGCGCCACCGGCACATCCCCGGACCGGAACGCGGCGAGCCCCCGGCTCTCCACCGCGTCCGCCTTGTCGTGCTCCTGGCCGGTGATCTCCCACAGCGCCTCGGCCGCCGCGAAGTCCTGGTCCGCGCGCTCCACCGCGCCCAGCGCCAGATGCACGGTCGCGCGCAGCGTCAGCGCCCGCGCCGTCCAGATCACGTCGTCCGCCTGCCGCAGCACGGGGATCGCCCGCCGTACGTCCTCCAGCGCCGCCCTGTGATGCCCCAGCACCCACCCCGCGTACGCCCGCCGGAACAGCACCCGCGCGCGCGTGTGCCCGGTGCCGCGCGCCACCCCCCGCTCCAGCGCCTCCTGGCCCTGCCGGGTCTGGCCCGCGTGGATCAGCGCCACGCCGAGCGTGCCGAGCACGTCCGCCTCGCGGTCCGGCGAGTCCGCGCGCACCGCGTAGTCCCGGGCGCGCCGCAGATGACGCAGGGCGAGTTTAGTGTCGCCGAAGTCCCGCTGCCAGATACCGATCACCTGATGGGCCACCGAGGCGTGCAACGGGGGCGCCGGGCTGTCCAGCACCAGGCGGGCCCGCGTAAGGGCGTCGTTCGGCGCGGCGAACACCATGGGCAGCAGTTCGAGCACCGTGTCGCTTCCGGCTGTCACCCCAGGGATGGTAGTGCGAGCGGAACCAGGTCACACCAGTTTGGGTCTGTATCAATCGACCGCCCCCCGGCTCTGATTGACGACCGACGCCTCATTGGGAGGACACGCCATGGCACCACAGCGATTCCGCGAGCAGTTCGATCAGATCCAGCGGGCGCTTTCCGACGTACCCCTGGCGATGGGCCCGGACGACTCCGCCGAGTTCATCTACGAGAAGGGAGTCGTCCTCGCGCGGGACGGCGAGGAGGCCCTCGCCGTCGAGGACGCCGTCCGCGCGCACTTCACCGCGACCGAGGGCCTGCTCCCGGAGAACGTGCGCCGGGCGAGCCCGCAGACCAACCGCTCCGGCATCACCCGCATCCAGGTCGGCGACCCGGTCGACGGCGGCCGGGCCGCCGACCAGAACGTGGCCGGGGCGCTGCGCGCGATGCGCACCGCCGAGGGCCGCGCCGGGCGCCGCCTGGTCAGCCGCAACCACGTCGTGCACATCGCGCCGGTCAACTGCTGCCCCGGCGACGAGCCCGTGCCCGCCCAGCAGGACCCGCAGCCCAACCCGGCCGCCGCGCGGACGCCGTACGACGCGCGGAGCGCCGTACGCGTCCTGGTGATCGACAACGGGCTGACGCACGACTACCGCTCCTACCCGCCGCTCGCCCGCACCGAGGGCGACGCGCACGCGCAGGAGACCGACGCCGACGGGCTGCTGAAGCTGTACATCGGCCACGGCACGTTCATCGCGGGCCTGGTCGCCGCCGTCGCCCCCAACACGGACATCACCGTGCGCAACACGCTCAGCGACGTCGGCGCCATCCTGGAGTCCGAGTTCGGCGACAAGCTCTTCGAGGCGGTCGACGAGAGCGGCTGGCCCGACATCCTCAGCCTGTCCGCCGGCACCTCCAACGGCCGCCTCGACGGGCTGCTGGGCCTGGAGAACTTCATGCGCGAGCTGCGCGAGCAGCCCACGCTCCTGGTCGCCGCCGCCGGCAACAACGGCAGCGCCACGCCCTTCTGGCCCGCCGCCTACGCCACCCGCCCCGACTTCGAGGAGGCGGTGGTCTCGGTCGGCGCGCTGCGCAGCGACGGCGAGTTCGGCGCCTGCTTCAGCAATCACGGCCCCTGGGTCAGCGTCTTCGCCCCCGGCGAGCGCGTCACCAGCGCCCTGACGGGCTTCGGGACGCCGGTGCCGTACGTGTACCGGCACTCGACGTACGACGACTGCCGCTACGGCTTCTCCTACGGTTGCACCTGCACCCACCCGGGCCACACCGGAGTCCTCAGCGACGACGGGGAGGACAGCGTCGGCAAGGCGGATCAGGTGATGTTCGAGGGCCTCGCGCAGTGGAGCGGCACCTCCTTCGCGACGCCCGTCGTCGCCGGTCTGGTCGCCGCCCACATGACGGCGAGTGGCGAACGCGACCCGCGCGCGGCGGCCCGTCAACTCCTCGAACTCAACACGGAGTTGGCCGAGGTGCGCGGCGGCCATGTGCCCGCGCTGCTGCCGCCCACCTGGCAGTCCGTACCGGTCGCGCACCCGGCCCCGCCGGCATGAGCACCATGCTGAACGCAGGATTCCGCGCGTGTACCGGAACCACCCCCGTCACGGCGTACGATGACAGGCCGTACACGAGGGGTGGGTCCGTGGAACGTGCAGAGATCGGCGCGCTCGTACAGTCCGCCGTCGACGGCGACGCGGCGGCCTGGAAAGCGCTGGTGGAGGGTTTGAGCCCGCTGGTGTGGTCGGTTGCGCGCGCACACCGGCTGTCCGACGCGGACGCGCACGAGGTCTACCAGACGGTGTGGTTCCGCTTCGCCCAGAACCTGGGGCGGATCCGGGAGCCGCAGAAGGCCGGATCATGGCTGGCGAGCACCGCGCGGCACGAAAGCCTGAAGGTCATCAAGAGCCTGCGCCGGCTGACACCGACCGACGACCCGATCCTGCTGGACCGGGTCAGCGAGGAGCCCACGCCCGAGGAGTCACTGCTCGACGCCGAGGAGGCCGCCGCCCAGAGCGAGCGGGTCCGCAGGGTGTGGCAGGAGTTCGAGGGACTGGGCGAGCGCTGCCGGCAGCTGCTGCGCGTGCTCATGGCCTCGCCGCCGCCCAGCTATCAGGAGGTGTCGGCCGCGCTCGACATCGCGGTGGGCAGCATCGGGCCCCTGCGCCAGCGCTGTCTGCGCCGCCTGCGGGCCCGACTCGACGCACGGGGAGCATCGTGAACCGCAACGACAACGACGGCAACGCCGGTATCCCCGGCGGGGCCGGGGACTTCGGGGGCGACGAGGCCCTCGAAGCGCACATCGGGGAATTCGACACCAGCCCGCTGGAGGCGGAACTGCGGCGGGCCGCGGCCGTCCTGGACCCGGTCCCGCCCGAGCTGCGCCGGCTCGCGGTCGACGCGTTCATACTGCACGACCTGGACGCCCGGATCGCCGAGCTGACCTTCGACTCCCTGGTCGACGCCATCCCCGTCCGGGGGGTGACGGACCCGCCCCGGATGCTGACCTTCCGTACCGGCGAGCTGACCGTGGACGTGGAGGTGACCGCGCACGGCCTGATGGGGCAGGTGCTGCCGCCCCAGCCCGCCCGGATCGAGGTGCTCGGCGGCCCGCAGCTGTCCACGCCGGACGTGCTGACCGCCGACGCCATGGGCCGCTTCACCAGCGAGGCCCCGCCGATCGGCCCGTTCGCCCTGCGGCTGCGGACCGGGGCGGAGGTGGTCGTGACGGAGTGGCTGCGGGCCTGAGCGGGCGGTGAGGACGGGGGACGCTGCCGCTCACCAGGTGCACGGCAGCGTCCGCGGCCCCCTGATCATCGTCTTCTTCCGCCACTCCACCTGGTCCGCCGGGACCGCGAGCCGCAGTCCCGGCAGCCGCTCCAGCAGCGTCCCCAGCAGCAGCTCGGTCTGGAGCTTGGCCAGGATCGCGCCCGTGCAGTAGTGCGCCCCGTTGCCGAAGGCCAGATGCGGGTTGGTGGCCCGGTCGGGGTCGATCAGATCCGGGTCGGGGAACACGCTCGGGTCCCGGTTGGCGGCCAGGTACGACACATACACGGGATCCCCCGCGCGGATCAGCGTGCCGTGCAGTTCGACGTCCTCCCGCGCGATCCGGGCCAGCCCCACCGAGCTGCGGTGCGGGACGAAACGCAGCATCTCCTCGATCAGCGGCCCGCGCGCCGCCGCGTCCCGACGCATCCGCGCCATCAGCTCCGGCCGGGTCAGCAGCAGGAACAGCATCTGCCCGCAGTTGTGGGTGACCGCCTCCCCGCCGATCTGGAGCGGCCCGGCGAGCCCGATCGCCTCCTCCTCGGCCACCTCGCCCCGCGCCACCGCCGCGCCCAGCCGCGCGTACACGTCCTCGCCCCCGTCACCGGCGCGGGCCCGGATGGTGTCCGTGATCCAGCCGTACAGCCCCTGTTTGGCCCGCTCGGCGGACTCCGCGCCGCCGGACATGGAGATGATCCGCCGGGTCCAGGCGTGCACCTGCTCCCGGTCCGCCGCAGGTACCCCCATCACCTCACTGACCAGCGCGATCGGGAACGGCTCCAGCACCCGCTCGATCAGCTCGGCGGGCGGCCCGTCCCGTACGACCCCGTCCACCAGGCCGTCCAGCAGTTCCTGTGCCCGGGGCCGCAGCCGCTTCATCGCGGCGACGGTGAACGCCCCGGCCACCGCCTTGCGCAGCCGGTTGTGGTCCGGCTGGTCGGCGAAGGCGAGCGAACCCGGCCGGGGCTTGAAGTGCGGGGCCATCCGCGTCACCTGACGCCGGGTGACCTCCGCGCGTCCGAAGCGCGGGTCGTTGGTGATCGCCTTGACGTCCTCGTAGCGGGTGGCGAGCCAGGCCCAGCCCTCGCCGAACGGCAGCCGGATGCGGTGCAGCGGCCCCTCCCGCATGAGCCCGGCGAGCACCGGGTCGAACGCGGTGCCCTCCAGATCGGGCGTGGGCCAGTCCCGTACCGGCGGCAGGGCCTGTCCGGTCAGCGTGGTGGTGTCCTCGGTCATGCCCTCACCCTGGCCCGCCGGGGGCGGGCTGTCGCGCGGTAGTGCTCCAGGCGGAGGCATCGGCCATCGGGCGGGTCTGATCAGCGGCCACCGGGCGTGGCCTGACCACCGGGCATGGCGCCCGGTCTGACCACCGGCCATGGGACCCGGCCCGATCATCGGCCGCTTGGCCGGGCCCTGTCCGGCGGAGGCATCGGGCATCCGCCGGGCCTGGTCACCGGGATGCGGCGTCCGCCGGCTCCGACGGCGACGGGTGACCGGGCCGCCGGGCCGGGCCTGGTCACTGGCCGCCCGGGCCGGACCCGATCCGGCGGCGTCGCCGGCCACCCGCCGGCCCGGTCACCGGGACGCCGTCCGCCGGCGCCGACGGCGACAGGGCCAGGTCGGTGAGCGCCGCAGTTGCCGGGTCGCCCGGCTCTGTCGGGGCCGCCGGGCCGGGCCTGGTCACCGGCCGCCGGGCCGGGCCCGATCCGGCGGCGTCACCGGCCACCACCGGGCCCGGTCATCGGGACGCGGTCTCCACCAGCTCCGCCAGTGCCGAGGCCAGGTCCGGCAGTGTCGCCGTCGCCGGGCCGCCCGGTTCCGTCATGTACGTGTCGCGGCGGATCTCCACCATCAGCGCGCTCACCCGGGGGTCGCTCCCGTAGTACGTGAGGGGTACGTACGTCCCGGCGAACGGGCTGTCCAGCCCCGTCTCCCCGCACCGCGCGAACGCCGCGCGGGCCGCCGCCCGTAGCTCGGGCGGGGTGTGGAAGGCGTCCGTGCCCAGGCACACCGGCGGGCGCGGTCCCTCGCCGTGCAGTTCGTAGGGGAGGGCGGCGGTGGGGTACGAGTGCACGTCGATGATCACGGCCCGTCCGGTGGCCGCCAGCCGGTCCGCGACGGCGTCCGTCACCGCCCGCGCGTAGGGGTGGAAGTACCGCTCGACCAGCGGGCCGGGATCGGTGCCCTCCGCCCGCAGTGCCTCCCGGTGGGTGGTCCGCGTGTATACGGCGCCCATGCCCACGGCGAGCATCTCCTCGCGCTCGTCCGGGAACCGCTCCGGGTCCACGACCAGCCGCGAGAGCCGGTTGACGAACCGCCACGGGGTGACCTTGGCCAGCGCGGCGGCCTCGGCGGCGATCCGGTCGGTGTGCGCGTCGGTGATGTGGTCCAGCTCCCGCGCGAGCGCCGCGTCGTCCAGGACGATCCCGGCGCGCACCTCGGGCGGGATCACGCGGGACGCGTGCGGGACGTGCAGCAGCACGGGGGAGCGGGCGGCGCCGGGCAGCAGCTCGAAGGAGGCGGGTGCGGGGTGGGGCATCGGGCGGCTCCGGGGCGTTGTCAGTGGCGTACGGCAAGATCGAGGACAGGGTGACGCACAAGGTGTCACCGCCACGAACGAGGGGGGAACCTCATGCCGATCACCGACGAGCGGGCCGCGGGCCGCGCCTTCCTGAAGCTGCTCTACGGCGACGACTACTACCCGGACCGGCTGGTGGACAAGGGCCGGGACATCCTGGTGCGGCTGTGCGAGCGCATCGAGGCGGAGCGGCCCGCCGACGTGGAGGCGTTCTATGCCCTCACCCATGCCGCGACCGAGGAGTTCAACACGCTCCAGGAGGAGTTCTGGGCGGCGGACAGCGAGATCGAGACGGTGGCGCGGGACGAGATAGCCATGGACTTCTGGTTCATCGCGGAGACGTACGGGTTCGAGGACGCCGACCTGGAGGAGGTGGTCGAGCCCCGGGACTGGTGAGTCCCGCGCGACACCGGATCCGCGCCCGGCGCACCTCAGCCCATCAGCTCCCGCACCAGCGCGCCCACCTGCCCGGTCTCGATCAGGAACCCGTCGTGCCCGTACGGCGACTCGATCACCCGGAGCCGGTCGGCGGACGGGATCAGCGCGGCCAGCTCCGACTGCTGGGCGAGCGGATACAGCCGGTCGGAGTCCACCCCGGCGACCAGTGTGCGGGCCGTGACCCGGCTCAGCGCCGCCCGAGTGCCGCCCCGGGCGCGGCCCACGTCGTGCGCGTTCATGGCCTCGGTCAGGGTGACGTAACTGCCCGCGTCGAAGCGGCGGATCAGCTTCCCGGCGTGGTGGTCGAGATACGACTCGACCTGGTACCGGCCGCCCCGCCACGGGTCCTCGGCGCCCTGTGGCCCACGGCCGAAGCGCAGGTGCAGCTCCGGTTCGCTGCGGTAGGTGACATGGGCGATCCGGCGGGCCAGACCGAGGCCGGTGTGCGGGCCGCGCCCGGTGCCGTGGTAGTCGCCGCCACGCCAGTCGGGGTCGGCGCGGACCGCCGTGAGCTGCGCGCCCGCCCACGCGATCTGCTCGGCACTGGCGGCGGCCGTCGTCGCGAGCAGCAGCAGCGCGCCCACCCGCCCGGGGTACGACACCGCCCACTCCACGGCCCGCATCCCGCCCATCGAGCCGCCGATCACCAGCGCCCACCGCGCGATGCCGAGCGCCCGCGCGAGCCCGGCCTCGGCGTTCACCTGGTCGCGTTGGGTCAGGAAGGGGAACGTGCCGCCCCAGGCGCGTGCGCTGTCCGGGCGCGGCGCGGACGGTCCCGTACTGCCCTGGCAGCCGCCCAGTACGTTCGGCGCGACCACGAACCAGCGGTCGGTGTCCAGGGCCAGCCCCGGCCCGATCAGCCCCTGCCACCAGCCGGGCGTGGGATGCCCCGGCCCGGCGGGACCGCTGACATGGCTGTCCCCGGTGAGGGCGTGCAGCACCAGCACGGCGTTCGAGGCGTCCGGGGCGAGGGTGCCCCAGATCTCGAACGCCAGCCGTACGCCAGGCAGCGCGCCGCCCGCCTCCAGCGGCAGCGGCCCACCCGGCCGGCGCCACCACTGGCGTCGGCCGGGTGGGTCCCCCTCCCGCCACCCCCCGGAGGCCGGGAGGGGGACCTCGGCGGTGGTCGTCGCGTTCAGGACGCGCCCTTGGCGGCGCGGAAGCCGGCCTCCAGATCCGCCTTCAGATCCGCGAGGTTCTCGATGCCGACGGACAGCCGCACCAGGCCCGGCGTGGTGCCGGTGGCCACGAGCTGGTCGGCGTCGAGCTGGCTGTGCGTGGTGGACGCCGGGTGGATGATCAGGCTGCGGACATCCCCGATGTTGGCGAGATGGCTGAACAGCTCGACCGCGTCCACGAACCGCTTGCCCGCCTCGATGCCGTCCCGCAGCTCGAAGGAGACGATCGCGCCCGCGCCGCGCGGCAGATACCTCTGCCCGGCCTCGTACCAGGTGCTGGACGGCAGGCCCGGATAGTGGACGGCGGCGACCTCGTCGCGCTGCTCCAGCCACTCGGCGAGCGCCTGGGCGTTGGCCGAGTGCCGCTCCAGGCGCAGGCTCAGCGTCTCCACGCCCTGGAGCAGCAGGAACGCGGAGTGCGGGGACAGGGCGGGGCCGAGGTCGCGCAGCAGCTGCACCCGCAGTTTGATCGCGAACGCGCCCGGGCCGAGGGCCGGCCAGTACTGGAGGCCGTGGTAGCTGGGGTCGGGCTCGGTGAAGTCCGGGAACCGGTCTGCGTGGGCGCCGAAGTCGAAGGTGCCGCCGTCCACGACCACCCCGGCGATCGTGGTGCCGTGACCGCCGAGGAACTTGGTCGCCGAGTGCACCACGACGTCCGCGCCGTGCTCGATCGGGCGCAGCAGGTACGGCGTCGGCACGGTGTTGTCCACGATCAGCGGGACGCCCGCCGCGTGGGCGACGTCCGCCACCGCCCGCACGTCGAGGACGTTGCCGCGCGGGTTGCCCAGTGTCTCGGCGAACAGCGCCTTGGTGTTCGGGCGGATCGCGGCCGACCATGCCTCGGTGTCGTCGGGGTCGTCCACGAACGACACCTCGATGCCGAACCGGGGGAGCGTGTGCCGCAGCAGGTTGTACGTGCCGCCGTACAGGGACGTACTCGACACGATGTGGTCGCCCGCGCCCGCCACTGTCAGGATCGCCAGGGTCTCCGCCGCCTGCCCCGAGGCCAGCGCGACCGCCGCCACGCCGCCCTCCAGCGCGGCGATCCGCTGCTCGAAGACGTCCTGGGTGGGGTTGTGGATACGGGTGTAGATGTTGCCGGGCTCGGCGAGCGAGAACAGGTCGGCCGCGTGCTGGGTGTCCCGGAACACGAAGGAGGTGGTCTGGTAGATCGGGGTGGCGCGGGCACCGGTCGTCGGGTCGGGCGCGGCCCCCGCGTGGACCTGCCGGGTCTCGAAGGACCAGGCCGAGGTGTCGGGCCCGGCGGCCACGTCCTCGGGGGTGTGACCGGCGGTGACGGAGTCGATGGGCTGGCTCGTCGTCATGGTGGTGCTCCTCGTGCGGCGGGAGAGCGGCGATCGGAGATACGGGATCCCAAACCTGGGACCCGGGGGATCCGCGACGAGACAAGCACGGGGAGGAAGACCCGCACAGGGGCCGCGCGCGCCCCGCAACGAACACGTCACACGACGTTACAAACGACACGCACGGGCAATGTTCGCGCAGCGGGGCGGGGCTTGGCGGCGCGGGTGCCCGCGACGCCCCCGGCCGGGGCCCGGTGAGGCCGGCGACCGCGACGCCCCCCGGGAGGTGTTCGCGATGTCCCCGAGGGCGTGGTGGCGCGGGTTACCCCGACGTCCTCAGGGGCGCGGGGAACTGCGCGACCAGCCCCCACCGGGCCCGCAGTCGAAACGCAGCCGCCGACGCGCCGTGCACGGCCGAGCCCCGACCGGACGGTACCGGTCGGGACCCGGCCGCTGCGGGGAGCGTCCCACCCCGTGGTGTCCCGCCCTCGTGGTGTCCCGCGTCGCCGCCGGAGGTAACCGTCAGCTCAGCGACGCCAGCGCCGCGTTCCACGTGGCCGACGGACGCATGACCTCGGCCGCCCTGGCCGCATCCGGCTGGTAGTAGCCGCCGATCTCCGCAGGGGACCCCTGGACGGCGTTCAGCTCGGCCACGATCGTCTGCTCGTTCGCCGCGAGGCTCTCGGCGAGCGGCGCGAACGCCTTGCCCAGCTCGGCGTCGTCGGTCTGCCGGGCCAGCTCCTGCGCCCAGTACAGCGACAGATAGAAGTGGCTGCCCCGGTTGTCGATGCCGCCGACGCGCCGGGTCGGGGACTTGTCCTCGTCGAGGAAGGTCGCCGTGGCGCGGTCCAGGGTGTCCGCGAGGACCTGGGCGCGGACGTTGCCGGTGGTCTTCGCGAACTGCTCCAGGGACGGGACCAGCGCGAAGAACTCCCCGAGCGAGTCCCAGCGCAGGTAGTTCTCCTTGACCAGCTGCTGGACATGCTTGGGCGCGGAGCCGCCGGCGCCGGTCTCGAACAGGCCGCCGCCCGCCATCAGCGGGACCACCGACAGCATCTTGGCGCTGGTGCCCAGCTCCAGGATCGGGAACAGGTCGGTGAGGTAGTCGCGCAGCACATTGCCGGTGACGGAGATGGTGTTCTCACCGCGCCGGATGCGCTCCACCGACAGCTTGGTGGCGTCGACCGGGGCGAGGACACGGATGTCCAGGCCCTCGGTGTCGTGCTCCGGCAGGTACGCCTCGACCTTGGCGATCAGGTTGGCGTCGTGGGCGCGGGTCTCGTCCAGCCAGAAGACGGCCGGGTCGCCGGAGGCGCGGGCGCGGGTGACGGCCAGCTTCACCCAGTCCCTGATCGGGGCGTCCTTGGTCTGGCAGGCGCGGAAGATGTCACCGGCGGACACGGCCTGCTCGATGACGGCGGTGCCGTTCGCGTCGACCAGGCGGACCGTGCCGGTGACCGGGATCTCGAACGTCTTGTCGTGGCTGCCGTACTCCTCGGCCTTCTGCGCCATCAGGCCGACGTTCGGGACCGAGCCCATGGTGGACGGGTCGTAGGCGCCGTTCGCCCGGCAGTCGTCGATGACGGCCTGGTAGACGCCGGAGTAGGAGGAGTCGGGGAGCACCGCGAGGGTGTCGGCCTCCTGGCCGTCCGGGCCCCACATGTGGCCGGAGGTGCGGATCATGGCCGGCATCGAGGCGTCCACGATCACATCGGACGGGACGTGCAGGTTGGTGATGCCCTTGTCCGAGTCGACCATCGCGAGGGCCGGGCCCTTGGCCAGCTCGGCGTCGAAGGACGCCTTGATCTCGTCGCCCTCGGGCAGTGCCTCCAGGCCCTTGTGGATGCCGCCCAGACCGTCGTTCGGGGTGAGACCGGCGGCGGCGAGCTGAGCCCCGTACCGGGCGAAGGTGTCCGGGAAGAAGGCGCGCACGACATGGCCGAAGACGATCGGGTCGGAGACCTTCATCATCGTGGCCTTGAGGTGTACGGAGAACAGCACCCCGTCGGCCTTGGCGCGGGCGATCTGGGCGGTGAGGAACTCGCGCAGCGCGGCGACCCGCATGACGGAGGCGTCGACGACCTCGCCTTCGAGTACGGGTACGGACTCGCGCAGCACGGTCGTGGAGCCGTCGTCCCCGACCAGCTCGATCCGCAGCGAACCGGCCTCGGAGAGCACGACCGACTTCTCGGTGGAGCGGAAGTCGTCCACGCCCATGGTGGCGACGTCGGTCTTCGACTCGGCGGACCAGGCGCCCATGCGGTGCGGGTGGGTCTTGGCGTAGTTCTTCACCGAGGCGGGGGCGCGGCGGTCCGAGTTGCCCTCGCGCAGCACCGGGTTCACGGCGGAGCCCTTGACCTTGTCGTAGCGGGCGCGGATGTCGCGCTCCTCGTCGGTCTTGGGGTCGTCCGGGTACTCCGGCAGCGTGTAGCCCTGGCTCTGCAGCTCGGCGACGGCGGCCTTGAGCTGCGGGATCGACGCCGAGATGTTCGGCAGCTTGATGATGTTGGCCTCGGGCGTCCTGGCCAGCTCGCCCAGCTCACCGAGCGCGTCCGGGATCCGCTGGTCCTCGGCGAGGTACTCCGGGAACAGTGCGATGATCCGGCCCGCCAGCGAGATGTCCCGCGTCTCGACGGGGACACCGGCCTGCGCCGCGTACGCCTTGACCACCGGCAGGAACGAATACGTCGCCAGGGCGGGGGCCTCGTCAGTGTGCGTGTAGATGATGGTCGAGTCAGTCACCGGGTGCTCCGCTCCACGTCTGCAACATTGCTCGACATCAAGATATCTCGTGCCGGGGGGTCGACCGACAGGGGTTCGGCGGACAGGTTTCGCGACGCGGGGGAGGAGGGGCGGACGGGCCACGGGGGCCGGTCCCCGCCCTCCGCCCCGCTCGGGCTACTCGAACCGCGCCGCCGGCAGCTCGCCCGGCCCGTTCTCCGCGCCCGCGCTCCCGCCCCGCTGCTGCGGGATCACCACCGCCCCCTGCTGCAACGCCACCGTCCGGGTGGGCGCCGGGATGCGGATGCCCTCCTTGCGGTAGCGCTGGTGGAGCCGCTTGATGAACTCGTGCTTGATCCGGTACTGGTCACTGAACTCGCCCACACCCAGGATCACCGTGAACCCGATCCGCGAGTCCCCGAAGGTGTGGAACCGCACGATCGGCTCATGGTCCGGCAGCGCGCCGTCGACCTCGGCCATCACCTGACCGACGACCTCGTTCGTGACCCGCTCCACCTGGTCCAGATCGCTGTCGTACGCCACCCCGGCCTGGACCAGGATGGTCAGCTCCTGCTCGGGGCGCATGAAGTTGGTCATGTTGGTCTTGGCGAGCTGCCCGTTGGGGATCACGACCAGGTTGTTGGAGAGGTTGCGCACGGTCGTCTGCCGCCAGTTGATGTCCTCGACATAGCCCTCCTCGCTGCTGCTCAGCCGGATGTAGTCACCGCGCTGCACGGTGTTGGAGGCGAGGATGTGGATGCCCGCGAAGAGGTTGGCGAGGGTGTCCTGGAGGGCCAGTGCCACCGCCAGACCGCCGACGCCGAGGGCGGTGATCATCGGGGCGATCGACACGCCCAGCGTCTGGAGCACCACCAGGAAACCGATGGCCAGCACCAGGACGCGGGTGATGTTGACGAAGATGGTGGCCGAACCGGCGACCCCGGAGCGGGCCAGCGTCACCGACTGCACCGTCCCGGCGATCAGCCGGGCCGCCGCGGCGGTCACCACGAAGATCAGCAGCACGGTGAGCGTCTGGTTGGTGTGGTGCTGCACGGTCTCCGTCAGCGGCAGCACCGCCGCCCCGGCCGCCGCGCCGCCCACCAGCGCCGCCCACGGCACCATGATCCGCAGCGCGGCCACGAGCACGTCGTCGCCGCTCCAGCGGGTGCGGTCGGCCTGCTTGCCCAGCCAGCGCAGCAGCACCCGCAGCAGCAGCGCCGCCAGCACACCGGCGGCCAGGGCGATCCCGGCCAGCATCAGATCGTCCACGGTCAGCGCGCGGTCCATCGGTCACCTCCGGACAGACGCGGTGCGGCGCCCGGGGGCGTCGGCGGCCGGGTGGGGAGTGTTGTCACGTGCTCACCTGTTCGTTCCGGTTCGTTCCGGGATCGGGCAACTCGCCCCGCTCGGCTGGCGGCGGGGCGCGATTCGCTCATACTGCCGTACAGGGCACACCAGTTCGTACCGAGAGGCTCGGCCACGGGGAGTTCGCAGATGGCACAGCAGCGGGCCGGGGACGGCGGAACGACGCCGGTCGCCGTGGTGACCGGCGCCAACCGGGGCATCGGCCACGAGGTCGTACGGCAACTCGCCGACCGGGGTCACCGGGTGGTCCTCGGCTCCCGCGACCTGGCCAAGGGCGAGGCCGCGGCGGCCCGGATCGACCCCGGCGGCGAGCGCGTCACCCCCGTACGGCTGGACGTCGCCGATCCGGCGAGCGTGGACACGCTGGGGACCTGGGTCGCCGAACGGTTCGGCCGCGCCGATGTGCTCGTCAACAACGCCGCGATCCTCTACGACACCTGGGCCCGGGCCGTCGCCGCCGATCTGGCGGAGGTGCGGCGGGCCCTGGACACCAATCTGTTCGGCGCCTGGCGGGTCACCCAGGCCCTGCTCCCGCTGCTGGAACGCAGCCCGCGCGCGAGGGTCGTCAACGTCAGCAGCGAGGCCGGTTCGCTGGCGTCGATGAGCGGCGGCATCCCCGCGTACGCCGTCTCCAAAGCCTCGCTCAATGCCCTCACCCGGCTGCTGGCGGGGGAGCTGCGCGGCCGTGGGGTGCTGGTCAACGCGGTGTGCCCGGGGTGGGTGGCCACCGACATGGGCGGCGCCGGTGGCCGTCCGGTGGCGGAGGGGGCGGCGGGGGTGGTGTGGGCGGCGACCCTGCCGGACGACGGGCCGAACGGGGGGTTCTTCCGGGACGGGCGGCCGGTGCCGTGGTGAGGTTCTTGGGCTGCTGCGGGCCGTCGCGTCGGGAAGCCGTCGCGTCGAGGAGCCGTCGCCTCGGGAAGCCCTCTCGTCCGGAAGCCGGCAGATCGAGAAGCCGGCAGATCGAGAATTCGGGAAGTCGGGAAGTCGGGAAGCGGTGCGTCACGTCCGGAAGTAGTGGCCCTCCGCCAGGTCCGCGAGCAGGCCCGGCTGCTGCGGGTGCCAGTCCAGGCGCTCGCGGGTGAGGGTGCTCGTCGCCGGGACGTCCGTGGCGGCGAAGGTGCCCAATGGGCCGAAGTGGTCGATGGCCTCGTCGGCGGCGATCGACACCACCGGCACTCCCAGTCCCTCGCCGATGGCCCCGGCGATGTCCCGGAACGGCACGCCCTCGTCGTCGACACCGTGCAGCCGTGAGCCCGCCGGGGCCGCCTCCAGCGCCAGCCGGAACAGCCGGGCCGCGTCCAGCCGGTGCATGGCGGGCCAGCGGTTGGTGCCGGTGCCGATGTACGCGGCGACGCCCTTCTCCCGCGCGATCCGGAGGAGCGTCGGCACGAAGCCCTTGTCGCCCGGGCCGTGCACCGACGGCGGCAGCCGTACGACACCGGCGCGCACCCCGCGCTCCGCGAGCGCCAGCGTGGCCTGCTCGGCCGGGGCCCGCAGAGCGCCCGGTACGGCGGGGTCGGCGGGGTCCTCCTCCGTGGCCACCCGTCCCGGGGAGACTCCGGCGACGCCCGAGGTGACGACGAAGGGGCGGTCCGAGCCCGCGAGGGCCTCGCCGATCGCCTCGATGGCCCGCAGATCGGTGAGTGAGGCGGCGGCGTAGTCGGAGAAGTCATGGATGAAGGCGGTGTGGATCACACCGTCCGCCGCGTCCGCCCCGCTCCGCAGGGAATCGAGATCATCGAGGGCGCCGCGATGCGCCTCGGCTCCGGCGGCGGCCAGCGCGGCGGCGGCCCCCTCCGAACGGGCGAGCCCGACGACCGTGTGCCCGGCGTCCAGCAACTGGCTGACAACAGCGCTGCCGATGAATCCGGTCGCGCCGGTGACGAAGACACGCACGGTGTGCTCCCTTGCTGACGGAGATGCGGCGAGGCGGGTGTGGTTCGGCGGGCCTGCTTCTTGACGCGGAGCACCGGCCACCAGTGCGGCGGGTCGGGCCACGTAGGCGGCGGGTCGGCCACCCATACGGAGAGTCCGCCGCTGCTTCCATCGTCAGGACGCGAGACGCCCGGCGTTCGGAGGCTGCCGCGCGTGGGACCGTACGGAAGGGAGATCACCGCAGGTCGACGCGGCTCTCCAGATGTCCGGCGCGGCCGGTCGGCGCTACGCCGGCCGTATGACCCACATCCTCACCCGCAACCTCACCCGCATCCGCCCCGGCTCACATCCGCCCTGGCTCGCATCCGCCCTGGCTCGCATCCGCCCCGGCTCAGATCACCTTCAGCCGCACAAGCGCCCCCAGCGTCAGCGCCCCCGGCACCAGCGGAACCCACACCGTGATGATCCGGTACGCCAGGACCACCGCCGTGGCCACGGTGACCGGGCTGCCCGCCGCCACCAGGGCCACGATCAGCGCCGCCTCGACCGAGCCGAGTCCACCCGGGGTGGGTACCACCGCCACGGCCACCGTGGCCGCGAGATAGGCGAGCGCCATGTGCCAGGGCGGCACCGGCAGCCCCAGCGCCGTCCCGACGGCCGCGAGCCCGGCGGCCTGGAGGGCCGGGAAGGCCAGCGACCCGCCCCACAGCGCGAGGGCCCGCGCGGGATGGGCGTGCACGGTACGGGCCTCACCGAGCGCGATGCGCAGAAAGGTGACGACGGGAGTGCGGAGCCGTCGTACGAGGGCGAGGACGGTCAGGGCGACGACGGCCGTACCGCCGACGGCGGCCAGCAGGGGCAGCGCCACGCCGTCCGGGACCAGGGAGTCCAGCCGCAGGGCGTCCGGGAAGGCGATGAACAGGGCCGCCAGCAGTCCGACCCGGGCCACGGCCTCGGCCAGCAGATACAGCGCGAGGGCCGCCGAGGAGCGGGCCAGGGGCAGCCCGCACACCGTCATGAACCGCAGATTGACCGCGCTCGCGCCGAGCCCGGTGGGCAGCAACTGGTTCGCCGACCCGGCCGCGAACTGGGTGACCAGCAACCGCAGCGCGGGCAGCCGGTCCACCACCGCGCCCTGCCGGGTCACCGCCGCCGCCACCCAGGTCAGACAGGTCGCCCCGGCCGCCGCCAGCAGCCAGGGCCACTCGGCCGCCGCCAGCTGCCGGAAGCCCGCCACGAGCACCTCACGGTGCTGGACGGCGACGGCGGTCACCAGGGCGAGCGGCAGAAGGACGAGCATCCGGCGCACCGGGACCCGCCGGAACGCCCGGCGCACCCCCGCGTACCGGGCCGTCGGGGCGGTGTCCTGTGGCGGGTCGGGCGGGTCCGGCGAGTCCGGCGGCGTCTGTGCGGCTGTCACACTCGCAGAGGTTCTCCGCAGCGCCTCAACTGCGGGTTGCGGCTGCGCGGACGCCGGTTTACGGACGGACTGCGGGCTTGTGCCGGGCCGACGGCAGACCGCCGAGGTCGTCCATATCCGTCACATTCATCAGATCCATCAGATCCATCAGATCCATCAGATCCATCAGATCCATCAGAACTATCAGAACTGTACGGAGAACTGTATGGAACCCCTCGTATCGGCTGATTTGTGACAGGTGACACATTCGGTCAACTTGGCGCGTTTCGGATGACATGGTGGGGGCGTGCTCGACGACACCGACCGCAGGATCATGCGTACCCTCACCCGCGACGGCCGGACGCCCTACACCACGCTCGCCCGTGAGCTGGGCGTCTCGGAGGGGACCGTGCGGCAGCGGGTGGCCCGGCTCCAGGAGAGCGGGGTGCTGCGGATCGTCGCCCTGTGCGATCCGCTGCGGCTGGGGCACCAGTCCGTACGGCTGATGATCCGGGTGCGGGACCTCACCCCGAGGGCGGTGGCCAAGACTCTCTCCGGCATGCCGATGATCAACCATGTGGCGCTGTGCGCCGGGAGCCAGGACATCTTCCTGGAGGGAACCTGCCGCGACCAGGCCCAGCTCGTCCAGCTGCTCGACGACATCCGGATGCTGCCCGGGGTCTCCCGCGTGCAGGTGCTTCTGCTGCTGGAGCTGTTCAAGGACTACTCGTGGCAGGGGCTCGCCACCGCCGTGGGCCAGGGAGTCGCCGAGGAGTGAACCGCTCTCCCCGGCTCGCCGGGCCCCCACCCTCACCCAGGAATGATCCGCTTCTCCGGCCGCACCGGCACCTCCCGGAACCCGGCCCACAGATACGAGTCCTTGATGACCTCCAGCACGGTCAGCGCCTCCGCGTGCGCGACCCCGTTGACCCGGCGCACCCGCTCGGTGAGCAGCTCGGCCAGATGCTCCAGGTCCCGGCAGCGGACGTCGACGATCAGGTCGTACGGACCCACGCAGGAGGCCACGTACCGCACCTCCGGCATCCGTGACATCTCGCGGGCCACCAGCGCCACCGGGATGTGGTGCACCCGGACCGCGAGATGGACCTCCATCTCGCCCATGCGCACCGCGTCCGTCATGCCGACGACCTGGACCACGCCCTTGCGCTGGAGCCGCTGGTAGCGGGCCCGCACCGACGCCTCGGACAGGCCCACCGTCCGCCCGATCTCGGCGAAGGAGCGCCGGCCGTCCACCCTGAGCTGATCGATGATCTGCCGGTCCAGGTCGTCGATCATCGGGGAACCTCCAGGGCGGCTGCGAGGCCGTGGCCACGGGACAGTAGTTGCTCTTTGCACCAGTTGCTCTTTGCACCTTTATGCCCAGGGCCCAGGAGTGTCAATGTCGTCGGTCACATCCGCACCCCGCTGCGATACGCGTGGAAAACGCTGCCACTTTCCACGGGATTCGTTGCGGACTCATCTTTCGGGTCGTCGCCCGTTCCACCACGCTTTCCCCATCCGACATCTCAGCGCCGAGGGCCGGAGCCCGCCCCGGTCCGGACAAGGAGTTCCCGCACATGCGACACACCATCCCTCCTCTCCCCCCGACACCCCGGCGGACGCTCCGGTGACGGTCACGGCGACCGCCGCGGGCGCCCCCGCCGAGCGGCCGGGCGCGGGCCGGGCGGGGTCCGGGCAGGCATCGGGTCCGGCCTCCGGCGGCGGAGCCGCCCGGCAGCCGCGCGCCCGCCGGGCCATGGTGACGACGCTGCTGCTCGCCCCCGCCGGGATCACGGTCCTCGGACTGGTCCTGGTGCCGCTGCTGCTGGTGGTGCGCAACAGCTTCGCCTCGGCGGACGCCTACGGCGGCATCCAGGGCGGCTGGACCCTGTCCAACTACCAGGACCTGATGGACCCGGTCTATCTCAAGGTCTTCAGCTACAGCCTGGGCATGGCGGCCCTGAACACCGCCGTCTGCCTGGTCCTCGGCTATGTCGTCTCGTACTACCTGTCCAGCCGGTCCCCGCAGCGCCAGATGCTGCTGCTCCTGCTGATCATCGTGCCGTTCTGGACCGACTTCCTGGTGCGGACCTTCGCCTGGATCAATCTGCTCAGCCCCGGCGGCCCGGTGAACAGCCTGACCGACGCCATCGGGTTCACCGACGGCAGCACCCAGTGGATCCCCAGCCAGGGTGC
This sequence comes from Streptomyces sp. NPDC056734, assembly GCF_042790455.1. Taxonomy (NCBI): domain Bacteria; kingdom Bacillati; phylum Actinomycetota; class Actinomycetes; order Kitasatosporales; family Streptomycetaceae; genus Streptomyces; species Streptomyces sp. NPDC056734. Next base: position 391,150 of record NZ_JBHTZD010000004.1, read on the forward strand.
CTCCTTCATCGGCCTCGTGTACGCCTTCCTGCCCACCGCGATCTTCCCGATCTACGCCTCGCTGCGCGGCGTCGACGGCTCCCTCGGCGAGGCCGCCCGCGACCTGGGCTGCGGCTGGTGGCGGGTGCACACCCGGGTGCTGCTGCCGATCGCCCGGCCCGGCATGCTCGCCGCGGCCCTGCTCACCTTCATCCCGACCCTCGGCGTGTTCGTCATCCCGGTGCTGCTCGGCGGCGGACGGGACCAACTGGTCGGCAATCTCATCGTCACCCTCTACACCGAGTTCCGTAACCAGCCCATGGGCGCCGCCGCCTCGGTCGTACTGCTGCTGCTGATGGTGGCGTCGATGGCGGTGTTCGGACTGGCCGTCCGGCGGCTGAGGAGGAAGTCCGCATGAAGCATGCCCTCGACACCGTGACCGCCTGGCTGGCCCGTGGCGTCATCGCCTTCCTCTACATCCCCATCGTCGTGGTGGTGGTGCTCTCCTTCAACGACTCCGAAGTCACCTACAAATGGGAGGGCTTCAGCACCCGCTGGTACGGGCAGCTCGCCGACAACACCGAACTGCTCGCCGCGCTGCGCATCAGCGCCGAGACCGCGCTGATCTCCGCCACCCTCGCCACCCTGTGCGGACTGCTCGCCGCCATGGGCATGGCCCGGCTCCGCGGCCGCGGCAAGGCACTCTTCTCCAGCGGGCTGTTCCTGCCGCTGATCATCCCGGAGATCGTGCTCGGCGTGGCCCTGCTGTCCGTCTTCGGCGCCATGCACGTCGACCTGGGGATGACGACCCTGGTCCTGGGCCATGTCGTGGTGACCCTGCCGTACGCCTCGCTGATCGTCCTCGGCGCCTACGCGGCGCTCGAGCCCTCGCTCCAGGAGGCCGCCACCGACCTCGGGTGCAACCCCTGGCAGTCGTTCCGCCGGATCACCCTGCCCCTGCTGCGGCAGCCGCTGCTCGCCGCCTGGCTGCTCAGCTTCACGATCTCCTTCGGCAACATCGTGATGTCGACCTTCACCAACGGCGTCGGCAGCACCACCCTTCCGCTGCGCGTCTACTCGATGCTCAAGGGCGGTCTGACCCCGGAGATCAACGCGCTGGGCACGCTGCTCGTGCTCTTCACCCTGCTGATCATCGTCGGCGTGGGCCTGCGGCAGATGCGCCGGGTCCTGCTCGGAGCCGACCGCGCCTGACCCGCCCCTTTCCCTCTCTGCCCCGCCCTGCTCCTCCTCGCTCTTCTGTCACTCACGTGTCACTCATGAAAGGCACCACCCCATGCGCGCAAGAAGTGTCTCCAGAGGCGCCCTCGCCATCGCCGTCACCACCGTCACCGCCCTCATCGCCACCGGCTGCGGCGGCTCCGACTCGGGCTCGGCGTCCTCCGGCGGCGGCAAGGAGCTGAACATCTACGCCTGGGCCGGGGAGATCCCCGACTCCGTGGTGAAGAAGTTCGAGCAGGAGACCGGGATCAAGGTCACCCTCGACACCTTCGACAGCAACGAGACGATGACCGCCAAGCTCAGCTCGGGCTCGGCCGGATACGACCTGATCGAGCCCAGCCAGTACAGCGTGCAGCAGCTCATCGGGCAGCAGCTGATCGAGCCGCTGGACCACTCCCGCATCAAGGGCCTGGACAACCTCGCCGACAAATTCCGCGACCCGTCCTACGACCCCGGCAACAAGTACTCGATCCCGTGGATCTGGGGCACCACCGGCTTCGCCTACAACGACAAGTGCATCCCGTCGGCGACCAGCTGGCAGACGCTCTTCGACGAGAAGTACAAGGGCAAGGTCTACATGCTGGACAACATGCTCGCCGCGTACATCGCCGGGCTCCAGGTGACCGGCGCCCGCGCCACCAGCACCGACGAGGGCGAGATCAAGGCCGCCACCGACGCGCTGACCGACCAGAAGAAGATGCTCGCGGGCTACAACTCCACCAACTACCCGCAGCTGCTCTCCACCGGCCAGGCGTGCGCCGCCCAGGCGTGGAGCGGCACGGCCATGGCCAAGGTGGTCGCCGCCAACCCGAACGTGCACTACGTCCTTCCCGAGGAGGGCGGTTCGATCTGGACGGACGGCCTGTCCATCCCCAAGGGCGCCAAGAACACCGACTCCGCCTACCAGTTCATCAACTACCTCCTCAAGCCCGAGATCGCCGCCATGGCCACCGACGACGGCGGCAGCGCCAGCACCAACGAACAGGCCCGCGAGTTCATCAAGGACAAGAAGGCCCTGGAGAACCCGGCCGTCTACGCCTCCGACGAGGCCATCGCCAAGGCGGACTTCCTGCTCGACCCGGGCACCGCGATGAAGTACTTCCAGCAGGGCTGGACCAAGGTGAAGGCGTCCTGACGATGACCACCACGAAGACCGCCCCCAGGGCGGCGCTCCCCGACACCGACGCCCCGGCGGTACGGCTCACGGGCGTGGGCAAGACCTTCGGCACCACCCCCGCCGTCCAGGACGTCACCCTCGACATCCGCCGCAACGAGTTCTTCTCCATCCTCGGCCCCTCCGGCTGCGGCAAGACCACCCTCATGCGGATGATCACCGGCTTCGAGACGCCCACCGAGGGCACCGTCGAGCTGGGCGGCGTCCCCGCCAACTCCGTCCCGCCGCACAAGCGCGACCTGAACATGCTCTTCCAGAGCTACGCCCTCTTCCCGCACCTCACGGTCGCGGAGAACGTGGCCTTCGAACTGAAGGTGCGCAAGTCCCGCCCCAAGGCGGAGATCGCCGCGGCGGTACGGGAGTACCTGGCACTGGTCCGTCTGGAGGCGTACGGCGACCGTTCGATCGCCCAGCTCTCCGGCGGCCAGCGGCAGCGCGTCGCCATCGCCCGCGCCCTGATCGGCGGGCCCTCGCTGCTCCTTCTGGACGAACCGCTCGGCGCGCTCGACCAGAAGCTGCGGGCCGAGATGCAGCTGGAGCTGAAGAAGATCCAGCGCGAGGTCGGGGTGACCTTCGTGACCGTCACCCACGACCAGGAGGAGGCCCTGACCATGTCCGACCGCATCGCGGTGATGGACGGCGGCCGGGTCCTCCAGGTCGACAGCCCCGAGGCGATCTACGAACGCCCCGCGACCCGCTTCGTCGCCGACTTCATCGGTACGTCCAACTTCCTCACCGGCACCCTGGACGGCACCTTCGTCGACGTCCCCGGCCTCGGCCGGTTCGCGGCCCCGGAGGGCCACGGGCTCGCCCCCGGCACCCAGGCGCATCTCGCGGTCCGGCCGGAGAGCGTCCGCCTCGCCGCCCCGGACGCCGAACTGCCCGGCTGCGGCACCGTCCTGGACGGCACCCTCCAGCAGATCGTCTACCTGGGCAACGCCACCCGCTACCACCTCACCCTCACCGACGGCACGGAACTGGTCTCCGAGTCCCGCGGCCCCGACCGCAGCGGCCTCACCGCCGGATCGCCCCTCCGGGCGGGCTGGGACCCCGAGCGGTCCCGGCTGCTCGCGGAATGACCTCCGCCATGCGCCGCCCACATCCCAACGGCAGCCGGTCCCCGCGCCGCCCGCATCCGGCCCGCCGCCGGTCCCTGCCCGACCCCGTCCCCCCGCACAAGGAGATACGACCGTGAAGGTCGCCGCAGCACAATTCGCCCCGACCGCCGACGCGGTCGCCAACCTCGCCGTCATCGAGGAGATGACCGCCGACGCCGTCGCCGCGGGCGCCGAACTGGTCGTCTTCCCCGAGGAGTCGATGCTCCCCTCCGACTTCAGCACCGAGACCGACGCCCAGCTCAGGGAACTCGCCGTCGCCCACTGGGAGCCCTTCCTGGAGGGCCTGTCCCGCATCGCCCGCACCCATGGCATCGCGGTCATCGCCGCCGGCTACGAGGACAGCGGCACGGCACTCCCGTACAACACCATGGCCGCCGTGGACGCCGAGGGCGAGGTCCTCGGGCTCTACCGCAAGATGCATCTGTACGACGCCTTCGACTACAAGGAGTCGCGCCGCATCCAGCGCGGCGACACCGGCCCGGTCGTCGTCCGCATCGGTGACTTCAACGTCGGACTGGTCAACTGCTACGACATCCGCTTCCCGGAGTTCACCCGCTCCCTCGTGGAGATGGGCGCGGACCTGCTCGCGGTGTCGGCGGCCTGGGTCAAGGGCCCGCTGAAGGAGGACCACTGGCAGACCCTGCTGCGCACCCGCGCCATCGAGAACACCTGCTGGGTCGTGGCGTCCTCGCTGACCACCCCCGACTGCATCGGCATGTCGATGGCCGTCGACCCCCTGGGCGTGGTCCGCGCCGCGCTCGGCGAGGAGGAGCGCTCGCTGCTCGTCGTCGACGCCGACAAGGACCGGATCGACCGGGCCCGCACGGTCCTGCCCGTGCTCCGCAACCGCCGCATCATCATCGGACCGAGGTGACCCGTCCCATGCCCCTGGACATCCGCGACCTGCCCGCCCCCCTGGACACCGCCCTCGCCGAACGGCTGCGCACGGTCGACTTCCCCACCCTCGGCCACTATCTGGAGGAAGGTTTCTGCGACCCGGCGCTCCAGCGGATGGCCGGCTCCGGGAAGCTGGTCGGCCGGGCGGTGACGGTCCGCACCACGGCGACCGACTCCACGATGCTGCACCACGCGGCGGGACTGGTCGGCCCCGGCGATGTGATCGTGCTCGACACCGGCGGCGACCGCCGGCACGCCCCGCTGGGCGAGGTCCTGGTCAACGCCCTCGCCGCGCGCGGCGCCGCCGGTGCGGTGGTCGACGGCCTGTGCACCGACATCGACGCCCTGCGCGAGGTCGGCCTCCCGGTGTACGCCTTCGGGCGTACCCCGCTCACCACCAAGCTGCACGGCCTCGCCGACGGCTCCCTGTGCGCCCCCGTCACCTGCGGCGGGGTCCCCGTGCACGCCGGCGACCTGGTCCTGGGCGACGCCAACGGCCTGATCATCGCCCCGGCCGGCCGCCTCGCCGCGGTCCTGGACGAGGCCATCGAGGACGACGCCGAGGAACCCGCGCTGGTGGCCCAACTCCACCAGGGCAAGCCCCTGGGCTCCCTCACGGGCGCGACGGAGACCCTCCGGGGGCTGGGCGCGTTCGCCTGAGGCCGGGGGCTGGGCGCGTTCGCCTGACGAGGCTCGCCGCCGCCCTCACCCCCGTAAGCCTTTCTGCACCACCCCTCACCCCTGTGCTTCACCCCCCTACGCCATACCCCCTTGAAAGGACCACCGTGTTTCTGAAAGCCGCCGTCAACGGCGGGCGCTCCCGGACCGAGCACCCCACCGTCCCGGTCACCGCGGAGCAGATCGCCGCCGACACCGCCGCGGTGCTCGCCGCCGGAGCGGACGTCGTCCACTTCCATGTGCGCACCCCGGACGGCGGGCAGTCCATCCGCCCCGACGCGCTCGCCGAGGTGCTGCACGCGATCCGCGCCACCGCCCCCGAAGCGGTGGTCGGCACCACCACCGGCCTGTGGACCTGCTCCGGCCCCGAGGAACGCTACGAACTGGTCAAGTCCTGGGACGTGCTGCCCGACTTCGCCTCCGTCGCCTTCTGCGAGGAGGGCGCCACCGAGACCGCCGAACTGGTCCTGGAACGGGGCATGGTCCTGGAGAGCGCCGTCTGGACGATGGACGACGTCCCCGCCCTGCTGGCCTCCCCGACCCTGCACCACAACGTGCGCATCCTGATCGAGCCGGTGGAGGAGGACCCCGAGGAGGCGGTCACCGCGGCCCGCGCGATGGCGGAGCGTATCGTCGCCGCGGGTGTGACCTGCCCGATCCTCTACCACGGCGAGGGCGCCACGGTCTGGCCCCTGGTCCGCGCCGCCGCCGAGGACGGCCACCAGACCCGCATCGGCTTCGAGGACGGCACGACCCTGCCCGACGGCACGGCCGCGACGGACAACGCGGCGCTGGTGCGGGCGGTACGGGAGCTGACCGGGAGCTGACGCCGCGGGGCGACGGGGCCGACGTCCGCCGGGCGACCGACGGCTCGGCCCTGCCGCCCGCTGGAGGGCCGGTCGACGAGCGGTGTCCGGTGCGTGCGCGTGTGCACAAGGCCATCGGGCCGGATGACGCCTTCACCCGCCGTGCGACGGTGACCGACCTCTACGGTGTCACGGGGAGGACCCCCAACGCCCCGGTGGCGACGCATCTGGACACAGAGCGGTTCTGAGACGTGTTCATGAAGGCGCTCGTCGCTCTGGGACGACCAGTTGACCTGTGGAGGCCGACCTTGCCAACTGCTCCCTTACCGTCTCCCGGAGCGCGCCTGCTGACGGCTTTGGCCGGTGCGCAGCTGCTGGTGGCGCTCGACTTCTCCATCATCTACGTCGCGCTGCCCGACATCGGCGAGAGCCTGAACTTCTCCGCGGTCGCGCTGCAATGGATCGTGAGCGCGTACGCGATCTTCTTCGCCGGATTCCTGCTGCTGGGCGGACAACTGGCGGATGTGTTCGGCGCCGGCCGGGTGTTCGTCACCGCCCAGCTGCTCTTCGCCGTGTCCTCGACAGCCGCCGCGCTCTCGGGTTCGGCGGCGCTCCTGATCGCGGCGCGCGTCGGTCAGGGCGTGGCGGCGGCCCTGCTGGTGCCCGCGACACTGGGGCTGCTCAGTTCCGCCTACCCGGCCGGACCGGAGCGGGACCGGGCCGTGAGCGTGTGGGGGACCACGGGGGCGGTCGGCCTCGCCCTCGGCGTCACCGCCGGCGGCGGCATCCTCGCGGTGGCCTCCTGGCAGTGGATCTTCTGGGTGAACATCCCCATCGTGGCCGTCTGTCTGCTCGCCGCCGGAAACGCGGTCCGCTCCACCGCGACCCGAGCACGGGTTCCCGTCGCCGCCCTGGCCACCCTCTCGGCGTGCACCACGGTCGTCGCCGTCATCCTGGCCTTCACCGAACTCTCCCGCGCGCATCCCCACCCGACCGTCGTCGCCGCCGCACTGCTGGTGGCGGTCCTGGCGGGTGGGCTGCTCGCGCTCAGCCAGAGCCGGCACCGCCCCCTCGTGCCCCGGACACTGTTACGCGTACGGACCCTTCAGGTCGCCTGCCTGGTCGCGGCGTTGTACATGGCGAGCTTCGGGGCCGAGTTCTATCTCGTCACCCTGTATCTCCAGGACGTGCGGGCGTACAGCGCGCTCGCCGCGGGCCTGGCGTTCCTTCCGCTGGCCGGCGCCATCGTCGCGGGGAACACGGTCGCCGGCCGACTGGCCGGCCGCATGCCGCTGCGACGGCTGCTGTCCACGGCCTTCGTCACCGGCGCGGCCGGGCTCCTGGTGCTCGCCCTGGCCGCCGGCACCGACGGCGGATACGCGGCGGGCATCCTGCCGGGACTGCTGCTCAGCGGCTTCGGGCAGGGAATGGCGTTCACGACGATGTTCATCACGGGCACCCGGGACCTTCCGCAGGCAAGCAGCGGAACGGGAAGCGCCCTGGTGACAACGGCGCAGTACACCGGTGGCTCCATCGGACTGGCGCTGCTGGTCCTGCTCCACGGTGAGCACCCGGCGTCCCCGGACTTCGTGCGGACGTTCTGCGTCACCGCGGCCATCGCCCTGGTCGCCGCGCCGCTCGCGTGGTACCGCCTCGCGGGCACGGCACGAGGACCTGCGCCCGCGTGGTGAATCGCCGCACTCTTCGCGGGGCGCGGGGCGCGGGGCGCGGGGCGCGGGGCGCGAGGCGCGGGGCGCGGGGCGCGGGGCCGGCCGGCGCCGCCCCCGACTCGTCATCGGTCAGGGGAACCGCCCTTGACCTGCACAACGCAGGCAGGGAGCGAGGATCCAGGCCGTCTACCTGGAGGGCAAGCAAGGGTCCGTCGTCGCCGAGCTGAGAGCGGGACAGGGGCCCGGATACTTCGAATGCGAGATTGGCGGCGCCTGGTGGGTCGGCCGTGAGAGCCACCAACCGAACAACACCGGCACCTCCGCCTACGCCGCCGCCTCCGCCTTCCGCCGCGCGGTGGGCAACCTTCCGTAGAAGCGACGGGAACCCGTGAAAGCAGAGCGAGAAGGAAGGACCGCACCCTGGGCGAAGGCCCTGGGCGCCGTCCTGCTCATTCCAGCACTGGTCCTCGTCACCGTGTTCGCCGTCGGCCGGTACCGCGAGTCGGGCCGGGAGCGCGAGGCGTTCGAGGCGACCCGGACAGACGCGGCGCGGTTCGCCGACGCCCTGGTCGCGGCCGAGGACCCCACCCCGTCCGACCAGGACGTCCAGGCCGTCCTCGACCGCACCTCCATCGCCGGCCCGCGCAACGGGGCACTCGTCGAGGTGCGCCCCACAGAGCACGGCACCCGCATCCTCGTCCAGTTCTCCCGCACCTACGAGCGGAACCTCGCCGTCCTCGGCCCGGCCGAGGCCATGGCCACCCGCTGCTTCACCGTCGACCTGCCGGCGGCCGTCCCGGTCCGAGCCCAGGTCACGCCGCACGGCCCCGAGAAGTCCTGCCTGTCCCTGGCCGCTTCTTCACCGAGCTGACGGGAACGGCCCACGTCCGACACCGGCCATGTCTCCCCTCCTGTTCCGGGATCATTCCTCTCGGCACAGCGTCTTGACCTTCCGTTTCACGGCCTGGACAGCCTTCTTCGCGGGGTAGGCATAGACGCCGTGCTGCCTGGTCCCTCTCTTGAGGTGGCGCTGGATGTGCCATCCCGAGAAAGTCCAGGCCATCACTGCCCTCCCACTCGCACCAGTCGGCTCAGCCCTCGCGGCGACCTGTCCGGCCCCGCCCCCCAGCCTGCCCCCAGCCCGCCGCCCAACCGCGCGCCCAGCCTGCCGTCCGGTCCTCCGGGCCACCCGCCCCGCTCCCGCCTGTCCCGCCGGACCCGCCCGCCCCACGGGGTGCGGCGTTCAAGGCCCGGCTCTCCGGGCTGACCGCCAATCCGGGCTGTGCGGTGGACGGGATGCTCGCCTTCTGCTTCCTCGGTGTGCTCGTCGTGGTCGGCTGGCTCGTCATGTGACCGCCCCGCCACCTACCCGCGTCACACCCCGGCCCGCCCCTCGTCGTCGATGTCCCCGTCCGCCGCCTCCTCCGCCTCGCCGATGTCGTCGAGGCCCGCTTCGAGGGTCTCCATCCCGGGCTCCGTCAGCTCCCTGGCGCCCGGGGCGGCGGCGATCGGCTTGCCGGCCGGGCGCAGTTCGTGCAGCCGGGCCAGCATGTCCTGCATCGTGGCCATCGGCAGGGCCTGGACAAGCGCCGAGATGTCACCGCCGCCGATGTACTCGGGGACATCGAACTTGGCGAACTCCCTTACGATCCGGATCATCGACACGTTGTCCGGCCCCAGCAGGTCGACCTCCGCCTTGAGTTCGACGGCGACCCGACGGGACTCCTGCCGCGCCCGGTACTCGTCGATCAGGTCCTCCAGCTTGGCGTTCTTCAGGCTCACCCCGAGGCTTTCGCCGCGCATCTCCTCGTAGAACTTCTCCTTGAGGCGTTCGAGGAGGACGGGGTCGGTCGGGGTGAAGCGGCCGAGGGTGGTGCCCAGCATCGCCAGCTCCCACTTCTCCAGCGCGTGCATGACCCGGTCGGTGAGGTCCTTGCGGATGTCCTGATAGCTGGCGAGGAAGTCGAGCACGGAGCTGGTCATGGCGATCTCGGCGAAGTACCCGGCGACGGTCGGCCCGAGGACGTCCCGCACGAACCTCCGCATGGGCGCCCGGTCATCGACGAGCCCCCCGAGGTCGGAGTGGCTGTCGTTGCCGAACTGGCTGACCAGCTTGGGCGCCACCCGGGGCGGGATCTGGAGGTTCTGCGAGAGCGTCACCGCCAGGTCGAAGCCCTGGACGTTGACGACGATCTCCCCGAGGTCCGCGTCGTAGTTGTCGGTCTCCGTGCCCTTCTTGTTGTGCCAGGTCAGGATCAGCACCCGGGTCGGGATGAGCGTCACCCGCACGAACCAGGGGTTGAGCGAGTACGTCGTGCCCTGGCCCAGGGTCTCATCCTGGATGCCGCGCTGCCCGTTCCCCGCGAGGAACTCCCAGGGCTTGCGGAAACTGCTGTGCCCCGCGATCCGGGGCGCCACCGTGCCGGACTCGGCGTCCTGTGAGGGTTCGGCCCCGTCCAGGGTGACGACCACCCCGGCGTACCCCTCCTTGATGGAGATGTCCCGCAGATGCCGCGCCGTCAGCCCCTCCCGGGACTCGGCCACGTTGTCGACCGTGATGACCTTGAACAGCTCCGGGTTGATCGCGTACGAGGTGCCGCCGCCCAGGATGGCGAGCTGCTTGCCCTGCTCGCCGCCGCCGGACAGAAACGCCTGCCCGTCCTGGAAGCTGTCGCACTCGACATGGCGGCCGAACCGCTGGTCCGGCGGCCTGACCGCGCCCGCCTTGGCCTCCACCAGCCCGATCGTGCCGGTCGGCACATGGGTCCGGGAGCGTATCTGGACATCGAACAGCAGGGTGTTGAGGTGGTACGAGTGACCGCCGGCCAGGGTCGACACCTGCACGCCCTGTTCACCGCCGCCGAGCAGAAAGGCCGCGCCGTCGCGGAAGTTGTCGCACTCGACATGCCGTCCCACGGTGCGGCCGTCGGCCCGCAGTTGCCCCTCGCGCGCCGTGACGACGCCGATCATGTCCGCCGGGACATGCACGCGGGGCACGTACCGGACGCTGTGCACCACCGGGGTGCGCCAGTGGATGCTGCCGGGCAGCAGGGTGCGGGCGTGGACACCCTTCGCCTTGGCGGGGTTGATCTCGCGGAACGCGGGATCGGAGTGCGCAAGGCCGAAGCGGCGGGTGACGATGCCGACATGCTCGCGGGGCACCACCACCCGCCCCTGCCAGATGGCCCATCCGGTGCCCGCGAACAACAGCAGGAGGACAATCGAGAAAAATGTCATGGGGTGGCCTTCCACTCACGCAGCCGTGCGTGCACCGCCAGCACGGTCGAGGTCCAACGGTCGTACCAGTCGGGGTCGTTCTCGCGTCCGGGGTCACGGAGGGTGGGGAAGAACCCGGGGTGCCGGTCGGGTCCGGGCTCGCCCGGGTGTCTCGCGTCGTCCGGATGTCCTGTGTCGCCTGTGCGTCCTGGCTCGCCCGTCCCGGCGGCGGAGCGTCGTACGAAGTCGCGGTAGAGGCGGGGCGAGGGGTCCTCCGGGGAATCGCGCCAGCCCAGGGCCGCTCCCAGGTCCGTGAAGCGCGGGCCCCGGCGGCCCCGGCCCGCGAGGAGCGCGAGCTGACGGCCGAAGCCCTGGCGGTCGCCGGAGCGGTCGGCCCACAGCGCGTCGAGGCTCGCCAGCAGATCCAGCGGGACCTCGGCGGCCTGCCGTTCGCGCAGCCAGCCCTCGGTGAGCCGGCCGGCCGTCTCGAGCACGATCCGGGTGGTCAGCAGATCGGCGTGCGCGTACTCGCCGTCGGTGAGATGGGCGCGCAGCTGTTCGAGGGCCGCGGGGCGGGTCAGCGCGACCACCGGGGCCCGGGACCGGCCGCCGGGGGCGCGCGGCGGCGCCTCGGGGAGCCGGACCGGGCGGTGGTGGCGTACGTCGTCGTGCAGCCGGCGCAGCAGGTCCAGCCGGGCCGCGTCGGGGAGGCTGCCGTCACGGGCGTTCAGATGCCAGGTGGCGGCCAGATGGAAGTTGACCTCGCCCTCCAGCAGCACGGGCACGAACGGCCGCCCGTGGACCTGGCCCTCCAGGATCATCCGGGTGATGTCCTCGGAGTCCTGCGAGTGCGGGGTCATCACGACGACGACGGCCACCGCGTACCGCAGTTGCTGCCGGATCGTCCAGAAGTGGCCGTCGCCGGGCCGTAGATCGTCCGTCGACCACACCGGCAGTCCGGCCGACCGCAGACGGCGGGCCAGCCGTCCGCCGTAGGCGGCGTCGGCGGGGGCGTAGCAGACGACGAACGCGGGCTCGTCCGGGGGTGTGAGGGGGCGGGGCGGGGCAGGGTGGGCGGCGCGCAGGGTGTCGGGGGAGTGGCCGGCGCCGGCCGGGCGGGGGCGGTCGGCGATGACCGCCGCGAGTTCGGCGGCCATGGCCACGAACTCCTGTCCGGTGGCATCGCTGAAGTCCCGCCAGACCCGTTGGGCGGCGAACGGGGGCCGTGGGACGTGCCCGAGCAGCACCGGGATGAACCGCATGCCGTTCGAGGCCGCCTCGGTGGCCAGCACCGCGTACTCGTCCATGGCGCGCGCGTCCCGCATCGACGCCGGACTGATCACGGCGATGCCGTGCGCGGAGGCGCGCAGTTCCCGCTCCTGCTCGTGGAGCACGACCTGGCCCGGCTCGATGCTCAACTGGTCGTGGAACGGCGACAGTCCGTGCCCGGCGAGCTGTTCGGCCAGCAGCCGTGTCCAGTCGGCGTCATCGGCCGCGTACGAGAGAAACACCTTCAACCGCTCGGACCTCCTCGGCCGGACGGCGGGGGTTCGCGGTTGCGCGAAGGAGCCTGGCCGTCCGCTGCGGGGCAACCAGGGTAAGGGGGGTGCGCTCGGCTCCACCCCCCATTTCGCACAACTCCCGCGTGTAGGACTCATGTTGTGGCGCCAGGCGTCTCGTGGTGCGTGGCATGGCCCGTCGGGTGGGGGTGCGCGCGGGCGTCAGCCGGCCGGCCCTGCCGTCCGTCCGCGCACGACCCGCACCAGCCGCCCGACCTCGGTGTCGTACCGTGCGGACCCCGGCTCGCGCAGATCCACCGGCTGACGGATCGCGGCGAACGCCGGGAGACGGACGTCCGCCACCGGCGCCGGGACGAACCGCAGTCCCCCGCCGTGCGCCCGCTGGAGCAGCGCCGCGTACTCGTCGACGATCCGGGGGTCGTCCATCGTCGTACGGCCGAACAGCAGCACCCCCAACACGGCTTCGGACAAGGCGCGTTGGGATTCGAGGAGGGGAAGCAGTCCCGGCGCGACCCATTCCACCAGGAACACCGACGCACCGGCCCGGCGCAGGCTCTCCGCGAGCCGCCGGGCGGCCTCGCCGTCGGCGGTGGTGTAGGAGACGACGACTTCGTAGGAGGGGTGCTCGCCGGGGCGCTCGTCGTGCTGTTCGCCGGGCTCTTCGCGGGCGGGCCCGGACGGGGGCGGCGCGGCGCTGCCCCGCCGCCGGATCAGATGCTGGACGCCGACATAGCCGAAGTAGGTGGACGCCACCGTGGCGGCGAGCCCGACCGCCGTGATCACATCACCGACGACCGCGTCCATCGGCCCCCCTGGTGTCGACCGGCGGACCTCCGGCAGGGGCCCTGAGGGGAGTCTAGGTGCAGTGACCCGCAGCGCGGTTGAGACGGCTGGTGGGTGGCCGGCCGCCGAACGCGGCGCGGCTGCGAGCGTTGTTTGCGGGAGTGGAGGATGGCGGTGCGGTCCGCGGTCCGCTCGGCGTCGCCGGTGGCGCAGGCGGCACACCCGGGGTGTCCACTGCCGCCGGGGTGCGGTGGGGTGTCGGGTGGGAGCGGGCCGGAGCGGTCGCGCGGTCTGACGGCCCCTCGTCACGCCCGGCGCCGAATCCCCCGCCGGCAGGGTCTCCTCCAGCGGTACGGCCGGGTCCCAGGCGTGGTGCCTCGGCTTCAGCTCCTGCACCGGATACCCGTTCCGCGATGAGGTGGCCATCGTCCCGTCACACGCTGGAAGCCCATTCCGCATGAAGAAGCATCCTCTCTCCGAGACGTTCTCGGCGAGGCCGCCACAGCCGAGGAAGCCGTCGTCCTGGCACTGTGCTACCTCCCCACCGATGATCTCGGCCCGGCCGTCGCGGGAACCGTCCAGCAGGAGGGATTCCAGATCGCCGCCAGGCCACCCGGCGCGCACGTGAGTGACGCCGCGCCATCGCCATGAACTTTGATATCCATGGATGGTTGATGCGGCTGACTTGCGTGCCTCGTGTGTGCGGGGCACGGTGAGGGCTCGCTGCGGGGGAGTGGCCGGTCTCCGCTGGTGGCGTGGAGGGACGGCGGCCCGACATGCTCGCATGGGCGTCCAAGAACCCGCACCGGCGCCCACATGTGGTCACTCCAGTCGCCCTCGGGGTTCTCGTCCAGATGCTCGTCGAGTACTGACAGCCTCATCACCCGCCAGCGGACCGTCACCGGCCGTACAGCTCAGATCTCTACCAGCCAGCGTGAGGTGATCCAGGTGTACGGGCACACGGGGTCGAACCATAAGTCGACATCGTGCCGTTCCGTCATGTGATCAGCTCCTCGCGTGGTGGTGGGCGGCACAGTAGGGGGGCTCGCCCGAACCGCGGGGCGGCTTGCCCGTCCGTCGTGCGGACGAGCGGGTCTTGGGGCCTGCGCTGTCGAGCCGGTCCGGGAGTGCCGTGCTCGGTTCAGCCGCCGAACTGGGCTCTCAGGTGCCCGTCCAGCCTGGCCGCCAGTGCGGCCCTGCCTGTGGTCTCGTCATGGCCGAGGATCAGCGGTGCCGCCTGGCCGGGGCAGACGACGACCTTGTCGGCGCCGGTGACGAGCCAGAGTTCCAGTGTGCTGCCGTGCGGGTACCAGTCCGGGAAACGCATCTCGATCTCCTGCCACCAGCCGGCCGTCTGCAACCCCGCCCACCAGTCGGCCGCCTCCAGGGGTGACTTGGCGTGCCCCGGCTTCACCTCGGCCTCCAGGCGCCTGAAGCCGATATCCGTCATGGCGGTGAGAACGGCCTCCTGCGCGGGCAGCGCGTGCACCTGCACCTCGTCCAGGTCGCCCCGGTCGACGGCGTCGGCGACGGCCAGTTCGGTACGCACCGCGCAGTACGCGCCGTTGAGGGGCTGCCCGCCGGCGTGGGTCAGGGGCATCTCCCACGGCAGGTCGAAGGCCACTTCCTCGTCACGCTTATCACCAGCGGCAAGGGTGAAAGGCGAGGGAAAGGTGTGCTCGGCGACCGTCTTGAGGAAGCGGATCTCGTGTTCGCCATGGCTCTCGAAGCGGACGAGCAGTTCCACCGCGAACCGCTCGATCACGGTGTCGGCCGCCCCGCCCTCCAGCATCACCCGGGCCGTGAGCCGCTCACCTGGCCGGACCCGGGAGTCGGCCAGCTCGGTGGTGACCTTGGGCGGGTTGACTCCGTTCGCGACCAGCTTCAGAAACCTGCTGACAGCCATGTGGCCCCCGTATCTCGGAAACATCGTTCCGCAGACTTTAAGGGCTTGCAGGTCATCAAGGTGTTGCTTCCCATTTCTGGGGCTCGTTGGTGTGGCATGCGCATCGCGGACGAGGGCTGGTGCCCAACTCGCTTTGAGGTACGTGGTGTTGTTTCCGCATCTCGACGAGCGGCAGCGACGCTCGCTGCTGGCATCGGAGCAAGGCCGCTGGGGCACGGCGGGGTCTGGGCCGTAGCGCGGGAGGCCAGGGTGAGCGGGACGACGGTACGCAAGGGTGTGTTCGAGCTGGAGGCCGGACAGGCCCCGTTGGGGCGGGTTCGGCGACCGGGCGGAGGACGCAAACGCGGCATGGGCCGACTACCAGCAGTCGACCGGCCGAGCCCTCCGTGGCCTGATCGACGCCCTGGAGCCCTACGCCGCCCAACGCATGAAGCCTCCGGCCGACGGCCGTGCGACCGAGCCGGCAGCAGAACGGGTGGTGCGCTTGGCAGCGCAGCAGTGTTGAAGGAAGGGCTGGAGACCCGTCTGCCGTCACGGTGTGAGCCTGCCCGTGCGCAGGGATGAGCTTCCCAACACGCATGCCGGGGTCTGGACGGCGCCTTCAGGGTCGTCGCGCTGGAGCGGCTGCTGACGGCCGCCGCTTGGGCTGTCCTCCCCCCGGCCGATAGGCGCTGCCAGGAGACCGCGACGTCGATGGTCAGGCCGGGATTGCGGGAGACGATCGCCGCCGGGACCTCTGTGGCCAGCGCGAACAGGGCGGCGTTGTGACTGGGCCCGGGCGCACGGGCCGTCAGCGGCCGAGCGGCAGTCGTACCAGCGCCGCCGCGGCCTCCCGCATGCCGCCGTGGCCGAAGCGGTCCGTCAGCGCCCGTGCCCTGCCGGGCAGGAGGCCGAGCCCGTCCGCGCACCGGGCCACCTGCTCCGCCAGCCGGTCCTTCAGCACCGGTTCCGCAGAGAGCTTACGTACGACCTCCACGATCGCTTTCGTCAGCGCCTCCGGGACGGCGGGCAGTGGTACGTCGTACGTGGCCGGCCCGCCGACGTCCGGCCAGTCCACCCGCGCATCGCAGTAGCCGTGTTCGGCGAGCAGGCGGGCCTGGAGGTGATGGGTCTCGTTGGCGGACGGCAGCCACAAGGCCGGTACGCCGGTCGCCGCCGCGTCGTAGATATTGCCGAGTCCCGGTGTCATGCAGGCGTACGCGGCGCCGGCCATCAGGCCGAGCACCGTGTCGCGGCCGTCGGTACGGACAGCGGGGTCGCCCAGCTCGGCTGCGACGGCGCGGCTCGTCGTGACGATGACGGACCAGCCGGCGGGCTGCGCGGCGCGGACGGCGTCGAGCATCAGCCGCGCGTACGCGGCGGCCTCCGAGTCCGGCCAGCAGGGGTTCTGGAGACCGCCCAGGTTGAGCAGGACGTAGCGCCCGGGACCCTCGCCCGCCCGCGCGGGCCGCCAGACCCGCCGGCGCGGCAGGCCGGGGATGATCGGCGGCACCACCAGGGTGTTGCGGCGGAGCGCCGGGTGGCCGGAGATCCGCTCGCGGACCCCGAAGAAGTCCTGCGCGATATACAGCTCGGCATCGTCGGCCGCCGCCGGGATCTCGGTCCAGAACCAGGTGAGCGCGTCGTACACCGCCACCCGGAACCCGGCGTGCCGGGCCAGCGCGGCCTCCGGGAAATCCATGGCCGTCACGAACAGGTCGTACCGGGGCGCCAACTGCCGCAGCCACGCCGCCCGTTCGTCGTCGGACAGGCCGGTGGTCGCGTACACCGTGTGATACGGCGGACAGTGCTGGAGGTCCAGCGTGTGCCCGGCGCCGAAGTAGCCCACCTCGGCACACCGGGGTGCCAGTTCCTGGGCGAGAGCTGCCGTCGCGGCCGGCGGCCCGAAGCCGAAGGGCTGGGCGTTCAGCAGCAGGCGCGGCCCGGCTCCCTGCCCCTGGCCGGTGCTGTCTGCCATGGCGGCACCCCTGGAGCGGATCGACACGATCGGTACCTGTCGCACGATACCGGAGCGGCTACGCTCAATGAGCAAGCCGCTACTTTGCGTTGCCGCACCGATTCTGATGCTGCCGCACCGATTCCGATCTGGAGCACGATGGACACCGTGGGCTTCCGGGCGACCGCCGGAACGAATCCCCGAACCGCGAGGGAAACCGGGACGCTGGCGGTGCCCGGCGCGCACCTGTACTACGAGGTACGCGGCAGCGGCCCGCTCCTGCTGCTCCTGTGCGGCGGCAACTCCGACGCCGCCGTCTTCGACGGCCTCGCCGACCACTTCGCCGCCGACCACCGCGTACTCACCCTCGACCCCCGCGGTAACTCCCGCAGCTCGCTCGACGGCCCCCCGGTCGACCAGTCCATCGACGTGCACGCCGACGACGCGCACCGGCTGCTCGACCTGGTGGCCGACCCCGACGAGCCGGTCCGGATCTTCGGCAGCTGCTCGGGCGGGCTCATCGCACTCCGGCTCGCGATCCGGCTCGCCGTCCCGCGACCGCAGCGGCTCGCCGCCCTGGTCGTGCACGAACCGCCCGCCTACGCGCTGCTGCCGGACGCCGCACAGCAACTGGCCTTCATCGACGCCGTCCACGCCACGTACCGCCGCGAGGGGATCGAGGCGGCGATGGACCGGTTCAGCGCCGCCTTCGGCGGCCGTCCCGCGCCGGTACTGCCCGAGGAGAACGACAACACCGACTTCTTCCTCGCCCATGTGCTGCGCCCGTTCTCCCACTGTGTGCCCGACCTCGCCGGACTGGCCCCGCTGACGGGGCGCATCGTGGTGGCGGGCGGGCAGGACTCACGTACCCACGAGGTGCACCGCCCGGCCGTCGCCCTGGCCGAACGCCTCGGAAAGGAACTGGTGCTGTTCCCCGGGGGCCACGTCGGCTATGTGAAGCACCCGGACGACTTCGGCGCACTCCTCCGTACGTCGTTCGAGGGTGAAACCGCCACCGGAGGAGGTGAAACCGCCAGCGGCAACTCACCGTGCGCCCCCGCGGTCGGCATCGCGGGCGTCCGTGATCTCCGGGCCTGATGAGGGATCATCAAGCGGCTTGCTCAGCGAACTTCTCGCTGTCCGGCAGTCGTACGACGGCGGTACCGGCCTGTGACTCGCCGAACCCCCAGCCCGCGACAAGTGAGCAGCCGACCTCTTCCAGGACATCGGTCGGCCCCGGCCAGTAGCCGGTGCCGCAGTAGAAGCCGCCCTCGCTGCGCGCGCGTTCCCGGGTGAGGCAGAGCATGCGGAGATGGTCGCGGAGCGCGGGATGCGTGACCGCGCTCAGCCGTTCTTCCCAGGGCTCGGCAGCGGAGGAGGCGTACCTGATGTCGTGCATCGACACCAGGTGTTCGCAACCGTGCTCTGTGAACGTGGCGGCCCGCATCGCGCCGGTGAGTGTGCCGTCGGTGGCGACCCGCAGCAGCACGGTCAGCCAGCCGTTCAGCTTCTCGGATTCCCTGCTGGTCAGCTCGACCCCGTGGCGCCCCAGGAGGGGTCCCAGCTCCGCGCCGTGCACCAGCACTTCACCGGCTTCATCGACCGGGGAAACGGTCCGCAGGTCGGCGACGAAGGCGTCGTCGAACGGCCGGGGGCCCTTGTGTCCGCCGTCGCCCCACGGTCCCGTTGCCGCCAGGAGGTCGGCGTCGAAGCGGAAGAGCGACTTGCTCAGGTCGAACCGCCATGCCCAGGGGGAGAAGGGGTGTTCCCCGTCCGGATCCGGAAGGTGTCTCGGCGCCCGGTCCGACAGCGCTTCGGGGGTGGCCCAGGGATTCGGGAACAGGAACTCGTCGAGGGGGTCCGAGGCGTAGTACACCCCGTATCCGGCGGCGGGGTCGACGGCCATCGGTCCGCCGAGCAGTATCTCGAAGGCAGTGGCCAGCGCGGTATCCCATTCGCCGGGGTCAGCCGCCGGGGCGGTCGCGGGCATCACGATGAGCACTCCTTCATGTCCTGTCG
Source organism: Streptomyces sp. NPDC056734 (assembly GCF_042790455.1). Lineage (NCBI taxonomy): Bacteria > Bacillati > Actinomycetota > Actinomycetes > Kitasatosporales > Streptomycetaceae > Streptomyces > Streptomyces sp. NPDC056734. The sequence continues at coordinate 410,091 of NZ_JBHTZD010000004.1, forward strand.
CGTGGGTTGACGCAAGCTACCAGCCGCGGCAGGCGCTTGCGCATGCCGGACTCGCCGACGTATTGGCCTGGGCGGTTTCCCGGGAACAGCCAGAGGGGGCCGGCGTCTCCCATACCGGCATACCGGCATACCGGCATACCGGCGCCGGGCTCGCGGGGGCTGACGTGCCGGGTCTGCCGAGTCAAGCGCATCGACTCGACAACCGTCCGCGCGGAGCTCGGCCGTTTCGTGGAACAGGCCCGAAAGCGGAGAGCCAGTCCGGGGCAACTCGCCCTCATCGACGCATCGGCCGCCCTATCGATCGGCTGACAGTCGCGATCGGCCGGCGGTACGGACAGACAGACCTGGCAATTGCATCGCCCAATCTCACCCCGGGCTCCCACGGAACCTCCTTCGGGTGGGTCACGGGTGTTCGGCCGCCGCATGGTGAAGCGGCGGGGCCCCGGCCTCGTGCGGTCCGTTCCCGGCTGACGGCCCGGCACACCGATGCATGACCCTACGGCGCGGCGCTGACAGTGCCGTGTTCGTACGGGGGCCGTTGCGCGTGGACGGCCGGGGAGGCGGCCTAGTGTGTCCGGTCGCCGTTGAACAGGGTCTTCGGCAGGCGCCGGAGAGCCTCATTCAGCACGCCGGCCGCGCACTGCCGACTCCGCGTTGTGGAAGACGCCGATCTGGGCCGGTGCCCGTACCTCGCTGGCGCGCAATGACTCGATGATGATCTGGGTGATCCACACGACGGCGTCAGAGATCCACTCGGGACATGTCCCCCCCATGCACGATGCCGCCGGGCAGGAGCCGGGACCGGCCTCTTGGAGGCGCAGAAGGCCGTGGCCGTGTCATGCAGCGACGTCGAGCACCTGCGCTGTGCTGCCCTTCGCCTTGGTGGCCGAGGTGAGCGGTCGGTCGCCGTTGCCGCGGTTGTCGGACGGTTGTCGGTCCGCTTGCCGGTGTATCTGCCGACGGGGGCGTCCGGTAGATGAGTGCCGCCGTCGGCGGGGCAGTCCGGCGGGTTGGCCGTCGGCTGTGGTGGCGAGGTGGAGGTCGGCGCGGGGCGCGGGGGAGGAGGCGGTCAGCAGCGGGATACAGCAGGAACCCAGCGGGTTCGCGGATTGCCGGAGGCGGTTCGCGGGGAACCCGCTGCGTGGAAGGGGTTGTTCCGGGCCTCGGCATACGGGTTCGTGAGAGCGGTGCCCTGTCTGCGGTTCACCTCCTTCCCTTGCTCCCCCACTGTTTCTGTCAGGGTGGACACGTTGTGGGGGCATACGTTTCTTCGCGTCGTGTGGCCGTCGGCCGGTGACGCGTGGCTCGGACCGTACCCCCGGGCGGATGGTCGTGTCGTGGCCTGATCAGTGGAAGAGGAACGAAGTGGCATCTTCAGTGCCGGAGCTCTACGGACGGATCGCGGAGCGTTTTGGGGAACTGATCCTCAATTGCCCGCCGGGTAGATGGGAGGATCCGTCCCCGTGTCCGGGATGGACTGCTTGGGACGTTGCGGCCCACGTGGTCTCGAATCACAGGCGGGCCGTCGCCGGGCTGGACGGATCAGGCTATTCCGCTCCGGGGCGGGGCGAGGACCTTGCTCAGGCCTGGGACGCGGCATCCGGGAAGATCAAGGCCGCCCTGCGTGACCCGGTGAAGGCCCGTGCCCTTCTGGGAGAGGAGTTTGGTTCCATCCCGTTCGAGGAGTTCGTGAGGCGGATGGCGTGTGCAGATACCTTGATCCATGGATGGGACCTGGCGCGGGCGACCGGCCAGGACGAGGTACTGGATTCCGAAGCGGTGGCTGTGGCGACTGAGATTCTGCTGCCGGAAGACGGGGATATCCGGATGCCGAGGGCGTTTGGCGCCAAGGTTCCTTCGGCCGCCGGTGCAGATACTCAGACCAGGTTGCTCAACTTCCTGGGCCGCAAGGTGTAGCCGGGGGAGGCCGTTCTCCTGCTTCTCATGCGCGGACGACGGTGTTGCCCGTCCCACGCCTGCGTCGGGTCGAAGGTGAGGCGTTCGGGCCGGGTCGGGTCAGCGGTGTCGCATGCCTCGTCTGATAGTGAGTTCGGCGGCCAGGACGCAGGCGCCGGGCGGGCGTCTCGTCGGTACGTCCGTGCGTGGGTGGGCGTCTCGGGTGCGTCGCGGCCTCGTCCACGGTGTCAGCTGCCGGGCCGGCATCTGTGGTTCGGGACTTCTACAGGTTCTGGAGCAGGGCACGGAGGCGGGCGCGGCTGTCGGCCGTGATGGTCACGCCCGGAGCCGTGGCGAGTTCGGTGTCCAGTTCCCGTAGCCGGTCGCCGACGCGGGTGGAGGTGATGGTGCCCATCAGGTTCAGGGCTCGGTGTCCCGCAGCTGGACCAGCCGGGCCGCTGCGGCAGCACGCTTCGACTCGTCTGCCCCGCCATGATCGGAAGTCTCCGGCAGCGTCCCGAAGGCGTTCGGGACACCCACCCCGTTCATCGGCACGAGTGAATGGGAAGGGAACGGCGGGCAGGCTTCCTCATCACGTTCACGCTGATCGTGGCGCTGACAGCGGCCTTCCTCGCGCACGAACTGGACGCGAAGGACCTGCTGCCCGAGCACACACACACCGTCAGGCACTCCACATCCGCATCCGGGCCCATGTACTCAAACACCTTCGCGACCCGGACCTCAGTCCAGCCACGATCGCCGCGGCACACTTCATCTCTGTCAGCTACCTGCACCGGGTCTTCCGCCCCGACGGCTGCACCACCGTCACCTGGATCCGCCGCCAACGCCTGGAACGCGCCCGCAGGCGCCTTGCCGACCCCGCTCACCCGGCCACCCCGGTGCACCTGATCGCCGCCCGCTGGGGCTTCAGGTGGTGGGCAACCGCCCTGAGTTGGGGTGCACGGTGTTCTGCCGTCGTGCGGAATGAGCCTTCGGATGCTGAAGCTCGCGAGTGGTTGAAATGGCTAACGCGAGGTGGGTGCTTGCAGCATGACCGTCTGCTGAAGGTAATGGTCGGGGAACGTGCCGACCTTGTACAAATAGAGGGATTCTGTTTCCGAGCCGCCGAAGTTGAGGGCCACCGCCCCTCTCCGTCTTTCTTCGAGGTAGATCCGCCATTGAAAGTACGTGGCCAGGCGCGGCCCTCTCATGGCGCCCATGTAGTATCCGTGTGTCGTGCCCGTCATGTTTCCGGTCACCGCGAACGCGTATATCGATCTGTGGCGAAAGAGATAATGATATCTGAGCCCCTCCTGATGGAGGAGACCGAGAGACGCCAGGAGTGAGGCGTTAAAGGTTTTCTCGTGTTCGCCGTAGTGTTCCACCCGTGCCGCATGGTGTGCAATGAAATCCGCTTCACCGCAGTTCAGTAGTGCCTCTGTGGCGCGATAGGCGCACTCCTCCCCGTGTAGACGTAGAGCCCTTCTGACCTCCCAGTATCGTGTGCCGACCGGCATAGCGGCCGGATCACCCGTTACCACGACTTCCGGATAGGTTTCATCGTCGCTCGGCGCATTGGAAGACCAGGGCGCAGACGGCTGGGACCACGCACGTTCGATCAACTTGGCAGCGAGTGCCGCGTTGCAGTACCGAGTGATCAGCGGCATGTTCGGCCACTTCGCGTAGGTGACCGAGGCAAGCAGTTCCAGCAGATCCACCATCGCCTCAAGGTCGCCCACCGGGCGCAGGGCGACCAGACATCCGGTATCGGGACGCCATGACAGAGCGAGACTGGCCTCGCCGTTGGAGACGAAAGCGCCCCTGCCGCGGGAGCGAAGCCAGTAGAAAAGCGGATGACTTCCGTGCACGTCAGTACCATCCTGAAGGAACGAACGGAACATGCGCGCATCCACTTCCTTCGCATCGGATATACCACTGGTTATCAGGCCGGACTGTTGCCGCAGACTTCGCACGAGATCATTTTCCATCCGAGCGAGGTTAGCTGTTCAGTGATGGGATCGCTACCCCCGCAGACGGGCGCGTTCTTCGCATATTCGGTACGTTACTGAACGTACTGCAACGCGTAATGCTGATGTCAATTCCGGGGGCTGATGGTGCGGGAGAGGCCGACCGTCGGTGGCCAGGTGGTGTCGACGGATGGCTTTTCCTGTCCGCACTGCATTTCTGCGACCGTCGAGGTAACAGTCCGTGTGGAACTCGAACTGGCCAACGGCGGGCATGGTGCCGCCTGTCCAGGGCTGTTGCGCTGACAAGCCTGCCGCCGGGCGCGAGCCCTCGACGACGCGGGCGGCTTTGGGGTTGGTCCCGGGCTCCAACTCGACGGCGCCGCCCTAGCGGCGCTGCTCGAATCCCATGATCCGCCGCCACCGAACTCGGTGACCTCGGGGAGTCGGCGGGACCGAGGCCAATACGTTCGGTCAACCTGCCCTTTGGCGGTGCCGAGAGAACCGATCCAGCTCTTGGCAACCCCGCCTCTTTATCATACCTTCACGACCTATGGAGCGTATCGCGACATCTGCCGGACTGCACCGGCACCAGACGGACATGCGCACACGGCACCGCAAGGTCTGGTCTGCCGGGCCGCCCCCGCCCGCATTGCACCAGGGCGCGATGTTGCACCGTTTGCACCGCCGCGCCACCGGTGGGCCGTACCGCCCGGCAGATCACGGCACTTCAGGACGACATCGGCGCGGCCTACCGCCGCCGTACCGGGGCACAAGGGGACTGGTAAGCCATGGGCGCTGATCCTCCCCCGGACGAGCTGAAACCTGCCGGTACCGGAAGGTGCCCGCCCACCTCGTGGGTTGGCACAACGCCAGGGGGCGGTTCGCCGTCGGTCTCTGACCGCGACCCCCTGCCGATCCTCACGGAGGTAACCGGCTGGCTGTGGTCCTTTCTCGTCGAATCCCACCCTCGCCTGGGGCGAAAGGGCGATGTCTGCCCGTTCATGGCTCAATCGCTGAGACTCGGCCGTACGGCCGTCAGCACGGTGGACATCAGCGGCCCCTCCGGACCGAGGCACTTGGAGATCCTGGCTCGCTCCGCCCTGGCCCGGCTCGGTGACGACTGCACCGGCGACGAGCTCTACAACTCCTTCGTCATGGTGCCCATCGGCTCACCCTCCGCCGTGCGGCAGGACGTTGTCCGCGCGGTGCAGCGGGTGTTGAAACCCGAGGCCGTCGCTGCGGGAAAGATGATCGGTGACTTCTTCCCTGGAAACCCCATGGCGGCCATCCACAACCCGCTCTTCCGGCCCATGGCCAGCCCCCACCCCTTACTGGCCGTCCGCGCCATGGTGGTGACCGACATCCTCTTCCTCGGGTCCCCTGCCGTCCCCGCCCGGGACCGCCTGTCCTCTCTACGTGTCTGGCACAACCGGTTCGGCGCCACCGCGGCCCCGGCCTGGGCTGCGCTCTATCACCAGGTCCGGGACACCGCGGAAGAGGAGGCCCATGCCCAGCCTTGACGGCGAGCGGCGCCGACTCGCGCAGCTTTACGACATTGCACCCAGTCGCATTCTGTCTGCCCTGTGCACCCTGGGTATCCCCGACCACATCCCTGCCGAAGGGATCAGCACCGGCAAGCTGGCCGCCACCCTACGCATGGATTCAGACCGCCTGCTCAGGCTGCTCCTCGCTGCCGAGACCCTCGGGGTGGTGTGTATCGAGCAGCACACCGTCCGCGTCACCCCGGCCGGCACCTTGCTCCGTTCCGATCAACCTGGCGGGCTGCACGCCGAGTTCACCGACAACTCCCTGTTCGCCGCCTGGACGCCCTTCGCCGAGACTCTCACCACCGGGCGCCCCAGTTACGAACTCCACCATGGGCAGCATGTCTTCGACCGTCTGCGGCACGACCCTGACGGCCTCGAAACCTTCCACCAGCACATGCGGACGCGCGCGATGCACCTCTACCGCCCGCTCGTCCCCTTCCTGTTGGACCACTGCACCATCGACGTACTCGACCTGGGCGGGGGAACCGGCGGGCTCGCCGAACTGCTGCTCACCGCCACCACCACGCTCAAGGTCACGCTCGTGGACCGGCCCGAGGTCATCAGCCTCGTCCCGCCCCACCTAGCAGGCCAGTACGACGCCCGGTTCACCGCCGTCGCCGGTGACATCACCGAAGGCGTACCGCTGGGAGGCTCTGCTTACCTCCTGGGAAGCGTGCTGCACGACTGGCCCGACGAAACCGCCATCAAGATCCTGTCCCGGTGCCGCGAGGCCCTCAGCTCCACCGGCGTCATCATCCTCCTGGAGCGTGTTCTCGACGACGGCCCGGATCCCGGACGTCTCAGCGACATGTGGATGATGGCGATGACCGGGGGGAAAGAGCGCACCCGGACGGAATGGGCCGGCCTTGCCGAAGCCGCAGACCTGACCCTGCGGCACATCCATAAGAATCAGCATGAACTCGCAGCAGTGCTCCTGACTGCCGCCTGACGACCGTTCACTCAGCTCCCGGCGGCTTCCGGTCCTGTCGGCATCCGATCCTGTCGGGTGTGGCGTGGCCTACCCGGTGTTTCCCAGTCCCTCAGAGCGTCTGCGGACAGGACGGTGCGGGTGCCCTCCGGGCGGGCGGCCGAAGACGACCTGGGCCTCGGCGAACCCGGCGAGCATGTGGGCCGCCCGCAGCCGCATCACCTCCGGCGCGCCGCCTGTTCCTCCTCGTCCTGCCACTCGTGTTCGGTCGGCAGCCACTCCCAAAGGCGGCCCGGCGGCCGACGCTGCGACGCCGTCCGCCGCGTCGGACGAACAACTCGTCGCGATGCTGGTCGACCGGGCCCGCAGCGAGGGCCCGCGGCTGACCGGCGGGGGTGGGCTGTCGCAGCAGCTGACCATACGGGTGCTGGAGTCCGCGCTGGAGGGCGAGATCACCGACCCATGTCGGCCACGAGAGGCATGATCCAGCCGGGAAGAACAACGGCAACAGCCGCAACGGCACGCCTGCGAAGACCGTGCTGACCGACGTCGGCCCGTTCGAGGCCAGGGTGCCCCGGGACACCGCTGGCAGGCTCGGGCCGCAGATCGTCAAGAAGCGGCGGAGGCGGTGACGGCGATGAGGGCGGTGACGGCGGTGACGGCGCTGATATTTCGTAGGGAACCGGACGTCAGGCGATGACGCCGAAGCTCTGATCGCCCCTGACCTCAGGTTGTGAAAGGGCGGCCGACGAACACCAGTCGACCGGTGTCGTTGGACACTTCCTCGGCGAACAACACATCCGGGCCGTCGCTGTACGTCGCAAGCGCTCCATAAGCGCCGGACAGTGACGCATCCCCCTCGCTGTCCAGCAGCACGAGACCACTGAGCTCCTTGCGATACCGGGCTGCCGCGGGCACATCGGCCGTAGCGGTGAAGAGATACGAGCCCAGACCCGGCGTGTTCGCAATCCACCATCGATCGAACGGGGGCGGTGAGTCCGAGACCAGGGTGTAGCTGTCCCACTCGAGCACTCGACCGTCGAAGCAGCGCATCACGTAATGGTCAATTCCGACCACTGTCGACAGGTGACAGAAGCCCGGGGCGAGAGTTTCGCCGACATCGAACCGCACATCCACGTTTCCACTCCTTCTCATCTCTCCGCATCCGAATGAGCCTAAATTGTCTACAGGACACCGCACGCTGTTTCGCGCCACAGCGCCACAGCGCCACAGCGCCACAGCGCCACAGCGCCCGGCGTCAGCCGACGAAGATGTCCACGGAGGGGCGCAGTCGGGCCGCCGAGGCGAGTGCGTCGTGAGCCAGGTGCTGTGTGAAGGCGTTGATGAGCTCGGGGTCTGCGGTGTGCTCAGCTGCGGGGAGTGCGATCTGCTCGTAGGCCGACTGGAAGCGGGGTCCCCAGCGGCGGGAGCCGAGTCGGGCCGTCTGGGAACAGTTGTCCACCATGTAGGCGACATCACGAGCGTGCATGTACGGCAGCAGCGAATCGACGGCCTCGATGACCGACTCGTTGACGATTTCCGACCAGGGGTGGCCGCGCTCCGCGAACTCGTCGATCTGGCCGATCATGGTAGCGACGAAGAGACCCGCGGTGAACGGGTCGATGGGCAGCTCCCGCTCGCCTCGCCGGGCGCGCACGGCTTCGGCCTGCTGCCACATCGGGGACCCGCTGATCTCCGCCATGGGCCGGGTGGCCAGCCTCTGCTCCGCGAGGACGACGCTGCGCAGCTCGGTGCCGTCGGCGACTTCGTCGTAGATCTCCGCGACGATGTCACGCGCCGGCTGGTAGGCCGCGCTGTAGGCCCGGTCGAAGATCTCCTGATCGGCCGGGGGCAGTTGCCGGCGCACGGCGCGAAGCCCATCGCGTGAGATCGCGTGCGCGATGGGGCCGGTGACGTTCTCGCAGGAACGCTCGTAGGCGGTGATCGGTTCGTCACCCGCAAGCCGGTAGTGCCGGTAGAGCGCCTCGACCAAACCGTGGACGGCGCCCAGGAGGATGGCGCGTTCACCGACGATGTCGGACCGGTACTCGCTGTCGAGCGTGGTACGGAAGGTGTACGGCGACCCCAGTGCCACCGACCAGCCGAGCGCGCGGTCCACGGCCTTGCCATCGGCGTCGGCGTGCACCGCGAAGCTGCTGTTGATCCCCGCGCCGTTGATCTCGGCTCCCTGCTCGTACAGCCGACGGACCGAGTCGCCCATGCCCTTCGGGCAGACGGCGATCACGTCGTGTCCTGCGGGGAAGTCACCTCCCACGGAGCGGAGATGGCCAAGAAGAAAGCCATGCGACAGCCCGATCGTGGCACCCGGCTTGAGGACGTCGAAGAGTTTCTGATGGCGGTTGACGAGTGCGGCGTCCGCGATGAGCAGGATGACCAGGTCGCTGGTGGCGGCGACCTCGACCCAGTCGCCGAGTGTTCCCTCCTCCTCCGTGAATCCGTGAGTGCGGGCGTCGGCCGCTGAGGCCGAGTTCGGGCGGAGCCCCACCGCGACCTGAACATCTGTTCCCGACAGCGAGTCGCGTAGGTTGCGCGCCTGCGCGCGCCCCTGGGGACCCCAGCCGATGACGCCGATCCGCCTGATGTCGGCAAATGCCCGCTCCAGCAGCGGGAAGAGGTGGCGGCCTCCACGCAAGATTGTCTCCGTGCCGCCCGGAACGTCCATCGTCTCGGGGGTGAAGACTGCGGAGGTGAAAGTGTTGGTGGGTGTGGATGTCATAACTGACTTGTATTTCCACGCGGGAAGACATGGCAAGCGCAAGAAGTGCACCGGGCCGTTGCGATCGGTGAAAGGCTATGGTGAAGCGTGCTTGGTGACCACCGCGACGTAAAGCTCTTCCTGCATTTGACGCAGACACTGAACTTCGGCCGCACCAGCTTGGAGTGTCATGTCAGTCCGGCCACCCTGACGAGGTCCGTGCAGCGCCTGGAGGCGGAGCTGGGCCAGGCTCTGTTCGACCGCACGCCCCACGGAGTCACCCTGACGGTCGAGGGCAACCGCTTCCGTGCCTACGCCATCGAGTCGCTCGACCGATGGAAGGAGTACCGGCAGGGTCACGACAAGCCATCGAGCCTGGTGGGCCAGCTCGCGGTGTTCGCCACAGTGACCGCCTGCCAGGCCCTGCTGCCCGCTCTGCTGTCACCGTTCCGCGCCGCCCATCCGCAGGTCCGGATCGATCTGCGCACCGGCGATGCCGCCGCCGCGCTCGCCAGACTGGACGAGGGCGACGTGGACGTGGCCGTAGCCGGTGTCCCGGCCCGGCTGCCGGAGGCGCTGCTGAGCAGGACGGTAGCGACCACCGAAGTGGTGTTCGTGTCAGCGCGGGACCAAGCGGAGAACGCGATGGAAGGCCCTTTTGTGCTGCCCCACCGAGGTCTGGTCCGTGAGGCGGCCCAGCGCTGGTTCCGCTCGCGGAACTGCGTCCCGCAGGTGGTGGCCGAGCCGCAGGGCCACGAGGCGCTGCTGACCCTGGTTGCCCTCGGATACGGGACCGGAGTCGTGCCCAAGCTCGTCCTGGACACCAGTGCCGTGCGCGGGGCGCTGTCCATCGTCCACGTCGACCCGGGACCAGCCGCGCTCACCATCGGCCTGTGCGTGAGCCGGGCGAACCTGCGCCGACCCCTGGTCGCCGCGCTGTGGAGCCTGACCGCGGGCGGTACCTCGACCGCCGGCGCATGACGTCCGACCGACGGCCCTGGCCGGCGTTGGCTTGGAGACCGACCCCTCCTCCCGCAGCAGGTCGGCGACGGTATCCGCCGAGACGCGGTGGCCTTGTCCCCTGAGTTCGTCGGCGAGTCCGCGGGTGGACTTCGTCGTCCATCGCAGCGGCCACATCGGATCACCGCGCATATCCGGCTCGACCAGCGCCAACAGCGCGGGCCGCAGCCCAGGATCCGGGCCTCAGCCCCCCCCCCATCAACAGACGGCGCTGCCGCTCGTCCAGATGCGGAAACAGCACCGCGAACTCAGGCTGAGTTGACAGCGAACCTCACTGGATATGCGCACGGGTTCGGCGCTACGACGCCTGCGCGTCGTGAGAATCGCCGGTTTGGCCAACCGGTGATCCGGCGCTGTGTTGCCGCGCTGCTTCGGTCATTCGGATTCATGGAACTGTGGATGCCTCCTCCTACGAGTGGGGATGCGAGGCGCATGGGCCAGCTGACCTATCACGGTGCGTGGCCCTTCCGGTCGGGCGCCTTCGCTCCCTACTACCGTCCCGACCGTCCGCGTGACGGTGATCACGGATGGTCGGGCGAGGGTGCTGCGTAGGCTTGGGCCGTCGCCACTGTGGGGTCTGCGAGAGTGGGCCAAGCCATCCGGAAGCTGCCCGAACGCGCGACTCGTTGTTGGGTGTGGAAATAGCCCTTGACCTGCAAAAAAGCAGGCAGGGAGCCTACTTTTGGGAGTGCCTCGATGCTGCGCACCATGTTTAAGTCCAAGATCCATCGTGCCACCGTCACCCAGGCCGACCTGCACTACGTGGGATCGGTGACCATCGACGCCGAGCTGCTCGACGCCGCCGATCTGCTGCCGGGCGAGCTGGTGCACATCGTCGACATCGACAACGGCGCCCGCCTGGAGACGTACGTCATCGAGGGGGAACGCGGCTCCGGGGTCGTCGGGATCAACGGCGCCGCCGCGCATCTCGTCCACCCGGGGGACCTGGTGATCATCATCAGTTACGCTCAGATGACCGACGCCGAGGCACGGGCGTTGCGACCGCGGGTGGTGCATGTGGACGGTGCGAACGGGATCGTGGCCCTCGGGGCCGACCCGGCCGCGCCGGTGCCGGGTTCGGACCAGCGGCGCAGCCCGCAGGCCGCCGGCGCGCGCTGACCGGCCATCCGTACCCTCCCCACGTGCGAAGAGGAGTCCGATGAGCGAGACCGAGATCCGCGACGACCGGGCCGCGGGACGCCTGGCGGCCGTACAGGGCGAGGAGGTCGTGGGCCGTGTCGAGTACTTCGTGCTCGCTTCCCCCGCGCCCGCCCTGGTGCCGGTGCACACCATCGTCGAGCCCGCCCACGAGGGCAAGGGCATCGCAGGATCACTGGCGCGCGAGCTGTACGCGATCGCCGCGCGGGAGGGCATCGCCGTCGCGCCGCTGTGCCCGTACGTCGTCCAGTGGGCGGCCCGGCACCCCGAGGACGCTCCGGCGGCCGACCCCGAGCTGCTGCGCGCGGCCCGGGACTGGCTGGTCGCGCACCCCGGCCGGTTCTGAGGTACGCCCCCCATGCTTGCGCTGCTGCACACCTCACCCATCCACGTCCCCGTCTTCGACGCCCTGCGTGACGAGGACCATCCGGGCCTGGTGCTGCGGCACCTCGTGGACGAGGACCTTCTCGACCGGGCCCGCCGGGAGGGTCCGGACGCGGTGACGGGTGAGGTGAGGGCGGTCGTGGCGCGGGCCGTGGCCGACGGCGCCAGGGCCGTGCTGTGCACCTGCTCCACCATCGGCGGGGCCGCCGAGGCGTTCGCGGCGCCGGTCCCGGTGCTCCGGGTCGACCGTCCGATGGCCGCCGCCGCGGTCGCCGCGGGGCCCCGGATCACCGTCCTCGCCACGGTCGAGAGCACCCTCGGCCCGACGGCCGCCCTGATCGACGAGGAGCGCCGCCGTGCCGGGCGACCGGGCTCGCTCGACGTACGGTTGGTGGAGGGCGCCTGGGAGTGTTTCGGCGCCGGCGATCCGGTCGGCTCCGCCCGGCTGGTGGCCGCCGCGGCGGACGCCGTCACCGACGCCGACGTCATCGTGCTCGCCCAGGCGTCCATGGCCCCCGCCGCCCGCCTGACCACGACCAACGTCCCGGTCCTGTCCAGTCCCCGCCCCGGCCTGTCGGCAGCGGCCCGGCTGGTGTTCGGGGCGCGCGAGCCCTGAGGCTCGGCACGGTGCCCGGGCGGGGACAGAGCCTGCCCCGCCCGGGCCACGGGGCGAGGGGTGCGCGCCCCGGCTTGCCCCGCGCGGGTGAGTGACGGTACGTACGCCGGGCCGGCGGGGGAGTACTCCAACAGCCACGACGCGACCACCGGCGGGAGGCCCCACCATGACCCACCCACCCCCGGACCCCTACCCCACCCCCGTACCCCCTCCGGAGCCACCCCCGGCCCCGGAACCCCTGCCCCGGCCGGAACCACCCCCCACCCCACGACCGACCCCACCCCCGGACCCCGACCCCTCCCCGATCCCCCCGGGCCCAGAACCCTTCCCCACCCCAGAACCAGGCCCTCCCCTCACCTGACCACCCTTCTCGGGCTCGCATGGACGCGGGGCGGACGCAACGCCCTTCTTGAGGGGCGCGGGGAACGGCGCGCCCAGCCCCCACCGGCCCGCACCCGCCCACGCACCGCTCCGCAAGGCAACCGACGGAGCCGACGGACGCGGGGCGGGCGCCACGCCGCCTCAGGGGCGCGGGGAACGGCGCGACCAGCCACACACCACCCGCACCCGCCCCCCGCACAACAGCCCCCCACCCCCGTAGGCGAACCACCCAACCCCAGCGGAGCGGCTACGCCGGGACTTCCGACCGATCCCCGCCCCACAGCGTGTGGAACGCCCCGTCGCGATCCGTCCGCCGATACGTGTGCGCCCCGAAGAAGTCCCGCTGCCCCTGGGTGAGCGCCGCGGGCAACCGCTCGGCGCGCAGCGCGTCGTAGTACGCGAGCGCGGCGCCGAAGCCGGGCGTCGGCACCCCCTGCCGGGTCGCGGCGACCAGGACCTCGCGCCAGTCGTCCTGCGCCGCCGCGATCTCCCGCGCGAACGTCTCGTCGGACAGCAGACTCGGCAGGTCGGGCCGTGTGTCGTACGCCGCGCGGATCCGGTCCAGGAACGCCGCCCGGATGATGCAGCCACCCCGCCAGATCGAGGACACCGCGCCCAGATCGACACCCCAGTCGTATTCGTCGCTGCCCGCGGCGATCTCGTGGAAGCCCTGCGTGTACGACACGATCTTCGACGCGTACAGCGCCTGCTCGACCCGGTCCGCGAAGGCCGCCGCGTCGGACTCGCCCAGCGGGACCGCCGTCGGACCCGCGAGCCCCTGCGAGGCGGCCCGCAGCGCCGCGTGCCCGGACAGCGAGCGCGCGAAGACCGCCTCCGCGATGCCGGACACCGGAACGCCCAGGTCGAGCGCGATCTGCACGGTCCAGCGGCCGGTGCCCTTCTGCTCGGCCTGGTCGACCACCACGTCCACGAACGGCTTGCCGGTCGCGGCGTCCACGTGCGACAGCACCTCGGCGGTGATCTCGATCAGATAGGAGTCCAGCCGTCCCTGGTTCCAGGTGCGGAAGATCTCCGCGATCCGCGCGGGCGCGTACCCGGCGACATCGCGCAGCAGCTGGTACGCCTCGCCGATCAGCTGCATGTCGGCGTACTCGATGCCGTTGTGGACCATCTTCACGAAGTGCCCGGCGCCGTCCGGACCGACATGCGTCACACAGGGCGCCCCGTCGGCCGCCTTCGCGGAGATCTTCTCCAGCATCGGGCCCAGCGAGTCGTACGACTCCTTCGGCCCGCCCGGCATGATGCTCGGGCCGTGCAGCGCGCCCTCCTCGCCGCCGGAGACGCCCATGCCGACGAAGTGGATGCCCTTCTCGCGCAGTTCGCGCTCCCGGCGCCGGGTGTCCGCGAAGTGCGCGTTCCCACCGTCGATGATCATGTCACCGGGTTCGAGCAGCGGCGCGAACTCCTCGATCACCGCGTCCGTGGGATCGCCCGCCTTGACCATGACGACCAGGCGGCGGGGCCGCTCCAGCGCCGCCACGAAGTCCTTCGCCGTCTCGGCCGCGATGAACTCGCCCTCGTCCCCGAACTCCTCCACCAGGGCGTGCGTCCGCGCGGCGGTGCGGTTGTGCACGGCGACGGTATAGCCGTTCCGGGCGAAGTTGCGGGCGAGATTGCGGCCCATGACCGCGAGACCCGTGACGCCGATCTGGGCTGTGTTGCTCATTCCGCCTGCTCCTCAACGATCCGGTCGAAGAGCATTCGATCGAAAACGATCTGATCGAATGCCTCGATCCTCATGAACCTGCTGTCGAACATCCTGTGAAGGTACCTCTCTCCGCCATCCTGACGTCCGCCCACCCGGGGCGCACCTCCGGACCCCGGCACGTCTCGGTACGTGGCACACGGCGGGTCCGTCTCGCCCTCCGTCCCACCCGACGCCGCACGCTCCGGGCCGCCCTCCGTACCTGGAATCCGGCCAACAAAGGGCTGTTACCCGCCATTTGACCTAGTGGGATCCCGATTGCCTTCTTGTCATGGCCTGTTCTTCCCCCCTAGTTTTGGGCCCTCTGACACAGGTCGTAGGGGGCACTTCATGGCCGTACGCGGCCGGCACCGCCGGTACCAGCCGAACAGGATCAACCGCGCCTCACTGACCGTCACGGCGGGCGGCGCGGGTATGGCCCTGCCGTTCATCGGCGCCGGCGTCGCACACTCCGCGGACGTGGCCACCTGGGACAAGGTCGCCGCCTGCGAGTCGACCAGCAACTGGAGCATCAACACCGACAACGGCTACTACGGCGGGCTCCAGTTCAGCCAGTCCACCTGGGAGGCGTACGGCGGCACCCAGTACGCGGCCCGCGCGGACCTGGCGACCAAGGACGAGCAGATCGCCGTCGCCGAGAAGGTCCTCGACGGACAGGGCCCCGGCGCCTGGCCGACGTGCTCACAGATCGCCGGGCTGACCAGGGACGGCGTGGAGCCGGACCTCGACCTGGGCGGCACGAGCACGGCCGCCGCGGCGCAGCCCCAGGCCAAGCCGGCCGCGGTGCCCGACGTCCAGCCGCAGACCACCCCGCAGTCCCGCGCGGGCACGGCCGAGATGTACACGGTGGTGCGCGGCGACACGCTGTCCGGGATCGCCGGCGAGAGCAAGGTCAGCGGCGGCTGGCAGGGCCTGTACTCGGCCAACCGCAGCACGATCGGCACCGACCCGAACCTGATACTGCCGGGCCAGCGCCTCAGCCTGGACGGCCAGACGGCCGCCACCGCCCCGGCGCCGACGCCCGCACCCGCGCCCGCCGAGAAGGACACCGCCGAGCCCGAGACGTCCTCGAAGAGCACGTCCGAGAGCACCGCGAAGGCGTCCCGGGTGGCCCCCGTCGCCGCCGCCACCGGCACCAGCTACCGGGCCACCGGCTCGTCCTGGTCGAAGGGCTACCACACCGGCGTCGACTTCCCCGTGCCCACCGGCACCTCGGTGAAGTCGGTCGGCGCGGGCACGGTCGTCAGCGCGGGCTGGAGCGGCTCCTTCGGCTACGAGGTGATCGTCCAGCACTCGGACGGCCGCTACAGCCAGTACGCCCACCTGTCGGCGATCAACGTGAAGGACGGGCAGTCGGTGACCGCCGGGCAGAGCCTCGGGCGGTCCGGGAACACCGGCAACAGCACGGGCCCGCATCTGCACTTCGAGGTGCGGACCGGGCCCGGCTTCGGCACGGACATCGACCCCCTGGCCTATCTGCGGGCGGGCGGCGTCAAGGTCTGACGGACACGCGCCGCGGGGTCCCGCGCACCCTGCCTCGCGGCGCCGACGGGCTCAGGATCTGACCCTTGTGCGGTGCCGGTCCAGCAGGGGCAGCGGGACGAACGGCCCGCCGTACACCGGGTAGGGGCGGTTCATCAGCCCCGCCGGGGTGTCGGGCACGGCCGGGGTGGCCGCCCTGCGCGGGGACCTGGCCGTGCGGCTCGCGCGTACCGCCCCGCCGACTCCGTCGGTCCTGTTGTCGCCCTCCCGTGCCGGGCCCGGCACGAACGCGTCCAGGGCCTGTCCGGCGCGCTGGGCGGCCCGCTGGACGCCGGTCTCCGGCCCTTCGGGCGTGGACGCCTCCAGCTCGCCGGGAGGCCGGTGGGAGGCGCCCGGGAGGCGCTCGGCGGTCAGCAGGATCAGTCCGCCCGCCGCGACCACGCCGCAGCTCAGCGCGAGCGCGGTGCCGGTCGTGCCGTAGCGGAAGGTCTCGCCGAACATCGTGATGCCGACGGCCGCCGCGACCACCGGGTTCACGACGGTCAGGGTGGCCAGCGGCGCGGCCAGTCCGGCGCCCCGGTAGGACGCCTGGGACAGCAGCAGTCCGGCGATGGCCAGGACACCGATCGCGAGCAGCGAGGGCAGGTCGGAGAAGGCCGGACCGCCGGTCCACTCGACCGCCACGGTCTTGGTGAACACGGACGACATGCCGAAGGCTATGCCGGAGCCCAGCGCCAGCAGCACGCTGCGGGCCACCGGGTGCCGGGACGCCGCGCGGGCGCCCGCCATGAGCGTCACCACCACCAGGGCGGTCGCCGCGAACGCCGCCACCTGCTGGCCGTCGCTCAGCGACCGCGAGCCCGTGCTGCCGACCAGGGACAGCAGGCCCGCCAGGCCCAGGGTCGCCATGACGGCGCCCCGCCAGGCCGTGGCCCCGGCCCTGCGGCCGACGAACATGGCCGCCATGGGCAGCGCGAAGACGATGGTGAGCGCGCCCAGCGGCTGGACCACGCTCAGCGGCCCGAAGGCCAGCGCGACCACGTGCAGCAGACCACCGATGCCGTTGAGCGCCACCGCGGCCCACCACGCCGGGCGGCGCAGCGGGGCGAACTGCTCACCGGCCGAGGCGGACGCGGCCTCCGCGACCCGCTCCTGCACGATCGCCCCGCCCGCGTACGCGATGGCGGAAACCAGCGACAGCAGCACGGAGAACGCGAGGGCACTCATGTGCGGCTCCTCTGCGTCAGGCGGGGGCGTGGTGCCCGGCGCGGCGAACGATCGGCTTTCATAGCCAACAACGATGCCCTCTCGATCGCTTCCCGTCGTCGTACCTGAGCACTCAATGGCTCCTACTGCCGATGGAGTACTCCGCGCGCTCCGTCATCCCACAGGCGGGCACCTCAGGGGGGACACCCTGAGAACGGGTCCCCGAGACCCCTGGTACTACTGCTGTTCGTGGACCTCGACCCGGCTCTCGCCGCGCTCCGGCCGCTCGGCGGCTTCTTCGTCCTGCGCACGGCCGTGGATCCGGAACAGGCGCCCGTCACCTCCGTGCCGCTCGTACAAGCATACGAAAATCCAACGTCGGATGTTTACCGAATTTCGCTGACTTCCCGTGTCCGGAAGGTGGAGCGGTCGCTGCGCGCGCCCGAGACCCGGATCGCCGCCTCGATCGCCCAGCAGGGCCTCGCCGCCCGCCTGTGGTCGGTGGCCCTGGGCTGCGCCGTCCGGTACGGCCACCTCCCCGACCTGGACCCGCGGCTGCTGCGCTGGGACCCCGACGCGAGCGCCCCCGACGACCTCTGGCTGACCGAGCTGCGCCCGCGCCCGGCCGACCCCGGGACCATCGCCGCCATGGTGCTGCACGGCCACCTCGAACCCCTCGCCGCCGCCCTGCGCACCCAGGTCCGCCTCCCCGACGGGCTGCTGCGGGGCAACGCCGCCTCCGCACTGGCGGGAGCCGGACGCGAGCTGGACCACTGGGCCCGCCGCAATGGCCGTACCGACGCCGCCGCGCGAGCCCGGGAACTGACCCGGGAACTGCTCGCCCACCCCCTGCTCGCCGGCACCGGCACCCTCACCGGGACCGCCTTCCGGCGCCGCAGCTGCTGCCTGTACCACCGGGTGCCCAACGGGGGCCTGTGCGGTGACTGTTGTCTCAAGGGACCACGGCGCCCTTCCCCGGATTCCGCTTCTGGGTGACCATGTTCGAACCGGCCGCGGCGAACAGGGGGTTCCGGGTGCGTGTGGGACTGCTGACCCGGGAGTACCCGCCGGACGTGTACGGCGGGGCGGGCGTCCATGTCGAGTTCCTCGCCCGCGAGTTGAGCGCCCTGGTCGACCTGGACGTGCACTCCTGGGGCGAGGGCCGCGCCGACGGCGTCGTACGGCACCGGCCCTGGCCCTTGCTCGACGGCGCCAATGACGCCCTGCGCACCTTCTCCGTGGACCTGGCGATGGCCGCCGGTCTGGAGGACCGCGAACTGGTCCACTCGCACACCTGGTACGCCAATCTCGCGGGCCACTTCGCCAAGCTCCTCCATGGCGTGCCGCACATCATGACCGCGCACTCGCTGGAGCCGCTGCGCCCCTGGAAGGCCGAGCAGCTCGGCGGCGGATACGCGCTGTCGAGCTGGGCCGAGCGCACCGCGATCGAGTCCGCCGACGCGGTGATCGCCGTGTCCGGCGCCATGCGCGAGGACATCCTCGGCTGCTACCCGGCGCTTGAGCGGAGCAGGGTCCATGTCGTGCACAACGGCATCGACACCGCGCTGTACCGGCCCGACCCCGCCACCGACGTCCTGGCGCGGATCGGCCTGGACCTGGAGCGGCCGTACGTGCTCTTCGTCGGCCGGATCACCCGGCAGAAGGGCGTGGACCACCTCCTGCGCGCGGTGCGCGGCATCGATCCGGCGGCGCAGGTCGTGCTGTGCGCGGGCGCCCCCGACACGCCCGAGATCGACCGGGAGTTCCGTGAGCTGTTCCAGGAGCTGAGTCACGCGCGCGCGGGGCTGCACTGGATCCCGCAGATGCTGCCGCGCGGCGAGGTGATCCAGCTCCTCACCCATGCGGCCGTCTTCGTCTGCCCTTCCGTGTACGAACCGCTGGGTATCGTCAATCTGGAGGCGATGGCCTGCGGCACACCGGTGGTGGCGTCGCGGGTCGGCGGTATCCCGGAGGTCGTCACGCACGGCGAGAGCGGCCTGCTGGTCGACGTGGACGACGACTTCGAGAAGAGCCTGGCGACCGCGCTGGACACGGTGCTCGCCGACCCGGCGGCCGGTCGCCGGATGGGCGCTGAGGGACGCGTCCGGGCGGTCGGGGAGTTCGGCTGGGACGCGATAGCCCGGCGGACCGCCCTGCTCTACGGGGACGTCCTCGAACAGGCGTAGTACGCCCGGCGCGGGGGCATGGATGGGTGACAACCAGGCGGGAGCGGGCGGGGCCGGCCGGGACCAGGTGTGAGGGGAGCGGCCATGCGTCGTGGAGGGCCTTCCGTACTCGGGATCGTACTGGCGGGTGGCGAGGGCAAGCGCCTGATGCCGCTGACCGCGGACCGCGCGAAACCCGCGGTCACCTTCGGCGGCACCTACCGGCTCGTCGACTTCGTGCTGTCGAACCTCGTCAACGGCGACATCCTGCGCATCTGCGTGCTCACGCAGTACAAGTCGCACTCGCTGGACCGGCACATCACCACCACCTGGCGGATGTCCAGCCTGCTCGGCAACTACATCACGCCCGTCCCCGCCCAGCAGCGGCTCGGCCCGCGCTGGTACCTGGGCAGCGCGGACGCCATCCTCCAGTCGCTGAACCTGATCCACGACGAGCAGCCCGAGTACGTGGCGGTGTTCGGCGCCGACCATGTGTACCGCATGGACCCGCGCCAGATGATCAACCAGCACATCGACGGCGGCGCGGGCGTCACCGTGGCCGGGATCCGGGTGCCGCGCGCGGAGTCCTCGTCGTTCGGGGTGATCACCCCCGGCTCGGACGGCCGGACCGTGGACCGCTTCCTGGAGAAGCCCGCCGACCCGCCCGGTCTGGCCGGCGACCCCGGCAGTGTGTTCGCCTCCATGGGCAACTACGTGTTCACCACGAAGGCGCTCATCGAGGCGCTCCAGCGCGACGCCGAGGACCCGCGCTCGGTCCATGACATGGGCGGCTCGATCCTGCCGCAGCTCACCGACCGCGGCGAGGCGCAGCTCTACGACTTCAGCGAGAACCACGTCCCCGGCGAGACCACCCGCGACCAGGGCTACTGGCGGGACGTGGGCACGCTGGACGCGTACTACGACGCCCACATGGACCTGATCGCCGAGCGCCCCGCGTTCAACCTCTACAACCGGCACTGGCCGGTCTACACCCACTCCAATCAGCTCTCCCCGGCCCGGTTCAACGCGGGCGGCATGGCCAGTGAGTCGATCATCAGCGCGGGCTGCCTGATCCGGGGGCAGGTCACCCGGTCGGTCCTGTCGCCCGGGGTGGTTGTCGATCCGGGCGCGGTGGTGCAGGGCTCGGTGCTGCACGACAACGTGCACATCGGGCGGGGCGCGGTGGTGCGCGGGGCGGTGCTGGACAAGAACGTGCAGGTCCCGCCGGGCGCCACGATCGGCGTGAATCCGCACCGGGACGCCGAGTTGTACACCGTGTCCAAGGGCGGCGTGATCGCGCTGGGCAAGGGACAGCAGGTGTCCTAGCGCCGGGCGGGTGACCGCCGGGATGCCGGTCCGGCGGTGGGCGCGGTGGCCGAAATCCGCCGAAATTCACCCTGACCGCGCCCCCGCTCCGGCCCGTGCGCGGGTCCGGAGGCCGTGCCGGGGCCGCACGGCCGAACGGGTTACGTGACCGCTGTGACCTGCGTGATCAGAGAGGCGGGAGTTTCTCCGACTTAATCCGTTGTTAACTGAGCGTAGCCTGATCGTACTTGACCGTAATCGGCCGAACGTTATTCACTGCTGTCCCACCCGTCGTCGACGCGAGGCAAGCCGTGACCCCTGACCTGCTCGCACCCCTCGACCTGGCGTTCTGGAACATCGAGACCGACCGGCACCCGATGCACCTGGGCGCCCTCGGCGTGTTCGCCGCGCACTCACCCACCGCCGGAGCCCACGCCGCCGACCTGCTCGCCGCCCGTGCCGCCGGCGTCCCCGGACTGCGCATGCGGATCCGGGACGTCTGGCAGCCGCCCGGCCTGCGCCATCCCCTTGCCGTCGGCGGCGCCACCCGCGAACCCGACCCCGGCTTCGACCCGATGGACCATGTCCGGCTGCACGCCCCCACCAGCGACTTCCAGGCCGAGGCGGGCCGCCTCATGCAGCGCCCGCTGCGCCGCGGACGCCCGCCCTGGGAGGCCCATGTACTGCCCGGCGAGGACGGCCTCGGCTTCGCCGTGCTGTTCAAGTTCCACCACGCCCTCGCCGACGGACTGCGCGCCCTGACCCTGGCCGCCGCGATCCTCGACCCCCTGGACCTGCCCGCCCCGCGCCCGCGCCGCGCCGAACCCCCGAGCGGACTGCTGCCCACCGTCCGCAAGCTGCCCGGACGGGTCCGCGACGCCCTCTCCGACGTCGGCCGGGCCGTCGACATCGGCGCGTCCGTCGCCTTCTCCACCCTCACCGCCCGCCCCGCGCCCGCCCTCACCGCCGAGCCCAGCGGCACCCGGCGCACCGCCGGAGTGGTCATCGACCTCGACGAGGTGCACCGGGTTCGCAAGACCGTCGGCGGCACCGTCAACGACGTCCTGATCGCCGTCGTCGCCGGCGCCCTGCGCCGCTGGCTCGACGCCCGCGGCGACGGCAGCGAGGGCGTCCGGCCCCGCGCCCTGATCCCGGTCTCCAAACGCCGCCCGCGCACCGCCCACCCCCAGGGCAACCGGCTCTCCGGGTACCTGATGCGGCTCCCGGTCGACGACCCCGACCCGCTCGGCCGCCTCGCCGCCGTACGCACCGCCATGGACCGCAACAAGGACGCCGGACCCGGCCGCGGCGCGGGCGCGGTCGCGCTCCTCGCCGACCATGTCCCCGCGCTCGGCCACCGGCTCGGCGGACCGCTGGCCGCCCAGGCCGCCCGGCTCTGGTTCGACATCCTCGTCACCAGCGTCCCGCTGCCCAGCCTGTGCCTGCGGCTCGGCGGCAACCCGCTCACCGCCGTCCACCCCTACGCCCCGCTCGCCCGCGGCCAGTCCCTCGCCGTCGCCATGTCGACCTACCGGGGGCACGTCCACTTCGGCCTGGTCGCCGACGCGAAGGCCGTACCGGACCTGGACCGGCTGGCCCGCGCGGTGTCCGACGAGGTGGCCGCGCTCATCACCGCCTGCGAGTCCGGCGTCACCGCCCGCTGACGGTTTGGCCCGGCGCCCGCCGCTCCGTAAAATTCGCCGTTCGGACAGCGGACGCGCACGGAGCGCCGCGCGGGCAGCAGGGAAACGGCAGCGGCGATGACGGTGACACAGGACGGCCCGACGAGCACGGACGAGGTGGCGTACGGCCCCGGCATCGACCCCGAGCGGCTCGCCGTCTGCCTGGGCGTGCTGGCCGACCTCGACGGGCTGGAGGTCGACCACCCCGACGCCATCGCCGTGCGCCGCGCCACCGCCGGCATCTACCGCACGGTCAAGCAGCGCCGCCGCCAGGAGCGCCGGGCCGCCAAGACCGCCAACGACAAGGCGGTCACCGAGGCCACCGCGACCGGCTCCGCCGAGCGCATCGACGACGAGACCGAGGGCCTGCTGCCCTCCTCCCGCACCGAGCAGGGCCGGATCGCCGGGATACTCCAGCGCCCCCGCTCCTGCTACGTCTGCAAGACCCGCTACGTCGAGGTCGACTACTTCTACCACCAGCTCTGCGAGAGCTGCGCCGCCCAGAACCGCGCCAAGCGCGAGGCCCGCACCGACCTCACCGGCAAGCGCGCGCTGCTCACCGGCGGCCGGGCCAAGATCGGCATGTACATCGCGCTGCGGCTGCTGCGCGACGGCGCCCACACCACGATCACCACGCGCTTCCCCAAGGACGCCATCCGCCGCTTCAAGGCCATGGACGACTCCGCCGACTGGCTCCAGCGCCTGGAGGTCGTCGGCATCGATCTGCGCGACCCCGCCCAGGCCGTCGCCCTCGCCGACCGGATCACCGAGCAGGGCCCGCTGGACATCCTGATCAACAACGCCACCCAGACCGTACGACGGCTGCCCTCCGCGTACGCCGCCCTGGTCGACGGCGAGAGCGCCCCGCTGCCCGCCGGTGAACTCCCCGCCCACCAGGTCATCGGCGCCTTCGGCTCCGGCGCCGTCGACGGACTGGCCGCGCTGCCCGCCGGGATCTCGGGGCTCGACGCGCAGCAGGTCGCCGATCTCGCGCTCGTCGCGGGCAACGCCAGCGTGGAGCGGCACCGCGCGGGCACCGCCATCGACGCCGGCGGCCTGGTGCCCGATGTCGTCGACTCCAACACCTGGGTGCAGAGCATCGACCAGATCTCCCCGGTCGAACTCCTGGAGACCCAGCTGTGCAACTACACGGCTCCGTTCATCCTGATCAGCAAGCTCCGCCCGGTGATGGCCGACGCCGCCCGCGCGGCGGACAGCAAGCACGCGTACGTCGTCAACGTCTCCGCGATGGAGGGCGTGTTCAGCCGTGGCTACAAGGGCGCGGGGCACCCGAACACCAACGCCGCCAAGGCCGCGATGAACATGGTGACGCGCACCAGCGCCGCCGAGCTGTTCGAGACCGACGGCATCCTGATGACCTCGGTCGACACCGGCTGGATCACCGACGAACGCCCGCACTACGACAAGCTGCGGCTCGCCGACGAGGGCTTCCACGCCCCGCTCGACCTGATCGACGGCGCGGCCCGCGTCTACGAC
This sequence comes from Streptomyces sp. NPDC056734, assembly GCF_042790455.1. NCBI lineage: Bacteria > Bacillati > Actinomycetota > Actinomycetes > Kitasatosporales > Streptomycetaceae > Streptomyces > Streptomyces sp. NPDC056734. Next base: position 433,767 of record NZ_JBHTZD010000004.1, read on the forward strand.
CCGATCGTGCGCGGCGAGGCGGGCGACGACCTGTACGGCGTCTTCCTGAAGGACTACGCGCCCGGGAACTGGTGAACGACGCCCACGGGGGCCGGGTGGGCGGTCACCGGGGGTACGCGTGCCAGGTGCGCGGTCGCCGGGTGCGCGGTCACCAGAAGGAGCGGCTGTTGTCCGCCGTGTCCGCCATTTCCAGCCACGCGATGCCCGTCAGCAGCGCGCCCACGCCGGCGAGCAGGGCGGCCAGCGCGAGCGCGTAGAACAGCACGACCCGGGAGAGGTCCCGGTGATCGGCCCCCTTGGGGTGCGCGGCCGGGGGCGGGGATGGCGGAGGAGGCGGAGGCGCCTGGTGTCCGGCCCCGGACCCCGCCCCGGACGGGGGGACCGGGGGAGGAGGGGAGGTCGGCGGCGGTGTGGTGTCGCTCATGAATGGGTCCACCTTCCACGACCGTCCACCGGAGCGCCCCGGCCAAAGCGCCGGGGTTGTGCCGGCCGGCGAACGTTCCCTCCACGATCGCATCGGGGGGTGGGGGCTGCCATTCACGGGGCGGGGCAGGGTGACGGGCGGTCCGCGACCCGGGCGGGGCGGGGTGACGGGCGGTTTCCGGCCAGGGGTCGGTGGGTCTCCGTCCCGGGATCGATGGGTCTCCGGCCCGGGATCGGCGGGCAGGACCGGGCGATGCCCCGGGCCTTACGGGGCCGATCCCGGGGTCAGTCCACCGCCCCCAGGCGCGCATGCCGGGCCGCGACCAGTTCCAGCACCGTCCGCCAGTCCTCCAGCACCCCCGCGTCGAGCCCCACGACCCGGCCCGCCTCGTCGGCCTGGCGCAGGGCGATGGCGTCCTCGGCGAGCGGGTCCCGGGCGAAGGCGGCGGCCTCGGCCGGGCTCATCGGGCCGCCCTGCGCCCACAGGGTCAGCGCGCTCCGCGGCGACAGCCCCCGGTCCGGCGACACGGCGGCGAGATACCGCTCGGCGGGGACATGGAGCCGTACGAGCCGGGAGACCCGTTCGCCGAGCAGGGACCGCACCGCGTCCGCCGCACGGTCGGCGTGTCCGGCGTCGTCGCCGGGGCGCAGCAGCTGCCCGATGTCGTGCACCAGCCCGGCCACCTGGAGTTCCTTGTCGGCGGGGCGGCCGCGGCGCAGCAGGGCGGCGGTCTGGAGGGCGTGATCGTGCAGGTCCACCGGGTCGCCCGTGCCGTCGGGTGAGTCCCACGCGCCCCGGCACGCGTACAGCAGGTCCATCAGCTTCTCGACGCTGCGCAGCTCCATGCGTCGGTCCTCCCGCGAGACAGCGGTACCGCCACGCAGCAGATCATGGCGACCTTTCGGCTCAGCCAACGGTGCTTGAACTGCGCGACCAGCTCGCATCCCCGTTCGTCACGTTGCGCCGATCGGGTGACTCCAAAATGACGCATTATGTAACAAACAGGTGTAGAAATGGATTGTTCGGCCACGCGGCGATGTCCGATAGTTACCCGTTGTTTTCAGCCCCATCGAGCGGGGGCCCGCTCATTTGGTTAATCTGGGGGCGACGGACAGCACCAAGGGGTCCCACCCACACCCATGGTCCGCCCCCTGACACGCCGGTTCATCACGGCCTGCTCTCACCCAGATGCCGGCGCCACCGCGTCCGACCGTTCAAGCCAGACCCGAGCGGGCGTCGGGTGCCGGAGCGCAGTGTGACCGGCGACGCCCCGAGGGTGACCCGACACATAAGGAGTGCGCGGTGACACCGGAGAAGACCGATCGCGATCAGCCCCCCGAGGAACAGCCGCAGCGACCGGGCCGCAAGCCCGGCGACATCGGCAGCCTCGACGTGTGGGCCAGGTCCGCCCCCATCCGTCTCGCGGGGTACGAGGACGACCTCGCCGAGCCGCACATCCTGCCCAGCGTGGACTGACGCGGGCAGCGTCCGCGCGGACCACCGCCGGACACATCGCGATCGCCGACCGCATGGGCGTGCGGATGTCACGCCCGTGCCGGTCCCGGAAGACCCACCTCGACACGGCGCCCCCAGGTCATTCCTGGGGGCGCCGTCCGTCGTCACGGGCGCGGCACCCGATGCCCGGCACGGGCGAGCGGCGCGGCGGCCTCGCGCCTGGGGTTCGTATACGGTTCGGCGGCTTGGCTGACATCCGACCACTTGCTCAACTTACGTCCTTGCGCACCCCGTTGACAGGCTCATGAACTCCACCCACTCTTCAGACATCCGATGAATCGAGCCGCTTGGAGCCGCTATGGCCATGTATCCAAGACGCACGGTGCTGGGTGCGGCGGCGGGCACCGCCGCTGCCGCCGCGCTTCCGCTCGCCGGGGCGGGCGGGGCGCACGCCGCACAGGGGGAGGCCCCGCCGGGGGAGGGTGCCGACCCAGGGCAGGCAGCGTGGGTGCCCGTCCCGGAGCCGGTGCCGGTCCCCCTGGACGCCTACTTCGACAACGACGGCATCGACACGGCCGCCGCGCGCGGCGGTGACTTCGACGGGTCCGGCTACACCTTCCCCGGCGAGGAACTGCCCTCGGGCCCGATCGAGGCCGACGGGATCCCGTTCCTGTTCCCGTCGTCCGATGCCGGGGCCAAGAACAACGTTGTCGCGCTCGGCCAGCGCATCGAACTCCCCAAGGGCCGCTATCTGTCCGCCCTGTTCCTGACCGCCGGCAGCTACGGCAACGCCTCCGGCACCCTCACCGTCCACTACGCCGACGGCTCGACCAGCACCGCCGGGCTCGGCGGCACCGACTGGTACCAGGCCGGCGGGGGCCCGGTGTCGGCGCCCTACCGCTATCAGCCCGACGGCGGCAAGGACCAGCACAGCGTGGGCATCGGCATCGCCGAGGTCTGGACCGACAGCTCCCGCGAGGCGGTGGCGCTCACCCTGCCGACCACCAGCCCCGCCCAGGAGGGCAGGACGTCCCTGCACGTCTTCGCGCTGTCCCTGCAACCCCCGGCCGAGGGACGCGCACTGGCGATCCGCGACGCACATACGACCAATTCGCTGATCGAACGATCAGGCGCGCAGAGCGTCGAGGCCACCGTGGTCAACGCGGGCACCACGGCCGTGCTGGCCGCGGACGACGTGACCGTGAACGTATCGGTCCCCGGCGCCCGGACGGTCGGCCCCGTCGGAATCAGCCGGCTCGACCCCGGCGAACAGGCACGCGTGCGCGTCGGCATCCGCAACCGCGCCGGAACCGCGCCCGGCACCCGGCAGGACGGCACCGTCAGCGTCACCGGCCGGGGCGCCACGGCCGACCGGCGCAGCACGGCCCTGACCCTCGGCGTCCCCGACTACCAGCCGACCGAGACATCGCTCGCCGGGCACCAGGCGCCCTACTGGTTCCAGGACACCAAGTTCGGGATCTTCATCCACTGGGGCGTCTACTCGGTGCCCGCCTGGTCACCGCCCGGCGAGCAGTACGCCGAGTGGTACTGGGAGTGGCTCCAGCGCCCCGACAACGCCGTGCACGCCTACCACCGGCAGACCTACGGCGAGGACTTCACCTACGACGACTTCATCCCGATGTTCCGCGCGGAGCGCTTCGACCCGCGCGCCTGGGTCGAACTGTTCCGGGACGCGGGCGCCCAGTACCACGTGCTGACCTCCAAGCACCACGAGGGCTTCGCCCTGTGGGACACCAAGGTCTCCGAACGCAGCTCGGTGAAGATGGGCCCGCGCCGCGACCTGATCAAGGAACTGTTCGACGCGTCCAAGCGGTACACCCCCGAACTCCACCGCGGGCTGTACTTCTCGATGCCCGAGTGGTTCAACCCCGACAACCCGTGGATGGGCCACGCCCCGCGCAACCCGTACACGCACGCGCCCGAGCCGTACCTCGGCTACACCGCGGGCAAGGACTATGTGAAGGACTACCAGGCCCCGCAGATGCTGGAGCTGATCCACGGCTACGACACCGAGGTGCTGTGGTGCGACATCGGCGGCGCGAACGACAGCGTGAACGTGCTCGCCGAGTACTTCAACCACGCCAAGAACCGCCCCAAACCGATCGAAGTGACCGTGAACGATCGATCAGGGATCGGCTTCCACGACTACACCACACCCGAGTACACGACCTACGACAACACGGTCGTCGCCAAATGGGAGGCCAGCCGCGGACTCGATCCGCGCAGCTACGGCTACAACCAGGCCACGCCCGACGCGATGTACATGACCACCGAGGAGGTCGTGCACAGCCTGGTCGACATCGTCTCCAAGAACGGCAACTTCCTGCTCGACATCGGGCCCCGCGCGGACGGCACCATCCCGGAGATCATGGAACGCCGGCTGCGCGAGACCGGAAACTGGCTGAAGGCCAACGGCGAGGCGATCTACGGGACCACGTACTGGGCGCGGATGGCGCAGCTCGGCGACGACCTGCGGTTCACGGTCCGGCAGAACGAGGCGTTCTACATCCACTCGCTCGCCCGCCCCGGCGCCAAGCTCACGGTGGGGGCACCGGTGCCGATCAGGAACGGTGACCGAGTGACCATGCTCGGCCATCCGCGCCCGCTGAACTGGACCGTCCGCGCCGGATCGCTGGTGATCGACGTGCCGGAGGCGGCCCGGCGGGCGGGTGAGCATGTGTGGGTGTTCAAGGTGGAGTGGCGGTGAGCGGGCGGAGCCCGCGGGCCGCTGTGAGCGGGCGGAAGTGATCGAACGGAGTTGATCGTTTCGCGGTGGAGGGCTGCCCCGCGGCGGCGGGACAGCCCTCCATTCGATCCGCGTAATCGCGTCGGCGACCCTTCGGCTTGCCCCGACCGCACCCCTCCCGCGAGGATCGGGGCATGCACACGGCACCGCCCCACCAGGTCCTGATGGTCGTCTTCGAGGGCGTGCAGATCCTCGATGTCACGGGCCCGCTGGAGGTGTACGCCGCGGCCAACGAGCACGGCGGGGCGTACCGGATCACCACCGCCTCCGTCACCGGCGAGCCGGTGACCGGGACGGCGGGGATACGGCTGGTGCCCGACCTGGCGCTGAAGGACGTCGACTTCGCCGTCGACACGCTGATGGTGCCCGGCCGCCCCGACTGGTGGGCGGCGGTCGCCGACACCCCGCTGATAGCGGGGGTACGACAGCTGGCGGGCGGGGCCCGTACGGTCGCCGGGATCTGTGCGGGCGCCTTCCCGCTGGCCGCCGCCGGGCTGCTCGACGGGCGCCGGGCGGCCACCCACTGGCGGCTCGCCGCCGATCTCGCCGCCCGCTACCAGGACGTCGAGGTCGACAGTGACGCCATCTTCGTGCGGGACGGGCGGTTCATCACCTCGGCCGGGATCACCGCCGGGATCGATCTCACGCTGTCGCTGGTCGAGGGCGACCTCGGCGCGGACGTGGCGCGGGCGGCGGCCCGGCAACTGGTGGTGTTCATGGCCCGGCCCGGCGGGCAGTCGCAGTTCTCGGTGCGGCAGAGCGCGAAGTATCCGCCGGACTCGGTGCTGCGCCGGGTCCTGGACGCGGTCACCGCCGACCCGCGCGCCGAGCACACCCTCGCGTTGATGGCCCGTACGGCCGGGGTCAGCGAGCGGCATCTGTCCCGGCTGTTCCGGGCCGAGACCGGGGGGACGGCCGCGGAGTTCGTGGAGCGGGTCCGGCTGGAGGCGGCGCAGGCGCTGCTGGAGAGCGGCGACGACCCGCTCGACGCGGTGGCGCGGTCCGGCGGCTTCGGCTCGGTGGAGACCATGCGGCGGGCGTTCCGGCGGCTGCTGGGGATCACTCCGGGCACGTACCGCGAACGATTCCGCTCGACCGCGCGGGAGCACGCGAAAGAACAGCGTGCGTTCGCGGACGAACAGCGTGCGTTCGCGGACGAACAGCGCGTGTTCGCGGACGAGTAGCGCGTGTTCGCGGACGAGCAGCGGTAGCAAGTCGACGAGCAGCGGTCGCACGCGGACGCGCGGCGGTCGTACGCGGACGAGCAGCGGGACTACGTGGACGAGCAGCGGCAGTGCCCGGATGACCCCTGAGAGCAGGCCGTCGTACGGCGGGAGCGCGCGGGCGAGGAGAGCGAACCCGCGGACGAAGGGCGGGAGCGTGCCCACGAACAGCGGGCTCCCGCAAACCAACAGCGGGCCCTCGCAAACCAACAGCGGGCCCCCGCCAACGAACAGCGGGGGCCCGCACGCTTGGAGCCGGAGCAGGTGAACGAGATCGCGTGACCGGCCGGTGTGGTGGGGCGTCACCGGCCGGTCACGCTGGGGAACCCGTCGGCCGGGACCCCGCCGGATTCCCAGCGGCGGGGCGGCGGCCGACGGGGGCTCACTCGGCCCAGTCGGAGTTCAGGATGATGTCGACGAAGTTCTCCCGCCGGTAACCGGGCACGTACCGCTCCAGGACGTCGGCCTTCACATTGCCGAACGTCGTCTGCGGGCGGTGTGCGATGCCGTCGGTGAACTCTTCGAGGATGCGCCGCTTGAAGTCGGGGCGCGGGTGCTCCGCCACGACCTGCTTCAGCGCGTCGTCGCCGATCTCCTTCAGGCCCAGGCCCAGCACATCCGCCTCCACACCGGCCGTGACCAGGGCGACCTCGGGGGCCATGTGCCAGGGGATCTCCGGCGTGGTGTGCAGCGCGATGCCCTGCCAGACCAGGTCGGCCGACGCGTCCGCGATGCCGTGCCGGACCAGGAACCGCCGGGCCTCGTCGGCGGCGTCGATCTCGAAGCGCTGGTCGGCGCGGCGGTAGCGCTCGGTCAGGCCCAGGTCGTGGAAGAGGGCGCCGACATAGAGCAGTTCGGGGTCGGCGGACAGCCCCCGGGCCCGGCCGCGCAGGGAACCCCAGAAGAACACCCGGCGGGAGTGGTGGTACACCACCTCGGATGCCTCGTCACGGACGAGTTCCGTGGCCTCGCGGACCAGGGCGCTGTCCGGCACGGTGATGCCGGCGATCTCGTGGGGTTCGGTGGTGGTCATGGGGACTTGCCTCCTGGAATCGATTGCTCACCATCAATCAACCGCAGAAGGCAGAAGAACAGGAGTGTCCGTAGGGACATGTGCCCCTCGGATCCGGACATGGGCTCAGGGTGGGGCAGGGTCCTCACCCGGGTAGGGGTCGGGGCAGGGCCCCCGCCCGGATCAGCCCCCCGGCCTCACGTCGCCAACTGCGCCCGCAGCCAGTGCTCCACCTCGCCCACATGCGCCGCGCCCGCCGCGCGTGCCGCCTCCGGGTCGCGGGCCGCCAGCGCGCGATGGATCGCGGCGTGCTCGCGCCGGGTGCGCTCGAACGCGCCCTCCTCCTGGTAGCCGCGCCAGACGCGGGCCCGGAAGGTGCGTGAGGACAGGCCCTCCAGGATCGCGGCCATGGTCTCGTTGCCCGCGGCCGTGGCGATCTCGCGGTGGAAGGCGAGGTCGTGGGCGAGGATCCGCTCGGGGTCCTCGGTGGCGTTCATCGCCGCGAGATGCCGCTCGACCTCGGCGAGCTGCTCCGGGGTGATCCGGGCGGCGGCCAGCGCGGTCGCGGTGGACTCCAGGATCCGGCGCACCTCCAGGAGTTCGACCAGCCGGGGGCCGCGGGACAGATCGGCCACCACGCCGAAGGTCTCCAGCAGATCGCCGGCCTGGAGCTGGGTGACGTAGATGCCGGAGCCGTGCCGGGCCTCCAGGACACCGAGCACGGTCAGCGCCCGGATCGCCTCGCGCATCGAGCTGCGGGAGATGCCGAGCTGGACCGCCAGATCGCGCTCGGTCGGCAGCCGCTGCCCCGGCTCCAGCGAGCCCTCCGCGATCATCGCCTTGATCCGCTCGATCGCCCGCTGGGGAACCGTGCCCTTCTGCGCGGTCGCCGCCTCGTCACCGGCCCCGGTCTCCGTCGTCGCCGTCTCGTTCACGCCACTCCTCCAGTCGCCGGGTGCGCCGAGTCTAACCGTGGAAGTGGTCGGACCACTATGGAGGTGGTCGGACCACTTGGGCCAAAAAACCGGGAAAATGGCGCCCGCGGGGTGTTGGCGAGGTGAAGTGGTCTGATAAATATGCGGGCAACTGCTCGATCATGCTTCTTGAGGAGCTGGCAGATGGCCGACGGAACTGGACGTTTCGCTCCCTCACGCGCCTCACGCGCCCTGGCGGCGGCGGCCTGTGCCGCCCTCGCGCTCACGGCGTGCGGCAGCACCAAGGACACCGGGGGCGCGGACGCGTCCGGCGGCGAGGGCGAGGTCGGGGTGATCCTGCCCCTGCTGACCTCGCCGTTCTGGCAGTCGTACAACGACTACGTACCGAAGATGGCGGAGTCCGAGGGCGTCGACGCGCTGAAGACGGTCAACTCCAACAGCGACCCCTCGCAGCAGATCACCGACATCAACAACCAGCTCAACCAGGGCGTGAAGGGACTCATAGTCGCCCCCCTGGACAGCGCCGCGATCGAGGCCGGGCTCGACCAGGCCGAACGCAAGGGCGTCCCGGTCGTCGCCGTGGACGTGGCGCCCGACCAGGGCAAGGTCGCGATGGTGGTCCGCGCCAACAACGTGGCGTACGGGGAGAAGGCGTGTCAGTACCTCGGCGAGCAGATCCCCTCCGGCAAGGTCGTGCAGATCATGGGCGATCTCGCCTCGGTCAACGGCCGTGAGCGCTCGGAGGCGTTCCGCTCCTGCGTCCAGGAGAACTTCCCCGAGCTGGAGGTCCTGGAGATCCCCGCCGAGTGGAAGTCCAACACCGCCGCGTCCAAGCTCGACACCCTGCTCAACGCCAACCCCGACCTCAAGGGCATCTACATGCAGGCGGGCGGCGTCTATCTCGCGCCCACCCTCCAGACCCTGAAGTCCAAGGGCATGCTGAAGAAGGCCGGCGAGGACGGCCACATCACGATCGTCTCCAACGACGGCATCCCGCAGGAGTACGAGGCCATCCGCAACGGCGAGATCGACGCCACGGTGTCGCAGCCGGCGGACCTGTACGCCAAGTACGGCATGTACTACATCAAGGCCGCGATGGAGGGGAAGACCTTCGAGCCCGGCCCGACCGACCACGGCTCCGAGATCGTGGAGCTGCCCAGCGGCATCCTGGAGGACCAGTTGCCCGCGCCGCTGGTCACCAAGGAGAACGTGGACGACCCCGAGCTGTGGGGCAACACGGTCGGATGAGCAGCCAACGCAGCCAACGCAGCCAACCCCCACACCAGCCCCTGGTGGAAGCCCGGGGCATCGTCAAGCGGTACGGCGCCACCACCGCCCTGGGCGACGGCCGGCTCACCGTGCTGCCCGGCGAGTCGCACGCGCTCGTCGGCCGCAACGGCGCCGGAAAGTCCACCCTCGTCTCGATCCTCACCGGCCTCCAGGCCGCCGACGAGGGCACGGTGAGCTTCGACGGCGAACCCGCGCCCCCGCTCACCGACCGCGACGCCTGGCGCCGCAAGGTGGCCTGCGTCTACCAGAAACCGACCGTGGTCCCGGAACTCACGGTCGCCGAGAACCTCTTCATCAACCGTCAGCCCTTGCACCGCGGCTTCATCAGCTGGCGCAAGCTCCGCGCCGAGGCCGCCGGCCTCCTCGCCACCTGGGACGTGCGCGTGGACCCCGAGGCGCGCACCGCCGACCTCAAGGTCGAGGACCGGCAGCTGGTGGAGATCGCCCGCGCGCTCAGCTTCGGCGCCCGCTTCATCGTCCTCGACGAACCCACCGCCCAGCTCGACAAGCGGGAGATCGAACGGCTGTTCACCCGGATGCGGGCGCTCCAGGACTCGGGCGTGACCTTCCTGTTCATCTCCCACCACCTCCAGGAGGTCTACGAGGTCTGCCAGACCGTCACCGTGCTGCGCGACGCCCGCTGGATCACCACCGCGCCCGTCGCCGACCTCCCGCGCCCGGCCCTGGTGGAGGCCATGGCGGGGGAGCACGTCGCCGACCAGGCGGTACGGCGGCGCAGCGCGCCCACGCCGGCCGACGCTCCCGTCCTGCTCGACGTACAAGGGCTCACCTCACCCTCGTACGACGGCATCGAGCTGACCGTGCGCCGGGGTGAGGTCGTCGGGCTCGCCGGGATCAGCGGCAGCGGGAAGATCGAGCTGGCCGAGACGCTCGCGGGGCTGCACACCCCCACGGCCGGGACCGCGCTGATCGACGGGCGCCCGCTGCCGTTCGGGCAGGTGCGGGCCGCGCTGGACGCCGGGGTCGGCTGGGTGCCGCGCGACCGGCACGACCAGGGGCTGGTGTCCGGCATGACCGTCGGCGACAACGCCACCCTGAGCGTCCTGGACCGGCTCGGCCGGTTCGGGTTCGTCGGCGGTGAGCGGCGGCGCCAGGTCGCCGCCGGCCTCATCGACCGCCTCGACATCCACACCGAGGGCCCCGACCAGCCCGTGGCCGACCTGTCCGGCGGCAACGCGCAGAAGGTCGTCATGGCCCGCGCGCTCGCCTCCGACCCCCGGCTGCTGGTGCTGATCAACCCCACCGCCGGGGTGGACGTGAAGTCCAAGGAGTCCCTGCTGGCCCGCATGGACAGCGCCCGGGACGACGGCATCGCGGTGCTCGTCGTCTCCGACGAACTCGACGACCTGCGCCGCTGCGACCGCGTCCTCGTCCTCTTCCACGGCCGTGTCGTCGCCGAGCACCCGGCGGGCTGGCACGACCACGAGCTGATCGCCTCCATCGAAGGAGTGGACCACCATGGCTGACACCACGGCGGACACCAAGGCGAGGGGACCACTCGCGGCTCCCGGCGCCCCCGCCACCGCCTCGGCCAGGACGGTCCTGCTCCGCCGGGCCCGTGAACTCGCCCTGCTGCCCGCCCTCGTGCTGCTGCTGATCCTGGGCGCGCTGGTCAACGACTCGTTCCTGACCGAGCGGAACCTGATCTCCATCCTGGGCGCCTCCGCCGCGCTCGCCATGGTGGTGCTCGCTGAGTCGCTGGTGCTGATCACCGGCAAGTTCGATCTGTCCCTGGAGTCGGTCGTCGGCGTCGCGCCCGCCGTGGGCGCCCTGCTGGTGCTGCCCGCCGCCGCCTCCGGGTGGGGCACCGAACTCCCGGCGGCCCTCGCCCTGGCGGCCGTCCTGGTGGCGGGCGCGCTGGTCGGCGCCTTCAACGGCATCCTCGTCGTCAAGTTCAGGCTCAACGCGTTCATCGTCACGCTGGCCATGCTGATCGTGCTGCGCGGACTGCTGGTCGGCGCCACCGAGGGCAAGACCCTGTTCGGCATGCCCGACTCGTTCTACTCCCTGGCCACCACCACCTTCCTCACCATCCCGATGTCGGTGTGGCTCGCCGCCCTCGCCTTCGCGGTCGCCGGACTGGTCCTCAAGTACCACCGCGTGGGCCGCGCGCTGTACGCCATCGGCGGCAACCCGGAGGCGGCCCGCGCCGCCGGTATCCGCGTCGAGCGGGTCATGCTCGGCGTGTTCGTCGTCGCCGGAGTCCTCGCCGCCGTCGGCGGGATCATGCAGACCGGGTACGTCGGCGCGATCAGCGCCAACCAGGGCAACAACATGATCTTCACGGTGTTCGCGGCGGCCGTGATCGGCGGCATCAGCCTCGACGGCGGCAAGGGCACCATGTTCGGCGCCCTGACCGGCGTACTCCTGCTCGGCGTGGTGCAGAACCTGCTCACCCTCGCCCAGGTGCCCTCCTTCTGGATCCAGGCCATCTACGGCGGAATCATCCTGATCGCCCTGATGATCGCCCGGGTGACGACCGGCCGGGCCCAGGACTGACCCCCCTGCCCTCCCGCTCCCCATGACACCTCTGCCCCCATCGCCGTCCGAAAGGCCCTCCGTGAGCCCGACGCCCGCCCGCATCACCGCGGTCGACACCCACGACATCCGGTTCCCCACCTCGCGCGAGCTGGACGGCTCCGACGCGATGAACCCGGACCCCGACTACTCGGCCGCGTACGTCGTGCTGCGCACCGACGGCGACGGGGAGCCGGAGGGGCACGGCTTCAGCTTCACCATCGGGCGGGGCAACGAGGTCCAGGTCGCCGCGATCCACGCCCTGCGTCACCATGTGACCGGACGGTCCGTCGACGAGTTGTGCGCCGACCCCGGATCGCTCTTCCGCGACCTGATCGGCGACAGTCAGCTGCGCTGGCTCGGGCCCGAGAAGGGCGTGATGCACATGGCGATCGGCGCGGTCGTCAATGCCGTCTGGGACCTCGCCGCCAAACGCGCCCGCAAACCCCTGTGGCAGTTCCTCGCCGACGCCGAACCCGAGTGGCTGGTCCGGCAGATCGACTTCCGCTATCTCTCCGACGCGCTCACCCCCGACGACGTCCTCGACCTGCTGCGGCGCGGACGCGAGGGCGCCGGGGAGCGCCGCGCCCGGCTGCTGGAGCGCGGCTACCCCGCCTACACCACGTCCCCCGGCTGGCTCGGCTACGACGACGCCAAGCTCACCCGGCTCGCCGCCCAGGCCGTCGCCGACGGCTACCGGCAGATCAAACTGAAGGTCGGCGCCGACCTGGCCGACGACATCCGGCGCTGCCGGGTCGCCCGGTCCGTGATCGGCCCGGACATCCGGATGGCGATCGACGCGAACCAGCGCTGGGACGTGGCCGAGGCGATCCGCTGGACCGAGGCGCTCGCCGAGTTCGACCCGTACTGGGTCGAGGAGCCCACCAGCCCCGACGACGTGCTCGGGCACGCCGCCATCCGCCAGGCCGTGGCCCCGGTGAAGGTCGCCACCGGCGAGCACGTCCAGAACCGCATCGTCTTCAAGCAACTGCTCCAGGCCGGGGCCATCGACGTCCTCCAGCTCGACGCCGCCCGCGTCGGCGGGGTCAACGAGAACCTCGCCATCCTGCTGCTCGCGGCCCGCTTCGGCGTCCCGGTCTGCCCGCACGCGGGCGGCGTCGGCCTGTGCGAACTCGTCCAGCACCTGTCGATGTTCGACTACCTCGCCGTCTCCGGCACCACCGAGAACCGGGTCATCGAATACGTCGATCATCTGCACGACCACTTCCGTGACCCGGTGGTGATCGGCCAGGGTCACTACCGGGCACCCACGGCGCCCGGATTCTCGGCCGAGATGCGGCCGGAGTCCATCGAGCACTACACCTTCCCCGGCGGCACCTTCTGGGCCGCCGACCTACAGACCGAGAGCAACCCGATGAAAGGCAATGCGGCATGAGTGACTTCGAGGGCCTGAAGGCCCTGGTGACCGGTGGAGCCTCCGGAATCGGCCGGGCCACCGCAGAACTTCTCGCCGCGCGCGGCGCCCAGGTGGCCGTGCTCGACCTGGACCCCTCCGGCGTGGAGAAGCCGCTCCTCGGCTACCGCGCCAATGTCACCGACGACGCCTCCGTGCGTACGGCGGTCGCGGCGGCCGTCGCCGACCTCGGCGGGCTGGACGTCCTGGTCAACAACGCGGGGATCGGCGCCCAGGGCACCGTCGAGGACAACGACGACGCCGAGTGGCACCGGGTCATGGACGTCAACGTCCTCGGCATGGTCCGTGCCGCCCGCGCCAGTCTCCCGCACCTGCGCGACTCCGCGCACGCGGCGATCGTCAACACCTGCTCCATCGCCGCCAGCGCGGGCCTGCCGCAACGCGCGCTCTACAGCGCCACCAAGGGCGCGGTGTACTCCCTGACCCTCGCCATGGCCGCCGACCACGTCCGCGAGGGCATCCGCGTCAACTGCGTCAACCCCGGGACCGTGGACACTCCGTGGGTCGGCCGGCTGCTGGGCGCGGCCGACGACCCGTCCACCGAGCGCACCGCCCTGGAGGCCCGCCAGCCCTCCGGACGGCTGGTCTCCGCCGCCGAGGTCGCGGGCGCCATCGCCTACCTCGCCAGCCCCCTGTCCGGCGCCACCACCGGTACCGCCCTCGCCGTCGACGGCGGCATGCAGGGCCTGCGCCTGCGCCCGGCGGCAACCCGATGACCGCCGCCCCCGACGGTCCCGCCGGTCCGGCTCCGATTGCCTCTGGCGGTCCGGCACCGACTGCCTCCGGCGGTCCCGCACCGACCACCCCCGCCGGTCCGGCACCCGCTGTCCCCGCCGGTCCGGTACCGGCCACCCCCGCCGGTCCGACACCCCCCGGCGGGCCGACCCCCGCCCCCGTCGCCCTCGCCCTCGGCGCCGCCCCCCTCGGTAATCTCTTCACCGCCCTCACCGACGAGCAGGCGTACGAGACCGTCGCCGCCGCCTGGCGCCAGGGCATCCGCGCCTTCGACACCGCCCCGCACTACGGCCTCGGCCTGTCCGAACGCCGTCTCGGCGCCGCCCTGCATGGACACCCCCGTAGCGAATTCACCGTCTCCACCAAGGTCGGCCGGCGACTGGAACCGACCGACGGCCCCGCCGGTGACGACCTCGCCAACGGCTTCGCCGTGCCCGCCGATCACCGCCGGGTGTGGGACTTCACCGCCGACGGCGTCCGCCGCACGCTGGAGTCCAGCCTCGAACGCCTCGGCCTCGACCGCGTCGACACCGTCTACCTCCACGACGCCGACGAACGGTCCGAGCAGGCGTTCCGTGAGGGCTACCCGGCGCTGGAGAAGCTCCGCGCGGAGGGCGTGGTCGGCACGATCGGCGCGGGCATGAACCAGACGGCCATGCTCACCCGCTTCGTCCGGGACACCGACATCGACGTGGTGCTGTGCGCGGGCCGCTACACCCTCCTCGACCAGAGCGCCCTCACCGATCTGCTGCCCGCCGCGCGGGAGCGGAACGTCTCGGTGGTCCTCGGCGGCGCCTTCAACTCCGGCCTGCTGGCCGACCCGAAACCCGGCAGCACCTACGACTACGCCGCCGCGCCCCCCGACCTGCTCGCCCGCGCCCTGCGCCTGAAGGCCGTCGCCGAACGCCACGGCACCACCCTGCGCGCCGCCGCCCTCGCCTTCTGCGCCGCCCACCCGGCCGTCACCGCCGTCCTGGTCGGCGCCCGCTCGGCCGCCGAGGCCGACGACTGCGCCGAACAGTTCCGCAGGGCCGTGCCCGCCGCCTTCTGGCGGGAACTGGTCCACGAAGGGCTGCTGCCCGCCGACCTGCCGGGAGTGCCGTCATGAGCATCACCCCGCACCCCCAGGCCCGCGCCGACCTGGACCTACTGCCGGTCAACGGGGTCCGGCGGACCCGGACGGCCGGACTCCTCGACGTCGTCCACGACCCCTCGGGCGCGGGCGCGCACGCCGCCCTGCCCGTCGTACCGGAGCTGCTGCCATGACCGTCGACGCCCACCACCACGTCTGGGACCTGTCGATACGCGACCAGGACTGGATCACCGGCCCCGAGCTGGCACCGCTGCGGCGGAACTTCACGGTCGCCGATCTGCGGCCCGAGGCCGAGGCCGCCGGGATCGAGCGCACGGTCCTGGTCCAGACGATCACCGTCGCCGAGGAGACCCCGGAGTTCCTCGCCCTCGCCGCCGCGCACGAGCTGATCGCGGGGGTCGTCGGCTGGACCGACCTCACCGCCCCCGGCGTCGCCGACGACCTCGCCCGGCTCCGCGCGCTGCCGGGCGGCGACCTCCTCAAGGGCATCCGCCACCAGGTGCAGGGCGAACCCGACCCGGACTGGCTGCTGCGCCCCGATGTCCGCCGGGGCCTCGCGGCGGTCGCCGACGCCGGACTCGTCTACGACCTCCTGCTCCGGCCGAGCCAGCTCCCCGCCGCCGCCAAGGCCGCCGCCGACCATCCCGGCCTCACCTTCGTCCTCGACCACCTCGGCAAGCCCCCCATCGCCTCCGGCACCCTGGAACCCTGGGAGTCGGCGGTCCGGACCCTGGCCGCGCTGCCGAACACGGTCTGCAAGGTCTCCGGCCTGGTCACCGAGGCCGACCACACCTCCTGGACGGTCGCCGACCTGCGCCCGTACACCGACACCGTCCTGGACGCCTTCGGCCCCGCCCGGCTGATGTTCGGCACGGACTGGCCGGTGTGCACGCTCGCGGCGTCCTACGGCCAGGTCGTCTCGGCGGCCCGGGAACTGACGGCCCAGCTGAGCCAGGACGAGCGGGCGGACCTCTTCGACGCCACGGCGACCCGGATGTACGACCTCGGGCCGCCTGCCGTACGGCCCTGATCCGCCCTCAGGCCGGGTCGTCCAGCCGGGTCGCCGTCACCCCCGGTCGTCCAGCCGGGTCGGCGGCAGATACTCCCGGACATAGGTCCGCTCCCAGCACGCGCCCGTCGCCCGCAGCTCCCGCCAGGTCGTGTACCGGTAGCGGTAGAGGCGGGCGCGGACGAAGCGGGGCGGGGCGCCGGGCGGGAAGGGGGAGCGGCGCAGCAGCCCCAGGGTGTCGCGGTCGTCCGCCAGCAGCCGCTCCACCAGCGCGCCGAACCAGGGCGCGGCATAGCCGGGCGACAGCGCCGCGAACCACATCAGCCAGTCGAGCCGCAGATGGTACGGGGCGAACTGGCGCGGCCAGCGCCGCGGATCGCCGGGCTTGCCCCGGAACTCGTACTCCCGCCACCGTGCCTCCGGGCCCGGTACGGGATCGGCCGTGCCCTCGATCACCACCTCGTGGCGCACCCGGCTGACGCTGCCGAAGGCGCCGTACGTGTTGACCAGGTGGAGCGGGTCGAAGGAGCGGTTCATGACCTGGCGCGGGGAGACCATGTTGGCCGCCGGGCGGTAGCTGAGGCCCAGCAGCAGCGCGGACACGGCGAGCACCACGACCACGTACCAGAGGGGGGCCGCGGGGACGGCGGCCGGTGCCTCGCCCGGGAAGCGGATCGCGGACAGGGCCAGCACGATGGTCACCCAGTTCAGCCAGGAGAAGTTCCCGGAGAGCACCAGCCACAGCTGGGTGACGATCATCAGCGCGGCGGCGGCCGACGCGATCGGCTGGGGGGTGAACAGGAGGACGGGGACCACGAGTTGGGTGAAGTGGTTCGCCGCCGCCTCCACCCGGTGCACGGGTTTCGGCAGATGGTGGAAGAACCAGCTCAGCGGGCCCGGCATCGGCTGGGTCTCGTGGTGGTGGTAGAGACAGGTGAGGTCGCGCCAGCAGCGGTCGCCGCGCAGCTTGATCAGACCGGCGCCGAACTCGACCCGGAACAGGATCCAGCGCAGCAGGAACAGCACGACGACCGGCGGGGCCACCTCGTCGTTGCCGAGGAACACCGCCAGGAAACCGACCTCCAGGAGCAGGGACTCCCAGCCGAACGCGTACCAGGTCTGGCCGACGTTGACGATCGACAGATACAGCAGCCACGGCAGCAGCCACAGCAGCATGGCCGCCCACAGCGGCAGCAGCGCGTCCACGCCCGCCAGCAGCGCGGCCGACACCGCGACACCGGACCACGCCCACGCCGCGAAGAACCCGTCGGAGTAGTGGAAGTGGAAGACGCTGGGCGCCTGCCCGAACGGCACCCGGGCGACGAACCGGGGGACCGGCAGCATCCCGCGCCGCCCGATCAGCGCGCGGAACTGGAGCGCGGCCGTCAGGAACGCCACGAGATACACGGCGGCCAGCGCCCGCTGGAAGACCAGCCGGCTCAGCCCGTACTCGGATGCGGTGAACCAGTCCACGGCCGTGCGCTCCTCCTCTCCATTCTGCCGCCCGCCACCGGACGCCGGGGACCGCCCGGGCACGGCCGTCACTGTGCGTACCCGTCCGGGAAGCCCGGGTGACCCGGGCGGGTGCAGCAGACCATAGTGACGCGGGCGGGGTCCGGTGCGCCGCTGCCCGCTCGCCGGCACCGAGGTGTCCGGGTCCGGCCGGCCGGCGGACTCGCCCCGCACCTGACCCCCGGACCGCTCGAAGAACTCGAAGATTCGGTCAAATACTGACAAGGTGGGCCCATGGTTGATCGGGGAGCGAGCGCCCTGTCACTCCCGGACGACTGGCCCGCCCACCCGGATCCGATCCTGGCGCTCAATCGCATGGGCACCTTCGACTGGGATCTGGACGCCGGGCTCTTCCACATGGACGCCCAGGCGTTCGAGATCTTCGACGTGCGCCCGGGGGAGTTCGACGGCGACCCCGAGTCCCTGGCGCACCGCGTCCTGCCGAACGAGGGCCTGCGCCTGGACGGGCTGGTGACCCAGGCCATCAAGGACGGCAGCGAGAACTACGGCGCCTACTTCCGGGTCCGCCGCCGCGACGGCACCCTGCGCTGGACCCACACCCAGGGCTACATCCGGCGCGACGGCACCGGACGGCCCAGCCGGATCGTCGGGATCGTCCGTGACGCCACCCAGGAGCTGCGGGAGCTGGCGGCGCGCGACGGCCGGCCGCCGCAGCCCGACGTACGCCACCGGCAGGGCAATGTCGTCCAGGTGACCACGGCCGCGCTCGCCCACGCCCGGACGGTCCAGGACGTCATCGACGTCCTCAAGGACACCCACGGCGTCACCCACCTGGGCGCGACCAGCCTGGTGATGGGGCTGGTCGAGGCCGGCCGGATCCGGCTGATCGCGGAGGGACCCGAGGGCAGCTTCGTCCCCGGCACCCGGGTCACCCGGATAGACGAGCCGTACCCGATGAGCGAGGTGGTCCGGACGCTCGTCCCGCGGTTCATCGAGTCGCCGGCCGAGTTCGCCGAGGGCTATCCGATCCTGTGGCCGCACATCACCGAGCTCGACATCACGGCCGCCGCCTATCTCCCGCTGATCGTCCAGGCCCGCCCGATCGGCGCGATGGGCCTGCTCTACAGCGACCGGCGCGGCTTCACCGACGAGGAGCGGGACATCCTGGTCGCGCTGGGCAGCAGCATCGCGCAGAGCCTGCAACGGGCGATGTTCTTCGAGCAGGAGAAGGACATCGCCGAGGGGTTGCAGCAGGCCATGCTGCCCCGCACGATCCCCAGCGTGCCCGGCGCCGATGTCGCCGTGCGCTACCGGGCCGCCGCCATCGGGGGCGCCCGGGGCCGGGACATCGGCGGTGACTGGTACGACCTGATCCCGTTGCCCGGCGGCCGGGTCGGCGCGGTCATCGGCGATGTCCAGGGCCATGACACCCATGCCGCCGCCGTCATGGGCCAGCTGCGGATCGTGCTGCGCGCCTACGCCGCCGAGGGGCACAACCCGGCCACGGTGATGGCCCGCGCCTCCGTCTTCCTGCACGAACTGGACACCGACCGCTTCGCGACCTGCCTCTACGCGGAGGCCGACCTGGCCACCGGGGTGGTCCAGCTGGTCCGCGCCGGGCATATCGACCCGCTTTTGCGCAGCACCGACGGCAGCTGCCGCCGGGTGTCCGTCGAGGGCGGGCTGCCGCTCGGTCTGTCGGCGGAGTTCGGCCGGCTCGAGTATCCCGTCGGGACGGTCGAACTCGACCCCGGGCACACCCTGCTGCTGTGCACCGACGGGCTGGTCGAACAGCCCGGCGCCGACCTGGACGACGGGATGCAGGCGCTCACCGCGCTCATCGCCGACGGCCCGCAGGACGTACGCGAACTGGCCGATCTGCTGATCGCGGAGGCCGAGGAGCGCGGCGGCGACGACGATGTGGCGCTGCTCCTGCTGCGCCGCCGCGGCCTGGACGCCCCGCAGTCCGGCGGCCGGCTCCAGCAGCAGGTGGCCCCCGGCGATCCCGAGGCGCTCGCCGAGGCCCGGCATCTGATCCGGGCGGCGGTGCGGGCCTGGGGCGCGGTGGACTGCGCCGACGAGGTGGAACTGGTCGCGGACGAGCTGATCACCAACGCCCTGATGCACACCGAGGGCGCCGCGATCGTCACCCTGCGGGTGCTCGGCGGTACCGAACGCCGGCTGCGCGTCGAGGTCGAGGACTCCTCCAGCGCCCTGCCCCGCCGCCGCGAGCCCGGCACGTCCGGCGTCTCCGGCCGCGGCCTCATGCTGGTCGACCTCCTGGCCGACGTCTGGGGCGTGGAGGCCCGGGGCGGCGGCAAATGCGTGTGGTGCGAGTTCGTGGTCCCGCTGCGGCACTGAGGGGGTGGGCTGGTGCGGGGGCGCTTTGGTTGGGGGCGGCGCGATGTGGACGCGGGTGGTGGGGTGGTGGGCCTCGGGGCGGTGGGGTGGTGTACCGGGGTGTGGGTGTGCGGGCGGTGGTGGTGGCGGGGTGTGGGTGTGCGGGCGGTGGTGGTGGCGGTGGCGGGGCGTGGGTGTGCCGGGGTGTGGGGGTGTGGGGGTGCCGGGGTGGTGGGGTGGATTCCCGGGGCGCCGGTGCGGGGCTGCGTCCAGGTGGATCCGCCCGCACTGCGGCCTGCCGACGCCGATGCCGATGCCGATGCCGACGCTGAGCCGTGCGGGCGGGCGACGGGCGTAACCCCGGGATGCCGCCGCGGACCGGTGACCCGGCGTTCCCCTCGCGCCCGCGACGCTGCTGCCGGGCCGTGCCCTGTGGACCGGGCGGAGCCCTGCGCTCCCGCTGCCCGGCGCCATGCGCCCTGAGCCGGGTCGCACCCCCGTGCCGCTGTTGCCGGGCTCTGTCTCATGGGCCCGGTGGCACTCCGGGACGCCGTGGCACGGGTGTGGCCCGGTGGATCTGCCCGCCCCACCCGCGATGCCGCTTCCGGGCTGTCCCATGGGTCCGGTCGGGCCCTGGGAGGCCACCCCCGACTGTGCCGGTGCCCCGTCAATCCGCTCACGCCCTCCGTGCGCCCCGTGGACCGGGCGGCGCCCCGCGACTCCCCTGCGGACCCGGTCCCGTGGACCGATCGGCACCCTGCGACGCCGCCGCGGAGCCGCGACCCGGTGGACCCCCGCCCGCGCCCAGGACCCCCCGCCCCGCCCGACGCCCCCCAACCCACCGCCGGGCTGTGCCCCCGTGCCCCCGGTGGCACCCTGGGACCTATGCCGGAACTTCCCGAGGTCGAGGCGCTCAAGGGGTTTCTGGCCGAGCATCTGGTCGGCCATGAGATCGTCCGTGTGCTGCCCGTCGCGATCAGCGTGCTGAAGACGTACGACCCTCCGCTCTCCTCGATCGAAGGGCGCGAGGTCGTCGCGGTGCACCGGCACGGCAAGTTCCTGGACCTGGAGACCGGCGGCGGCCCCCGCTTCATCACCCATCTGGCCCGCGCGGGCTGGCTGCACTGGAAGGACCGGCTGCCCGACGGCCCGCCCCGGCCCGGCAAGGGCCCGCTCGCCCTGCGGGTCGCCCTGGAGACCGGCGAGGGCTTCGACCTGACCGAGGCCGGGACCCAGAAGCGCCTCGCGGTGTACGTCGTACACGATCCGCAGGAGGTCCCCGGTATCGCCCGGCTCGGCCCCGACCCGCTCGCCGACGACTTCGACGAGGGGCGGCTGGCCGCGCTGCTGAAGGACGAGCGGCGGCAGCTCAAGGGCGCCCTGCGCGACCAGAGCCTGATCGCCGGTGTCGGCAACGCGTACAGCGACGAGATCCTGCACGCCGCCAAGATGTCCCCGTTCAAGCTGGCCGCGTCCCTCACCCCCGAGGAGACCACCCGGCTCCACGCCGCCCTGCGCGAAACCCTCACCGAGGCCGTCCGGCGGTCACGAGGCGTGGCCGCCGGGCGGCTCAAGGCGGAGAAGAAGAGTGGGCTGCGGGTGCACGGCCGGACCGGGCAGCCCTGTCCGGTGTGCGGCGACACCATCCGCGAGGTCTCCTTCAGCGACTCCTCGCTCCAGTACTGCCCCACCTGCCAGACCGGCGGCAAGCCCCTCGCCGACCGCCGGATGTCCCGCCTGCTGAGGTAGCCCCACCCGCACGGTGGCCCCGCCGCGTCAGGCGCCCGGCAGTGTCACCAGCGTCTCGCCCTGCGCCGAACGCACCTCGTAGCGCAGGACGTCGTCCGGATGCAGCGCCGTGCCACCCCGCATGGTGTGGGGCCGGGCGTCGCGCCCGGGAGTGGCCCAGTTGGTCACCGTCTCCTCCGTGCCGTCCCGGCCGACGGCGACCAGCCGGCACGGGCGCGGGCCCGCCGCGTCCTTGACCTCCAGTTCCACCTCGCCGCCCCACACCGTGTCCTCGGCGGTGACCCGCGCCCAGACCCCGGAACGCGCGTCCGTCGCCTCGACCCGCACCGGCTGTTCGGCGCCGCCCGCCAGAACGGCGAGCGCGGGTCCGGCCACCGCGAGGACCACCGAGGCGGCCACCGCGTACCGCACCCGGCGGCGTCCGGCCCGCCGCCGGACCGCCACCTCGGCGAGCAGCCGGTCCAGCAGCCGGGGGCCGGGACCGGTCAGCGGGTGGACGGCACGCGGAGTGGCCTGGCGATAGAGCATCAGCTGACGGGAGACCGGCCCGAACTCGGTCACATGTGCCGCGCACCTGGGGCACTCCATGAGGTGGTCCTCGAAGCGGAAGGCATCCGCCTCGTTCAGCACGCCGAGCGCGTACGCGGCGACGTCGCGATGCCGTTCCAGGGACCTCATGCCGAATCCTCGTGCCGTTGGGTACGGGTGGGGTTACTCGCTGCTCACTCGTTGCTCCCACCGGTACGCACCGCACCGCCGAAACACTCAAGCCACCAACGGAATCGTGACCCGGGGGGTTCGGAGCGGTCCGGGCCGCGGATCGGAGGGATCCACGGACCGCGGATCGGAGGATCGGTGGGATCCACGGACCGCGGACAAGCCGGCTCCACGACATCCGCAGCCGAATCCAGCCCGCCCGAACACCCATGTCACAGCCCCCCGGGAGGCAGGTCGCCGAGGGGGGAGGGAGGCGGCCTAGAAGAGATGGATCGCCAGATGCCCCAGCGGCAGCCCCAGCTGCCACGCCGGTGTCCACACCTTCGGCCCCTCGTCCTCGCCGGCCGGTGCGCCCCCGCCGGGCACGGCGTTCAGGTCGGGGGCGAGCAGCTCCGTCTCCTGGAGCCAGCGCCAGGCCGCCTCGGCCAGCTCCAGATCGGGCGAGGGACGCCCCGACGCGGCCGTCTCCTCGGCCAGTTGCTCCAGCCGCTCGCGCACCCAGTCCTGCCAGGGCTGGTCGTACGCGGTCAGTGACAGCCAGGTCTCCAGCTGGGTGACCACCCTGATGCCGGACAGCTCGCCGTCGGTGTCCGAGAGGAAGACGGTGAGCGCGAGCGCGTCCCGCCCGGCCCGGAACTCGAACGAGGTCGGCGGCATGAGATCGCCGGTCCGCAGCAGTTCGTCGGCGATGTACTCGGCGTACAACCAGGCCATGGGGACGGTAAGTTCTCCGCCGTCGGTACCGTCCGTGTTCTGATGCCCTCTGTACAGCATCCCTTCCTGCCTTCCTCCGGTGCGCGCGCGTCGGCCACGTCCAGCCGGGCCCGGCCGGGCGGCCAGGGCCCCACCGGGCATCCGGCCCCCGATCCGGAACACGGATGAGGACAGCCGATTACTCAACCGGGGTACTCAGCAAGGCGCTTTGCGAAAGCTTGACCTGGAAGTCGGTTTCAGCCCAGGTCAGTCGCATATCCCGGAAGCACCCTCCGCAGGGCGCGCAGCGCGTAGTACGCGCGGGATTTCACGGTACCGGGCGGAATGCCGAGCGCCGCCGCGGCCTCCGCCACACTCGCCCCCTGGAAATACACCAGCACCAGGACTTCACGGTGCTCGGGCGTGAGTGTCTTCACAGCCTCGCGCACATCGACCGCCGCGGCGGAGCGCTCGGCGTGATCGGCGACCACCCGCGCGTTCTCCAGGACCGCGTCACCGACCTCCGGCGGCCGGGCCTGCCGCGCCCGCCGCGCGTCGATGGCGAGCCGCCGCCCCACGGTCAGCAGCCAGGGCCGTACGGAGTCGAAGGCGTCCGTGCGCAGCGCCTCGGGGTGCTGCCAGGCGCGCACCAGGGTCTCCTGGACGAGGTCCTCGGCCCGCTGCCGGTCCCCGTCGCTGAGCCGCAGGAGCAGCGCGAAGAGGGACCGGCCGTGCTCGCGCTGCAAGGCGGCGAGTTCGTGCTCGGCGGTCGTCGTCCCGTGGGTCCCGGTCATCGGGGTGGTTGCGGCCGTCATGCGCGTATGGCATCGCAGGGGGCCCGTTCGGCCCAGAGGACGCACACGGTCCTGCGGCGGACGGTCGAACGCGTCGGCGAACGGTACGACGAACGGTTAACGCAGGCGCCGAGGCTGTTTGGGGGAGTGCCCACCTTCGTACCTATTCATATGAAAATAGGCCCACAGTGAGGTGACCAGAGATGATCGCACGCAGTCGGCAGATGGCCCTTGCCCTCACGGTCGTACTCGCCGCGGGAGCCGCCTGCCAGGCCCAGCAGCGGGAACCGGGCGAACGGAGCGGAGCGCCGGCCCCGTCCGCCGCCCCCCGGGGCTTCACCCTCGTCGCCTCCGGCGATGTCCTCCCGCACGAATCGGTCATCGCCCGCGCCCACTACGACGCGGTCGGCGGCGGATACGACTTCGCCCCGATGTTCGCCGGGATCCGGCCGGTCGTCGCCCGCGCCGATCTGGCGCTGTGTCACATGGAGACGGTCTACGGCGAGGACGGCGACTACACCGGCTACCCCAGCTTCAAATCCCCGCCCGAGGTGGCCGCGGGCCTGGCCCGCACCGGTTACGACGGCTGCTCCACCGCCTCCAACCACAGCCTCGACGACGGCGCCGAAGGCGTCGCCCGCACCCTCGACGCCCTCGACCACGCGGGCGTCCGGCACGCCGGCAGCGCCCGTACCGCGGCCGAGGCCCGCACCGCCACCCGCTACGACGCGGGCACCGCGAAGGTCGCCCACCTCGCCTACACCTACGGCACCAACGGCATCGCGCTCCCGCCCGGACAGCCCTGGGCGGTCGCGCCGATGGAGGAGGCCCGGATCGTCGCCGACGCCCGCGCCGCCCGCCGGGCCGGTGCCGATGTCGTGGTCATCTCCCTGCACTGGGGCACCGAGTGGCAGGACGACCCGGACGAGCGGCAGTTCACCCTGGCCGACCGGCTCACCGCGTCCCGTACCAAGGGGCGTCCGGACATCGACCTGATCCTCGGCACCCACGCCCATGTCCCGCAGGCGTACCAGAAAGTCAATGGCACCTGGGTGATCTACGGCATGGGCGACCAGGTCGCGGGCGAGATGTTCAACTTCGACGGCGACTTCGACCCGCGCGGCAACCAGTCCACCCTCGGCCGCTTCACCTTCTCCCCGCCCACCCGCGAGGGCGCCCGCTGGCAGGTGACCAAGGCGGAGTTCGTCCCCCAGCTGTACGACATCGACGCGGGCCGCGTGGTCAACCTCAACCAGGCGATCCACCAGGGCGCCGAACTGACCTCCGTACGGGACCAGATCCGCGAGGTGGTCCTCAGCCAGGGCGCCGCGGAGGACGGACTGACCATGGGGGAGTGACCCCCACGACGGGCGGAGGGGACGCGGAACGTGGAAGGGGCGCACGGGGCAGCGCCCCGAAAGGGGCGCGGGGAACTGCGCGACCAGCCACCCACAACCCGCACCCAGCACCGCACCGCAACCCGGCAGACGCCCCCGGCGACCGAAACCCCGCCCTACGGAACCACCGTCACCGGCCACCGCCCCGCCTTCACCAGCCGAATCGCCACGGACCCCACGATCCGATGCCCGGCCCGCTCCGACGCCCCGACCACCACCGCGTCCGCCTTCAGATCGTCCGCGGCCTTCACCAGCCCGCTGTACGCGTCCCCGCGAAACGTGTGGAACTCCCAGCGCACATCGAATATCCCCTTGGCCCGCTCGGTGGCCTCCCGGATCTGCGCCACCAGGTCCTGGGCGATCTCCCCGGTGGTGTCGGCGACCGGCGCCCCCAGCGCCGCGCCCGCCACCAGCATCGGCTGCACGTACACCACCGCCAGCAGCGCGCCCTGCCGACGGGCCAGCCCCCCGGCGTACGCGGCGGCCCGCAGCGAGGAATCGGAGCCGTCCACCCCGACGACGATGACCTTCGGTCCGTCCGTGCCACGCTCGAACTGTTCGAACCGTCTGGATTCCTGTTCCGTCACGCCCCGAGGCTATCCGAACCCCCTGCCCCGGCCGCAGGCCGCGCGCCGCCCCTCTGCAGGGGTTCCACGGGTTCCACGGGTCGCCGCCGGTCCTCGCCGCTGGTGGCCGGTCGTCGCCGCTCGTCGCCGACGCGCGAGGCGGGCGCGGGCTTCCTAGAGTCGATGACATGAGCGCGACCCAGGACGCCGGACCGGCCCGGACGGCACCGGACGGAGACGGCGGGCGGCCCGGAGGCGGAGCGCTCGGCAGGGTCCCCGAAGGCTTCGCCGTCTTCTTCGGCGCCCTCGGGCTGCTCTCCGCCCTGCTCGCCCTGATCCCCCCGCTGCGCATCCCGCTGCGCCCGCTGGTGGACGTCCTGGACGCGGTGATCGTCCCGGTCAGCGCCAACCTCGCCTACGCCGTCTTCCTCTTCCTGCTGGCCGCCGCCACCGCCGCCCGCAAGAAGGTCGCCTGGTGGCTGATCGTCGTCTATCTCGGCCTGCTGATCCTGACCGACGCCTTCGCCGTGGCGCTCGGCCTGTACTCCGCGTCGCTGGCCTCGCTGATCGTGTGCGCCCTCGCCCTGCTCCTGCTGATCATCGCGAGGGACGAGTTCTACGCCGCCTCCCGCCGGGGCGCGGTGTGGCGCGCGCTCGCCGTCCTGATCGCCGGGATCGTGGTGGCGACCCTGGTCGGCTGGGGCCTGGTGGAGCTGTTCCCGGGCACCCTGCCCCGGAGCCAGCGCCTGGCCTGGGCCGCCGACCGGGTGTGCGGCGGCCTGGTCGCCGCCGGCGCCTACGACGGCCGCCCACCCCGTCAGCTCGCCTTCCTGCTCGGCCTCTTCGGCGCGCTCGCCCTGCTGAACGCCGCCGCCGCGCTGTTCCGCTCCCAGCGCCTGGAGGCCGCCCTGCACGACGACGAGGAGGCCCGGATCCGCGCCCTGCTCACGGTGTACGGCGCCCAGGACTCGCTCGGCTACTTCGCCACCCGCCGGGACAAGGCCGTCGTCTTCTCGCCCAGCGGCAAGGCCGCCGTCACCTACCGCGTCGAGGCCGGCGTCTGCCTGGCCAGCGGTGACCCGGTCGGCGACCGGGAGGCATGGCCGCACGCCATCGCCGTCTGGCTGGACCGGGCCCGCCGGCACGCCTGGGCGCCCGCCGTCATGGGCGCCTCCGAGGAGGGCGCGAAGGCGTTCGCCCGCGCCGGGCTCGGCGCCCTCCAGCTCGGCGACGAGGCGATCCTGTCCGTGGCCGCCTTCGACCTGGACGGCCGGGAGATGCGGGTCGCCCGGCAGGCCGTGCACCGGGTCCGCCGCACCGGCGCCGCCAGCCGCGTCCGCCGCCACGCCGACCTCACCGACGACGAGATGCGCGACCTCGTCGACAAGGCCGACGCCTGGCGGGACACCGAGACCGAACGCGGCTTCTCCATGGCCCTGGACCGGCTCGGCGACCCCGCCGACGGAGACTGTCTGCTGGTGGAGGCGCTCGGCGCGGACGGCAAGCTGCTGGCGCTGCTCTCCTTCGTGCCCTGGGGCCGCGACGGGGTCTCCCTGGACCTGATGCGCCGCGACCGCTCCGCGCCCAACGGCGTCATGGAGTTCATGGTCGACGAGCTGTGCGCCGCCGCCCCCCGCCTCGGCGTCCGGCGGATCTCGCTCAACTTCGCCGTGTTCCGCTCGGTGTTCGAGGAGGGCGCCCGGATCGGCGCCGGACCGGTGCTCCGGCTCTGGCGCGGCCTGCTGCTGTTCTTCTCCCGCTGGTGGCAGCTGGAGGCGCTCTACCGCTCCAACGCCAAGTACCACCCCGAGTGGTACCCGCGCTTCATCTGCTGGGGCGAGGCCGCCTCCCTCGCCCGGATCGGCCTGGCGTCCGGCATCGCCGAGGGCTTCGTCTCCGTACCCTCGCTGCGCAAGCTCTGGCGCAAGGGCCACCCCAAGGACGGCCGGCGACCTGCGGCCATCGCCGCCCTGCCCCCGCTCGCCCCCGGCACGGGCGACGGGACCGCCCCCGCCGACCCGTCGACCGCCCTCCCCGAACAGATCCGGCTGCGCCACCGCACGCTGGACCGGCTGCGCGCCGAGGGCACCGACCCCTACCCCGTCGGCGTCCCGCCCCGCACCCACGCCCTCGCCGACCTCCCCGCCACCGGGGAGGTGACCGTCGCGGGCCGGATCATGCGGGTCCGCGACTTCGGCGGCATCCTCTTCCTCACCCTGCGCGACTGGTCCGGCGACCACCAGCTCGCCCTCACCCGCGACGGCTCCGGGCCCGCCCTCGCCGCCTTCCGCGCGGACACCGACATCGGCGACCACATCACCGCCACCGGCCGCGCGGGCACCAGCGACAGCGGCGAGGCGACCGTCTTCGTCACCTCCTGGCGGCTCACCGGCAAATGCCTGCGCCCGCTGCCCGACAAACGCCGGGGCCTGACCGACCCCGAGACCAGGGTCCGTATGCGCTCCGTCGACCTGATCGCAGGCCCCGAGGCCCGTTCCGTCCTGCGCATCCGCTCCACCGCCGTCCAGGCCCTGCGCCAGGGCCTGCTGGACCGGGGCTTCCTGGAGGTCGAGACGCCGATGCTCCAGCAGATCCACGGCGGCGCCGACGCCCGCCCCTTCACCACCCACAGCAACGCCTACGACCTCGACCTCTACCTGCGCATCGCCCCCGAGCTGTATCTGAAACGGCTGTGCGTCGGCGGCCTGGAGAAGGTCTTCGAAATGGGCCGCACCTTCCGCAACGAGGGCGTCTCCCACAAGCACAACCCCGAGTTCACCATGCTGGAGGCCTACCAGGCGTACGCCGACTACGACGTGATGCTCGACCTCACCCGCGAACTGATCCAGGCCGCCGCCACCGCCGCCTTCGGCCGCCCCGTCGCCCGCAAGGACGGCCAGGAGTACGACATCTCCGGGCCCTGGCCCGTCAGGACCGTCCACGGCGCCCTCTCCGAGGCCCTGGGCGAGGAGATCACCCCGGACATGGAACTGCCCGCCCTGCACCGGCTCTGCGACCGCGCCCATGTCCCGTACACCGCCGACGACGGCCAGGGCGACATCGTCCTGGAGATGTACGAGCGACTGGTCGAGGAACGGACCCGCTTCCCGACCTTCTACCAGGACTTCCCCATCGACGTCTCCCCGCTCACCCGCCGGCACCGCACGGACCCACGCCTCGCCGAACGCTGGGACCTGGTCGCCTTCGGCACCGAACTCGGCACCGCCTACTCCGAACTCACCGACCCCGTCGAACAGCGCCGCCGCCTCACCGCCCAGTCCCTCCGGGCGGCGGGCGGCGACCCGGAGGCCATGGAACTCGACGAGGACTTCCTGACCACCCTGGAGTACGCCATGCCCCCCACCGGCGGCCTGGGCATCGGAGTGGACCGCCTGATCATGTTCCTCACCGACCGAACCATCAGAGAAACCCTCCCGTTCCCCCTGGTGAAACGCCAGGATCCCCATCGCCAAGGACCTTGACGACGCGCAGGGTCCGCTGGGGGACAGGCTTTCGCGGATACGCCCTGCTTCTAGGGGCGCGGGGAACTGCGCGACCAGCCCCCATGGCGCCGCACCCACCCACAACCGCTCCCGGCACTCACCCAACAAACGCCCGATCAGCGGAGCCGACTGGTCCGCCCGGGTGCAATCCCCCACCGCGCCGGTGTCGCTACGGTGCGCCAGGCCCCCCCTGGGCGACCCATGAGTCATGACGAAGGATCAGTTCCTCACCCGCCGCCGCGCACTGCTGGGCACCCTCGCCGCACTCGGCGCGGCCGGCACGGCGGGCCTGTTCTCCCTGCGCTCCGGCGGCGATCCCGCCCCCGTCACGCCCGGCCCGCCGGCGGCACCGGCACGCGTTCCGCAGAAACCCTCCGCCTACCGGCTCCAGCCGCTCACCGGACACGGAGCGCCGCGCACCGCCCCCCGCCGCCTCCCCGTGCGCACCGAGCCGCTGCTGAGCGTGGACACCATCGGCCGCACCATGGTGCTGACCTTCGACGACGGCCCCGACCCCCGCTACACCCCGGACATCCTCGACACCCTCGCCGCGTACGACGTCCCCGCGATGTTCTTCGTGTGCGGGGAGATGGTCGTGGAGAACCGCGGCCTGATGGAGCGGATGGCCGACGCCGGTCATGTCATCGGCAATCACACCTGGTCCCACCCGCTGCTGACCTCGCTCGGCCGGTCGGCCATCCGCGGCGAGATGGAAGGGACCTGCGAGGCCGTCGAGGAGGCCGTCGGCGAGTGGCCGCGCTGGTTCCGCGCGCCCTACGGCGCCTGGAACCGGGCCGCCTTCCAGCTCGGCGCGGAACTCGGCATGGAACCGCTGGCCTGGACGGTCGACACCCTCGACTGGACCACCCCCGGCACCCGCACCATCGTCGAGCGGGTCCACGAGGGCGCCGGACCCGGCGTCGTGGTGCTCTCGCACGACGCCGGCGGCGACCGCTCGCAGAGCGTGCAGGCGCTGCGGGACTATCTGCCGCAATTGCTCGACGCGGGCTACCACATCACCGTGCCCCGCCGGCACCCCGCGTGACGGGCGGCCCGCCCGGCCGGGATCCGGTCAGCGGACCTCGGCCAGGCGGGCGAAGACGACGACATTACCGTCGTAGCCATTCTGCTGGGAAAAACCGCCGCCGCAGGTGATGACCCGCAATTCGGCGGTGCCCTTGGAGGCATAGACCCGGTCGCCGGGGAAATTGTTCTTCTCGAACACCTCGATGCCGTAGATCTCGAATACCGCGGTCTTTCCGTCCCGGCGGGCCACCTCGACGTGGTTCTTCTGCTTCAGCGCGCCGAGCCCGTAGAACACGGCGGGCCCCTGGCTGTTGTCGACATGGCCGACGACCACGGCCGTGCCCTTCTCCCCGGGGGAGACCGCACCGGTGAACCATCCGGCGAGATTGGGGTCCTCCGGCGGCGGCGCGTCCACCCAGCCCGCCGCGTCCAGACCCACCGGCATCATCGGCGCGTCCACCTGGATCGCCGGGATCCGCACCCGGTCCGGGATCGCGTAGGGCAGCGGCGACAGCTCCTTGCCGAAGGTGGTGCCGGGCGCCGTACGGGTGTCCGCCGCGGCGGACGCGGGCTGCGGGGGGCCCTCGTCGAACTCCCCCGAACCATTGCGGAGGAGCGCGAGCCCGGTGAGCAGCACGAGCGCTATCACGCCCCAGGGGGCCCGCCGCTTGCGCCGCTCCTCCTCTTCCGCCAGCTCGGCCAGCTCGGAAGCAGACATTCGCCATCCCCTCTCGACCCGGCCGTCGCCGCGTCAGTCGCGCATGGGGAAACGCTAAGTGCCGGGGCGGAAACCGGCGCGGGGACAGATGCGAACGGGTGGCCCCGGCCCTTTCCCGGTGAGCCATCCGAGTCGGCGCGAGCAGGAATTTTCTGACGGTCCGTGACCTGCGGCAATATCCGATTGCGCGGTTTTCCCCCGGCGTGTTGCCTCACCAGGACGGACCATCGCCGAAATGCGCGCGCGCACACGGCATCTGAGGGTCTATCTGGGAGGTGCTATCTCGCTCA
Organism: Streptomyces sp. NPDC056734; assembly: GCF_042790455.1. Taxonomy (NCBI): domain Bacteria; kingdom Bacillati; phylum Actinomycetota; class Actinomycetes; order Kitasatosporales; family Streptomycetaceae; genus Streptomyces; species Streptomyces sp. NPDC056734. The sequence continues at coordinate 464,949 of NZ_JBHTZD010000004.1, forward strand.
AAGACCGGAAACGGATCCCGGGGCGCCTTCCGCGGAGGATCACATGCGTACTGCCAGAACCCTGGCGGCCTCGGTCGCCGCGGTCGCCGTCGTGGGGCTCGCCGCCCCTGCGGCCGTCGCCTGGGAGAGTCCCGGCCAAGGAGGCGGCCTCGCGGACGACTCGGGCGTCAGGGACGACACAGTTCTTGAGGACCGGGGCGTACTCGACGACGCGGGCGCACTCGGCGGCGGGGACGAACTCGCCGACCGGGGCGGTCTCGGTGGCGACGGTCTCGGAGGCAACGGTCTCGGTGGCAACGGTCTCGGTGGCAATGGTCTCGGTGGCAACGGTCTCGGTGACCGGGGCGAGGTCGCCGATCGGGGCGGTCTCGGGGACCGGCGTGATCGGGGCCCCAGCAACATCGTCGCCCGGCCCCAGGTCATCGCCCGCGGCGGGCAGCTGACCATCACGGTCGACGGCTGCCGCAACGGCGGCACCGCGTCCTCGCGGGCCTTCCGCCCGACCACCCTCACCCCCACCCGGGGCGCCGCCGAACCGGCCAGAGGCCGCGCCACCGTGCACCGCGACGCCCGCCCCGGCAACTACGACATCCACGTCAACTGCGACGGCGCCACCCTGACCCGCCCGCGTGCCTTCACCGTCATCGGCGGTGTGCGCGGCGGCATCGGCGGCAGCAGCACCAACGGCGCCACGCCGACCGACATGGCGATCGGCGGCGGCCTGGTTGGGGCGGCCCTGCTGGGCGGCGGCGTGTTCTGGATGCGCCGCCGCGCCGAGAAGCGTTTCTGACCGGCCGGTTCCGGCACGGCAGGACTTCGCCCCGGTCCCTCGTCGGGAGTCCGGGGCGAAGCCCTGCCGTGCCGGAGGCGTCAGCCGCTCTCCTCGGCGGACCGGCGGCGCGAGAAGTGGTACGCGGCTCCGACCGAGCCGGCGATCAGCGCGAGCCCGAGGCCGATCTCCTCGATGTCGAACCCGCCGAGCGAACCGCCCTCACCGGCGTGCACACCACGCTGCGGATACCCCGAGCCGGAGTAGTCGGAGTCCGAGTAGCCGGAGTCGTACGAGGAGTCGTGGCGGCCCTCGGCGACGGTGAGTTCGGCGGTCTCCCAGAAGGTGCCGCAGTGGAACTTCACCTCGTAGACCGCGCCCTTCCTGGCCTCACGGTCGATGGTGGCCTCGGCGCTGCCCCGGCCCCGGGAGATGGTGACATCGTCGAAGATGCCCGAGGAGACCCGCACCTCGCGCTCGCAGCCCTCGGCCCGCAGAGTGACCCGGCCTCCGGCGGCGATGGTCTGGGGGGCCACCGAGACCCGCAGCCGGGACTCCTCCTCGCCGCGCGCCTGTGCGGCGGGGGCGGTGAGAGCAAGGGCGCTGACGGCCAGCAGTGCGGCCGAGCCGACGCGTATCGCGCGCATGGTGAATCCTCCGGGTCCCCGAGGAGCAGCCGCGGACCTGTTCCGCCGGCGCCAGAAATGCACCTCGATGACCGAAACGCTAGGAAGATCCGCACAGGCGCGCGAACGCAGTCGTGCGAATGGGGCATACGGCTGGGCCGCTGGAGGGACGCGGTTGGTACGGCCGGGGGACGGGCCCGGCGTGGCGACGCCGTCGGTGAACCCCCGTCGGTCCGTCAGTCCCCGATGCCCGGGAACAGATTGAGGAACGGTTCCGCGGACGCCGTGACGCCCCGGCTGTAGGGCGCGTCGAAGTCCCAGATGAGGAACAGCAGAAAGGCGATCAGCGCGGAGAACAGCCCGGCGAGGACGAGTTCGCGGAAGGTGCGCCGGATCTGGAGGGCCAGCACCATGCCGACGGTGATGACGGCTCCGGCGATCAGCCCGAACCACACCACCCCCGGCATGGTCGCCCCCAGGGAGTCGGCGCGGGAGCTGCGGGCCTGGGAGGCGGCGGTCACCTGGTCGAGCAGCGGCTGGTACGCCTGCGCCTCGAAGTCGTTGCCCGGCTGGTAGTCGGTGACATCGGCGCGGATACGGGCCATCAGCTCGTCGCCGCGCTCCGTGATCCTCCCCTCGTCGGCCATCGTCTTCCACTCGGTGTCGACGACGTGTCCGACATAGGTGTTGACATCGTCCCGGATGCGGTCTCGTGCCTCGGCCGGATAGACCCGTACCCGCTCGGAGATCTCGTACAGCGCCTGTGCCTCGGCGCGGACGTGGTCCTGGGCGATGTTGCGGGCCTCCCAGACGCCCGCGATGGCCAGGCCCAGGACGATCGCGTAGACCACGCCGATCCACATCGTCATGTACTCGATGACGTCCGGTGTCTCGGAGGGGTCCTCGTCGTCGGACGCGGCGCGGTTGCGGACCAGCGTGATGGCGACCACCAAAGCGCAGGCGGCCAGCATCGCGAGAGTAAGAACAAGCCATTCCGGCAAGGGATGCCTCCAGAGTCAGCGCGGTCGCAGCGCGGCTACGGCGACCACCGCGGGCACGGTGATGAGCAGAACGAAGGTGACCGGCGAGGTGCCGCCGTGGGTGGCCTGCTGATGGGTCGCGGGCCGGTACGGCGGATAGCTGACCGGCGTGGGGGAGGGCCGCGGGGTGGGCGTGGGGGCCGGGCTCGGGGTCGGAGCGGGCGTGGGACGGGGAGCGGGCGCCGGAGGCGGCGGGGGAGGGGGCGGAGGCGGTGGCGGGGGAGGCGGCGGCGCGGGGGCGGGCCTCGGCGGGGGTGGTGGCGGGGGCGGCGGCTCCGGGGTCGGGGTGGGCTCGGGCGGAGGGGGGAGCGGGGACGGCGGGGGAGGCTTCGGCACGGGGGGAGGGGGCGTGGGGACCGGGGTTGGTGTCGGGGTCGGGGTGGGCGTAGGAGTGGGAGTGGGCGTCGGGGTCGGTGTGGGCGTCGGTGTGGGCGTCGGGCACGTCAGCGGTATGAGCCGGCCGCCGCTCCCGGCGACCGCCACGGCGTCGATGCCGCCTGCTCCGGTCGAGGCCCAGGCGCAGGAGTGCGCTGCGGCCGGACCGGCGGGCGCGCCGGCCAGCGCCCAGGTCAGCGACAGCACGGCCAACGCCCTGGTGGCGACGGCGGATCGGGTCCGTTCGGGTCCATGCACGACGCAGATCATGAGTGCCCCCGGCGAACGGCACGCCCGGGTGCCGAGGGATTGCCCCGAAGGAGGGATTCTGAGCCCGGAAGGTTTGAACACCCGGAACCCGGGACGCCGGGTTCGACGTGCGCTGGGCATTGCGTATGCGTGTCCTGGGCGTTCGGCGTCCGCTCGCCGGAGGTGCCGCGACGGCCCTCGGGTGTCGTGCGCTGTCGTCCGGCGTCGGTTCGTCGGGCGTGCCGCGGTGTCCTCGGACGTCGCGTGCTGTCCCTGGGGCGTCCCGCGTTCGCTTGCCGGGTGTTCGGCGTGCCCTTTTCGGAGGTGCCGCGGTGGCCGTCGGGGCGTTGTGTGCTGTCCTCTGGGCGGCTGGCGCCCGTTCGTCGGGCGTTCCGCAGTGCCCTCGGGCGTTGAGTGCTGTCCCTGGGGCGTCCCGCGTCTGCTCACCGGAGATGCCGTAGCCGCTCCCGGGTGTCGTGGCCTGTCCCCGGGGCGATCCGCGTCCGCTCGCCGGGCGGGCGCCGCATCCGCCCCCGGGTGTCCCGGACTGCCCCCGGGGTGTCCGGCGTCCGCTCTTCGGGTGTCCGGCGTCTGCTCGCCGGGTGTGCCGCAGCGCCCTGGGGTGTCC
>NZ_JBHTZD010000004.1:468733-473292 GCF_042790455.1 Streptomyces sp. NPDC056734
TCCGCTCGCCGGGCGGGCGCCGCATCCGCCCCCGGGTGCCCCGGACTGCCCCCGGACATCCCGCGTCCGCTCCCCGGGCGCCCCGCGTCCACTCCCCGGGCGCCCCGCATCCGCCCCGGCCGCCCCCATCCCCCCCGTACCCCCCTTCACAGGTTGCGGAAAGAAATCCCCGTCCGTGTTGAACGGGCGTCCCGCCGCCCCCGTACCCCTGGTCGTGCGGTGGCGGAGCAGGGTGCCGTAACAGCGTGGTGATGATGGGGAGTTGACGATGAACACCTGGCGGAGCGCCTCTCTCGTGGCGAGCGCTGTGGCCGTACTGGCGCTGACGACGGCGTGCGGCCAGGACGGCGCGGGTCAGTCGGTCGGCCAGAACGTGGGTGCCACCGCGCCCGCGCCGGGTTACGGGAGCGGCATCGACGCCCAGGCCGGTCAGGAGGCCGCCGTACCGAACACCCCCGCGGGGCAGCTCGCGGTCACCGCCGACGCGGAACTCGGCGATGTCCTCACCGACGCCGACGGCCGTACGCTCTACCGCTTCGACCAGGACACCGCCGAGCCCCCCAAGAGCAACTGCGACGGCGACTGCGCCACGGCCTGGCCGCCGGTCCCGTCGGACGACGCCGGCGCGGGGGAGGGCGTCGACGCCGAGCTGCTCGGCGAGATCACCCGCCCCGACGGCACCAAGCAGCTGACCGTCGGCGGCTGGCCCGCGTACCGGTACGCCAAGGACGTCAATCCGGGCGACACCGAGGGCCAGGGCGTCGACGGCACCTGGTTCGCGCTCGCGCCCGACGGCAAGAAGGCCCAACTGGCCGCGCTGCCCGGACTGTCCACCCGTGCGGACCCCGAACTCGGGGAGCACGTCGTCGACAAGAACGGCATGACCGTCTACCGCTTCCTGAAGGACGAGGCCTGGCCCGAGCCGGTCTCCGCCTGCACCGGCGACTGCCTGGAGAAGTGGCCCGTCGTCGCCCCGGTCGCCGTCAATGACACCGAGGGCGTGCAGCAGGAGGGCCTGATGAGCTTCACCCGCCCCGACGGCGCGAAGCAGCAGACGGTCAACTGCCGGCCCATCTACACCTTCGCCGGCGACGAGGCCCCCGGCGACACCAACGGCCAGGGCGTCGGCGGCACCTGGTACGCGGTCGCCCCCGACGGAAAGCCGATCGGCGCCCCCGACACGGAGTAACCGCGAGGCTCCCGGCCGCGCAGCCGCACCTTCCGGGCAGCAGTCCATCACCCCGCGTTCCACAAACGATTCCCGACGGGCGATTCCCGGCGGAACGTTTTCCAGGGGAGATGGACTGCTTCGCCGTGTTCGAAAACCGGGACCCCGTTTCGGCACCCAGCGAAACGTCTCCGATACTTCTCGTGAGGCCCGCACGACCCCACGGACACGGCATGTGCCAACGGCAGTGACCGGGAACGGATGGTCAATTTCCGTTTCGGCTCGCTCCTTTGGCGGGCGATCAGTAGCCTCAGCTCGAACACCGGATCGCCAACGCCTGGAGAGATACATGGAGCGTCCCGCCTGGGCACCACGGAGCATCGACATCTCGGTGCCGAGCGTTTCGCGTATCTACGACTACTACCTGGGCGGTTCGCACAACTTCGAGGTCGACCGGGAAGCGGCCCGCAAGGCGATGGAGTTCCTGCCGGGACTTCCGAAGATCATGCAGGCCAACCGCGCTTTCATGCGCCGCGCGGTCCGCTTCGCCGTCAGCGAGGGCGTCACCCAGTTCCTCGACATCGGCTCCGGCATTCCGACGTTCGGCAATGTCCACGAGGTGGCCCAGAACGCCTGTCCCGGCGCCCCCGTGGTCTATGTCGACCACGACCCGGTCGCCGTCGCGCACAGCAGGCAGGTGCTCGACGGCAACCCCCACGCCGGTGTGGTCGGGGCCGATCTGCGCAAGCCCCTGGAGATTCTGCGCAGTCCCGAGGTGCGGCAACTGCTCGATCTGGACCGGCCGGTGGCCCTGATGCTCGTCGCGGTCCTGCACTTCGTGGAGGACTCCGACGACCCGTACGCGGCGGTGGCCCGGCTGCGCGACGCCCTCGCGCCCGGCAGCCTGCTGATCATCACCCATGCCTCGTACGAGGGAATACCCATGCCACCGGAGCGGGCCGGCGGCGTGGTCGACGTATACAAGGACATTCGCAACCCGCTGATCATGCGCTCGCGCGACGAGGTCGCGCGGTTCTTCGAGGGGTACGACATGGTGGAACCCGGACTGGTGCAGACGGCCTCCTGGCGCCCGGACACCGCACCGGAGGACGAGGATCCCTACGCGTTCTCCGGATTCGCCGGCGTGGGACGTACGGCGTGAGCGCGGAGCCGGACGGGCCGGAGGACCGGCTGCGCCGGTTCGCGACGATCTGGAGCCGGGCGGTGTTCCCCGTCTCCCCGACCGCGCTGACCCGCCCCGAGTTCGAGGAACAACTCCTGCCGCTCGCCCGCCGGATGAGCGAGGCGCTGCGCGCACGGACGTACGACGCGGCCGAGGCCCGCGCCCTCGGCGCCGCCCTGGTCGACGCGCACTGCACCGACCCGGAGGCCCTCAGCCGCACCCTCGACTGCGTGGACGCCTATCTGGTGCTCTACTGCGGCGACGACGGGCCCCGCGACGATCTGCGGGCCCGCTCCTCCCGTATCCAGCACGCCATGGCCGCCGGATTCGCGCACGCCCTGCGCGCCCGCACCCTCGCCGAGCAGGAGTCCATCGCGCAGGCCGCGCTGCGCGCCCAGGGCGTGGTCGCCCAGGCCCTGCACGCCAGCGAGGCCCGCTTCCGCGCGGTGTTCGAGGGCGCCGCCATAGGCATCGGCATCGCCGACCTCGACGGCAATGTCCTGGAGACCAACGCCGCCATGATGCGCATGTTCGGCGGCGGGGAACAGAACATACGCGGTCGCAACGTCAAGGACTGGACGCACGCCGAGGACGCCCCGCATGTGTGGCGGCTCTACGACGAACTCGTGGGCGGCCAGCGCGAGCACTACCACGTGGAGAAGGCCTTCTACCGGCCCGACGGAACGGTCCTGTGGACCAATCTCACCGTCTCCCTGCTGCGCGACCCCGACGGCAACCCGCAGTACCAGCTGGCGCTGATGGAGGACACCACCGAACGCCGGCTGCTCAATCTGCGGCTGCGCTACGAGGCCACCCACGACGCGCTCACCGGGCTGCCCAACCGCACCCTGTTCTTCGAACGCCTGGAGAAGGCGCTCGGCGCCGGGCCCGGCCAGCGCTTCGGCCTGTGCTACCTCGACCTGGACGGCTTCAAGACCATCAACGACAGCCTGGGCCACGCGGCCGGTGACCGGCTGCTGGTGGAGATCGCCGACCGGCTCCAGTCCTGCGCCACCGCGCCCGGTGAGATGGTGGCCCGGCTCGGCGGCGACGAGTTCGTGGCCCTGACCACCGGCCCGCACACCCAGCGCGAGGTCGACGAACTCGCCTCCCGGATCATGAACGCCCTGCTGGCCCCGGTCCGGATCGAGGGCCGGGAGCTGACCGTGCGCGGCAGCATCGGCATCGTCGAGGGACCGGCGGCCGGTGAGCGCAGCGCCGCGGAGGTGCTGCGCAGCGCCGACATCACGATGTACCGGGCGAAGTCGGCGGGCGGCAACCGCTTCGAGCTGGCCGACCCGGAGGCCGACGCCCGTGCCATCACCCGGCACGGTCTGACCACCGCGCTGCCGGCCGCCCTGGAGCGCGGCGAGTTCTTCATCGAGTACCAGCCGCTGGTCCATCTCGGCGACGGCAGTGTGCGCGGCGCCGAGGCGCTGGTGCGCTGGCTGCATCCGCAGCACGGTGTCCTCGGCCCGGACCGCTTCATCCCGCTCGCCGAGCACACCGGCCTGATCGTCCCGCTGGGCCGCTGGGTCCTGGAGCAGTCGGTGCGCCAGGCGTACGAGTGGAGCGAGCGGTACGGCGGCGGGTCGGGGCCGTTGCGGGTCAACGTCAATCTCTCGCCGTGCCAGCTGACCCATCCCGGCCTGGTCCAGGACACCGTGGAGATCCTGGAGGCGACGGGTGTCCCGCCCGAGGCGCTCTGCCTTGAGGTCACCGAGTCCGCGCTGATCGGTGCGGACGATGATCTGCTCAAGCCGCTGCGGCGGCTGGCCGAGATGGGGGTCGACATCGCCCTGGACGACTTCGGCACGGGCTACTCCAACCTCGCCAACCTCCGGCGGCTGCCGGTGAGCATTCTCAAGCTGGATCGGTCCTTCACGCAGAGCATGCAGCAGTTCCCGGCGGACCCCGTCGATCTGAAGATCGTCGAAGGGATCGTCTCCCTCGCCCACAGCCTGGACCTCGCGGTCACTGTCGAGGGGGTCGAGACCGGCGCGCAGGCGGAGCAGCTCCGGATACTCGGCTGTGACACGGCCCAGGGCTGGTACTACGCGAGACCCGGCCCGCCGGACCGGTTGCACGATCTTGCGTTGATGGACGCGACCGGGTGAGTACTTCGGGCGCGGGTCGTGGTGGGCTGGTCGCGCAGTTCCCCGCGCCCCTAAAAGCAGGGCGCTGCGCTCCCGTCCCTCGCTTTTCAGG
>NZ_JBHTZD010000005.1:0-88107 GCF_042790455.1 Streptomyces sp. NPDC056734
CCCCGCCGCATAGCGACGGGGCGAAGCAACCAGGCCCGAATTAACCAACAGCATCCCGGTCAGGAGGCGGGGCCCTTTCGTACCGGCCGTCGTCAGCCGTTCCACACCCGGGGGCGCAGCGGCAGGCCCGCGATGCCCGGGGTCGGGGTGCGGACCGCGAGGACCTGGTTGACGCCGATCCGGTTGCGCTCGAAGGCGAGTGCGGAGGCGGCCATGTACAGGCGCCAGACCCGGGCGCGGCCGGGGCTGGTCAGGCGGATGGCATGGTCCCAGCCGGCCTCCAGGTTGGTGACCCAGCGGCGCAGGGTGAGCGCGTAGTGCTCGCGCAGCGACTCGACGTCGCGCACCTCGAAGCCGGCCCGCTCCAGCTGGGTGACGGTCGTGCCGACCGGGGCCAGTTCGCCGTCCGGGAAGACATAGGCGTCGATGAACTGGTCCACGTGGTAGTCGGACTCCTCGTACTGCGGGCGGCGGGCGATCTGGTGGTTGAGCAGCCGCCCGCCGGGGCGCAGCAGCTCGTACAGGTCGCGCGCGTACTCCCGGTAGCGCTCGGCACCCACATGCTCGGCCATGCCGATGGAGGAGATCGCGTCGTACGGGCCGTCCTGGACGTCGCGGTAGTCCTGGACGCGGATCTCCACCTTGTCGGTGAGGCCCTCGTCGGCGACGCGCTTGCGGGCGTAGGCGGCCTGCTCCTGGGAGAGGGTGACGCCGACCGCTTCCACCCCGTGCTCGCGGGCCGCGTGCAGCACCAGCGAGCCCCAGCCGCAGCCGACGTCCAGGAGCCGCTGACCGGGCTTCAGATCGAGCTTCTGGCAGATGAGTTCGAGCTTGTCGCGCTGGGCGTCCTCCAGCGTGCCGCCGTCCTCCCAGTAGGCGCAGGAGTACACCATCGACGGGCCGAGGACGATCTCGTAGAAGTCGTTGCCCACGTCGTAGTGGTGGCTGATGGCCTGCCGGTCGGAGCGTTTGGTGTGCAGATGGCGGCGTGGTCTGCGGATCTCCTCGCCGGGTGGCGGCGGTGGCAGCGCGGGTCCGCCGAGGCGCAGCAGGCCGCGCACTCCCGAGCGGAACTGGGGGTCGCGCAGGGCCTGGGCGAGCGTACGGGCGTCGTCGCCGCGCTGCCAGATCAGGCCGGACATCAGGTCCAGCGCCTGGTACAGATCGCCTTCGATCGTCAGTTCCCCGGCGACCCAGGCGCGGGCCAGGCCCACCTCCCCCGGTTTCCACAGCAGCCGGCGCAGCGCCCGGCGGTCGCGGACGACCAGTATCGGGGCCCCCGGCGGTCCCGCCTCCGAGCCGTCCCAGGCGCGGATCCGCACCGGGAGCGGTGCTGCGAGCACCTGTTCGAGCAGTCCCTTCAGCCGCGGGGCGGCGTGGGCCATGGGGCACCTCCGTGATGAGTGATCCCGGATGACTCTTCCTCACGTAAACACCTCAGGGGCGCTCGTGCAGTCCCCAACGCGCGTTACGAGTGTGCAAAATGCATATACGGCTCACAGGCACGCACGCCGAAGGGGCCGTCCGCACCACGGATGGCGGACGGCCCCTCGGGGACGTGCGGGGGGTGACCGGCGTGACCCACATCAAGCCGGTCGAGCCGGTCGAGCCGGTCGAGCCGATCGAGCCGGATCAAGAACGGTCGGCCGGGTCAGGAAGCCTTGGCCGTTTCCTCGGTCTTGGTGACCGGGGCGGGGGCGGGCTTGGCGGCCTCGTAGAACTCCTCGCGCGGGTTCTCCATGGCGCCGAGGGAGACCACCTCGCGCTTGAGGAACATGCCGAGGGTCCAGTCGGCGAAGACCCGGATCTTGCGGTTCCAGGTCGGCATGGCCAGACCGTGGTAGCCGCGGTGCATGTACCAGGCGAGACGGCCCTTGAGCTTGATCTTCATCTTGCCCATGACGATCATCGCGACGCCCTTGTGCAGGCCGAGGCCCGCGACCGCGCCCTTGTTGGCGTGGCTGTACTCCTTCTGCGGGAAGCCCCGCATGCCGGAGATCACGTTGTCGCCGAGCACCCTGGCCTGGCGCAGCGCGTGCTGGGCGTTGGGCGGGGTCCAGGCGTTCTCCACCCCGGCCTTGCGGGCGGCGAGGTCGGGGACCTGGGCGTTGTCACCGGCCGCCCAGATGTAGTCGGTGCCCTGCACCTGGAGGGTGGGGGCGGTGTCCACATGGCCGCGCGGGCCGAGCGGCAGGCCGAAGCGGGCGAGCGCCGGGTTGGGCTTGACGCCGGCCGTCCACACGATCGTGCCGGCGTCGACCTCCAGGCCGTTCTTGAGCACCACATGGCCGTCGACGCAGGAGTCGAGGGAGGTGGAGAGGTAGATCTCCACGCCCCGGCTCTCCAGGTGCTCCTTGCCGTACGCGCCGAGCTTCGGCCCGACCTCGGGAAGGATCTTGTCGGCGGCGTCGACGAGGATGAAGCGCATGTCCTCGCGGGACACGCTGGTGTAGTACTTGGCCGCGTCCCGGGCCATGTCCTCGACCTCGCCGATGGTCTCCGCGCCCGCGAAACCGCCCCCGACGAAGACGAAGGTGAGCGCCTTGCGGCGGATCTCCTCGTCCGTGGTGGAGTCGGCCTTGTCCAGCTGCTCCAGGACGTGGTTGCGCAGGCCGATGGCCTCCTCGATGCCCTTCATGCCGATGCCCTGCTCGGCGAGGCCGGGGATCGGGAAGGTGCGGGAGACCGCGCCGAGCGCGATCACGAGGTAGTCGAAGGGCAGCTCGTAGGACTCGCCGACCAGCGGGGCGATGGTGGCGACCTTGCGGTCCTGGTCGATGGTGGTGACCCGGCCGGTGAGCACCTCCGCCTTCGGCAGCACGCGTCGCAGCGGCACGACGACATGGCGCGGGGAGATGTTGCCGGCGGCGGTTTCCGGGAGGAAGGGCTGGTACGTCATGTACGACCGGGGGTCGACGACCGTGACGGTCGCCTCGGCGTAGCGCATCTTCTTCAGGATGCGCCGAGCCGCGTACAGGCCGACGTACCCACCGCCTACTACGAGGATCCTGGGACGCTCCGTGGTGCTCATGCCATTGAGTATCCACCGGGCCCAGGGGGGTACCTCGTGCGCCCCTTCACAAGCTTCCCCGCCCTCTCTGCTACACTGCGCGGCCCGCGTGATCCACATCATGGCGCGGAAAGGGAACCGCGGCGCTGCCCGGCCCGTTGTCAATGCCGCGTGAGCTGCCGGTCCGCCCCTTCGGAATCCGTTGGACCACCCCCCTGCGCCGGGCCCGGAAACCCACCGGAAACACTCCTCGGAGCACCCTCGCACCCCAGGTGAGGCCCCGGAAAGGCGCATCAGGGCCGGTTGGTCCCCCGACAGGACCGATTTCCTTGTGAAGAACTTCACGAAGTTTCCCGGCGGGGTGTCGCCCGGCCCCCCGAAAACGCCCTGGAACTGCGCTCATACGGTCGGCGGGGCTGCTCAGGAGAGACTTCGGGGGTGGTTTTCCGGGGGCCGGTTTGGCGGGCTGGTCCCTGCGGGCCGGCTCTGGGGGCTGGTCCTGCCGGCCTGTCAGGTGAGGGACCAGGCGATGCCGTCGAGGATGTCGTGCTCGCTCACCACGACCTCCTCCGCGCCGGTTCGGTCCATGATCGAAAGCAGTACGAGCGCCCCCGCGGCGATGACGTCGACCCGCCCCGGATGCATCGACGGTACGGCGGCCCGCTCGGCGTGGGTGGAGCGCAGCAGCCAGTCGGTGATCTCGCGGACCCTGGCGTGGGAGACGCGGGAGTGGTGGATGGCCACGGAGTCGTAGGCGGGCAGATCCTGGGCGATGGCCGAGACCGTCGTCACCGATCCGGCCAGGCCGACCAGGGTCCGGGCCTCGCGCAGCGGCACGGTCCGCTCGGCGAGGTCGAGGGCGGCCTCGATGTCGGCCCGCATGGCGGCGATCTGCGCCTCGGTCGGCGGGTCGGTCACCTCGCCGTCGACCACGAGATGCCGTTCCGTCATCCGGACACAGCCGACGTCGACCGAGCGGGCGGCACGGACACGGTCCTCGCCGACGACGAACTCGGTGGAGCCGCCGCCGATGTCCACGACGAGGAAGGGACGGGCGAGCCCGTCATCGGCGGCGGTCGGGTCATTGGTGGTGCCGGCCGGCTCTTGGGTGGTGCCGGTCAGTTCCTTGGTGGCGCCGGTGAAGGAGAACTCCGCCTCCTGCTCGCCGGAGATCACCTCCGGCTCCACACCGAGGATGTCCAGCACCCCGCGCACGAAGTCGTCCCGGTTCTCGGCGTCGCGGGACGCGGAGGTGGCGACGAACCGGACGCGTTCGGCGCCGTGCTCCTTGATGACGGCGGCGTAGGCGCGGCAGGCCGCGAAGGTCCGCTCCAGCGCCTCGGGCGCCAGCCGCCCGGTGCGGTCGACGCCCTGTCCGAGCCGCACGATCGTCATACGGCGGTCCAGGTCCGTCAGTTCACCGGTCGCGGGGTCGGCGTCGGCGACGAGCAGACGGATGGAGTTCGTACCGCAGTCGATGGCGGCGACGCGGGTCATGGCACTTCCTCGGATCGTGGGTCGGGATCGGGATCGGGGCCGGAGGTGGAGGCGGAGGCGGAGGCTGCGGCGGCCTTCGCCTCGGGGGCGTCCGGTCAGCCGGAGCCGTCGGGTGTCACGCAGGTCCCCTTGCGCCACCACTGGGGCAGCATCTGAAGGGCCTCGTCGCCGAGCGGGTTCACGCCGGGCCCGGCGGCCAGGCTGTGGGCCACCAGGACGTGCAGGCACTTCACCCGGTCCGGCATGCCGCCCGCGCTGGGGAACCCGGTCAGCTCCTCGATCTCGTCCCGGCGCCGGAGGTAGTCCTCATGGGCGGCGCGGTACGCGGCGGCCAGCTCCGGGTCGCTCTCCAGGCGGGCCGTCATGTCCTTCATGACCCCGCCCGCCTCCAGCGTGCCGATGGCGGAGGCGGCCTTGGGGCAGGTCAGGTAGTACAGGGTCGGGAAGGGCGTGCCGTCGGGCAGCCGGGGCGCGGTCTCCACGACATCGGGCTGCCCGCACGGGCACCGGTGCGCGATGGCGCGCAGTCCACGGGGCGGGCGGCCGAGCTGCTGCTCGAAGGCGGCCACGTCGGCGGCGGTGGGCTCGGTGCGCGGGGTGGGCGGCGGGGGCGTCTGCATGGCTGCTTTCTGTCGTTCAGGTCACTCGGGCCGGGGGCTCGCGGCGTCGGACTTGTCGACGCCCTCCCAGACATTGGTGTACCAGGGCCGGTCGGCGGCCCCGGTGTCCGCGCGGGACTGCTGGACGGCGTCCGGGTCGATCACGATGTACCCGGTCTCCCCCGGCATCACATAATGCAGCCGCTCGCGGATCTGCTGCTCGGCGTAGGCGTCGTCCTGCCAACGCGCTTTCTCGTCGCGCAGTTCCTCGACCCGCTCCTGGGCCTGCTCCTGCTGCCGCTCCAGGTCGGCGATCTCGGCGCGCTGGGCGACGTACTGCCTTATCGGGTAGGCGAGGGCGACGACCAGGGAGCACAGGACCAGGGCGAGCAGGGCCGCGCGGCCGGTCAGCCGGGAGCGGCGGGCCTGGCGGCGGGTCTGCGAGCGGTAGACCCGCTCGGCGGTCTGCTCGCCGAGCAGCCGCAGCCTGGTGGCCGTGGAGAACCGGTCCCGCTCCTTCAGGGCCATGTCCCCGCCTCCCGTTCACACGTGCGTACGTCCCCGCACACGGTACGGGACCGGGTACGGGGACGTACGTACGACGCTTCCTCGTGCTGCTCGGGTTCAGCCCTTGAAGCGGGGGAAGGCGCTGCGGCCGGCGTAGACGGCGGCGTCGTCGAGGATCTCCTCGATGCGCAGCAGCTGGTTGTACTTGGCGACGCGGTCCGAGCGGGCCGGGGCGCCGGTCTTGATCTGGCCGCAGTTCACCGCGACGGCGAGGTCGGCGATGGTGACGTCCTCGGTCTCGCCGGAGCGGTGGGACATCATGCACTTGAAGCCGTTGCGCTGGGCCAGCTCGACGGCGTCCAGGGTCTCGGTCAGCGAGCCGATCTGGTTGACCTTGACCAGCAGTGCGTTCGCGGAGCCCTCCTCGATGCCGCGGGCCAGGCGCTCCGGGTTGGTGACGAAGAGGTCGTCGCCGACGATCTGGACCTGCTCGCCCAGCTTCTCGGTGATGACGTTCCAGCCGGCCCAGTCGTCCTCGTACAGCGGGTCCTCGATGGAGACGAGCGGGTACGCGGAGACCAGCTCCTCGTAGTACTCGGTCATCTCGGCGGCCGAGCGGGACTTGCCCTCGAACTCGTACTTGCCGTCCTTGTAGAACTCGGAGGCGGCGACGTCGAGCGCGAGCGCGATCTGCTCGCCGGGGATGTAGCCGGCCTGCTTGATGGCTTCGAGGATGAGGTCGAGCGCGGCGCGGTTGGACTCCAGGTTCGGGGCGAAGCCGCCCTCGTCGCCGAGGCCGGTGGACAGGCCCTTGGTCTTCAGCACCTTCTTGAGGGTGTGGTAGACCTCGGCGCCCCAGCGCAGGGCCTCGGAGAAGGACTCCGCGCCGATCGGGGCGATCATGAACTCCTGGATGTCCACGTTGGAGTCGGCGTGCGAGCCGCCGTTCAGGATGTTCATCATCGGCACCGGCAGCAGGTGCGCGTTCGGACCGCCCAGGTAGCGGAACAGGGGCAGGTCGGACGCCTCGGAGGCGGCGTGCGCGACGGCCAGGGAGACGCCGAGGATGGCGTTGGCGCCCAGCGAGCCCTTGTTGTCGGTGGCGTCCAGGTCGAACATCGCCTGGTCGATCAGGCGCTGCTCGGTGGCGTCGTAGCCGACCAGCTCCGGGCCGATCTGCTCGATGACGGCGAGGACCGCCTTCTCGACGCCCTTGCCCTGGTAGCGGTTGGGGTCACCGTCGCGCAGCTCGATGGCTTCGAAGGCACCCGTGGAGGCGCCGGACGGTACGGCGGCACGACCCGTGCTGCCGTCGTCGAGGCCGACCTCGACCTCGACCGTGGGGTTGCCTCGGGAGTCCAGGATTTCCCGGGCTACGACGACGTCGATGGACGGCACGAGCATCTCCTTCGTGGATGTGACGCGGTGGGGCGGGACCGCCGTGCGGCGAGGCCGCGGGCGGCTCCGCGAGACGAGCCTAGCCGTCCCGGGGGGATCGGCCATCCGGTCTCCCACCCCTCGGACGGAACCGATCGTAAAATGTTTCCGAACGAAACAAAGAGGGGGTGGTGTGGCGGGGGGTGAAGGGGTGGTGTGGCGGGGGGGCGGGGGGGGTGAAGGGGTGGCTGGAGTGGGGCGTCGGGGTGGGCCGGGAGTGGGGGTGGGCCCTGGTGCGGAGAGCGGGGCCGCACCTCCCTGGTCCAGAGCGCGGGGTCGCGGTCCCTGTGCGCTCTGTGCGCTCTGTGCTCCCTGGGTGCTCTGCGCTCCCTGTGCCCCCCTGTGCTCCGTGTGCGGAGAGTGGGACCGCCCCCGTGTCCGGGCGGGGGCGCGGCATGGGAAAGCCCCGCCTCGGCGCGTACGGGGGAATCACGCGCCGGGGCGGGGCGCCCGTGGGGACGGGGGGACCCGCACGGGGCCTCAATGAGGGGTTTCTCCGGGGGGAGACCCCTCAGGGTGAGGACGTATCTCCAGGGTGGAGGGCCCGCCTGTGGTGAGGCTGAGCATCAGCCATGAACCAGCCATGGCCTGAAGTCACCTCGGCGGGCCATGGGTCACTTCAGGTGCAGCTGCTGGCCCGGGTAGATCAGGTCGGCGTCGTCGACGATGTCGCCGTTCAGCTCGAACAGCTTCTGCCAGCCGCCCGCGACCTCGTGCTCGGCGGCGATGGCGCTGAGGGTGTCGCCGGTGACGACCTCGTACTCGCCGTCGCCCTTCTCCACCTGGTCACCGGCCGGCGTGGTGACGGTCTCCTGCGTCGCGGCCGGGCGCTCCTGCGAGCGGGTGGTGCTGGGCTGCTCGGTGGTGCGGTCGCTGCCGCTGCTCTCGCTGCCGCTGTTGTCGCCGCTGCCGGTGCTCGGCTGCTCGGCGGGGGCCGGGGCGGGGTCGGTGGAGGCCGAGCCGCCGTCGTACGAGGCGCTGGACAGGCCCACGCCGCAGCTCGGCCAGGCACCCTTGCCCTGGCCCGCGAGAACCTTCTCGGCGATCTCGATCTGCTGCGACTTGGTGGCCTGGTCGGCGGTGGCCGCGTACTGCGTGCCGCCGAACCCGGCCCAGGTCGAGGCGGAGAACTGGAGGCCGCCGTAGTAGCCATTGCCGGTGTTGATGGACCAGTTGCCGCCGGACTCGCACTGGGCGACGGCGTCCCACTCGGACGCGGTGGCGGCGGAGGCGTTGCTCGCCACCACCAACGGGGCGGCGACGGCCGCGCCGGTGACACCGGCGAGCGCGATGACACGGGTGGCCTTGGACGGACGGCGGTGCTTGCCCTTGCCGGAGAACAGCATGAGAGATCCCCTCACCGACGCCTACGAGGTGAGCTGTCGGGTTCGGGCCGGTTGAGTTGCCCGGCCATGTCCCGTACGGGGCTTTCATCCCGTACGTCATGGCTTCACCCCAAGCCGGTCCCGTCCCGTCGAGTCGCCTCAACTTCTGGTGCCGGCACTTACCTTGGGTCCCCCGCTCCTGCCTACGGCGCTTGACGCGACGACTGTTCCCGGCGGCCGTCGGCAGGATTCGGCGTGACGGCCATCGGAGCCCGCTGCTGCGAGCGGTCCTGACCGTAGTCACGCGATTCCCGGAATTTCAAAGACGATCAGGGCTTCTGAGACTCATCCCACACTTTCGCCAAACCTGGACATTCAGCGCGAAGTATGACGTGAACTCCCGTCACTTCTGGCTCACTTCTTGCCCACTTCTGACCTGAATCGTGGCTGATTCCGATCGCTTCACACCCTGCCCGCGTCTCAGTCCTCGACCGGCTCGGCGCCGATGTCGAGCGTCTGACCGGGGACGATGTAGTTCGGGTCGCTGCCGAGCGCCGTTTCGTTCTGCTGGAAGATCTGGCGCCATCCACCGTCGACCCAAAGGGAGTCGGCGATGGAAGTGAGGGTGTCGCCGGGACGCACGGTGTAGGAGCGGACGAGCGCGTCCTGCGCGCCGTCGTCACCGCGCGCGGCGTGACGTCCGGAGGAAGAGGAAGTTCCGGAGGTATCGGGGGTACCGGATGAATCCGGGGAATCCGAGGAATCCGGGGCATTCAGGGGGGCGGGGGTGTTCAGGGGGGCGGAGGCGTCCGGGGAGGCCGAGGAGGTTGACGGGTCACCCGCGCGTCCCGTCGGCGCCTTCACATCACTCTCGTCGGCGCTGCTGCCGCGATGCCGGCCGCTACCGGGGAGGGGATCGGCCTCGGGCAGGGCGCCGGTGTCCACGAGATACGAAGAGCCGAGGCTCTGCTGGAAGTTGTCCGATTCGCCACCGGTGGGCCCGGAGGGGGACTCACTGGGCGGTTCGACGGGAGAATTCGAGGGAAGCGAACCGCCGGAGGCGTCGCCCGCGCCGCCGGACGCGCCCGGCGTACCCGTGTCGCCCGACGGGGCGGACGAGGGGTCGGAGGGGTCAGCGGGGCCGGTGAGGTCGGTGGGGCTGCCAGTGGCGCCGCCGGTGGGGCTGTCGGCTTGACCGTCGGCTTGACTGTCGGTGGGGCTCCCGGTGGGCGAGGAGCCCGGCTCGCCGGAGTTCCCGGGGGCGGTGGGGTCGTCGGTGCTCCCGGACGAATCCGACCCAGTGGACGAATCACCCGAACCATCGGACGACTTGGATGAGTCGGTCAATCCGCCCGTACCGCCGGAAGCGTCGTCGGAGCCGCTCGCGCTCTCCGAGGCGTCCGGCGTCGGGTCGCCCGCCACGCCCGTGTCGACCCCGGCCGGCGCCGCGTCCTGCGCGAGACCGTACAGCGGCCCGCAGACGGGCCAGACGCCGACTCCCTGGTCGGCCAGGATCCGCTCGGCCACCGCGATCTGCTGCGAACGGCTCGCCCGGTCCGGACTCGACGCGTAGTCCAGCCCGCCGTACGCCTCCCATTCGTCCTGGGTCAGCTGAAGGCCGCCGTAGTGTCCGCCGCCGTCGTCCGCGCTCCACGCGCCGCCGCTCTCGCACTCGGCGACCTTGTCCCACGTGGTGCCGCTGGCCGCGCTCGCGCCACCGGCGGTGAGGAGGGGGATGGCGATGGCCGACCCGGTCACTCCGGCCGCGACGAGAAGAGCCGGAGCCTGACGGGGGCGACGGTGACGACCGTTCCCGGAGAGCATGCGGGGACCTTTCGCGAGACAGCGGTGACCCGCGCGGCGCGTGGTGCTCGGCGCCGCGCTGATGGGTGAACGTAGCGGCACCGGTTGACTTGTCACAAGTTAATGCCGTGCAGATCACATGAAGATCACAAAGGTGAATGCCCGTCACCTTTTGAGTAACCGTCTCCGCCTGGGCGGGGGCTGTGGGGTGACTGTCTGTTGGGGGTGGGGTGGGGAGGGGTGAGGAGAGGGCAGCGCGAGGGGAGGGGGAGGAGGGGAATGGGGTGGTTGAGGTGGCCTGGGGGGTGGGCCGGGTTGGCTGGGGTCGCTGGAGCAGTTGGAGTGGGCAGGGCGGGGCGGCCGGGTTGCTGGGGCGGTGGGGGCGTGTCCAGGTGGCCGGGGGCGCCCCCGGGGACCCCGGAACAGTCAGGGCACGCTCACGTGACCGGCGGGGCCAGGCCCCGGGCGGTCGGGGTGGCCGGCCGAAGCCGCCCGGATGACCCGGGTGACTGGGACGGCCGACACCCGCTCGATCCGCCGAATCCGCCAACCCACCGGATCTACCGGACCCTCCGGATCTACCGGACTCGCCGGACCTGCCAGACCTGCCGGACCTGCCAGACCTGCCGGACCTGCCAGACCTGCCGGAAGCGCCAAACTCGCCGGTCCCACAGGACCCGCAAGACGCAGCGAACCCGTCAGGGTGGCCGGGTGACCGGGTGGCCATGTAGCCGGGTTGGCCGGGAGGCCGGACCGGCGGGTCCCACCGGGCGGGCTGGTCGCACTGGAATCACCAGACCCGCCGGAGTCACAAGCCTCACTGGTCCCACCGGACCCGCCAGGCTGGCCAGGCAGCCGGGTTGGCCAGCTGACCGGGTGGGCCGGACTGGCCGGTCCCACCAGGCCGGCTGGTCCCACCGGAATCACCAGACTCACCGGAGTCACAAGGCTCACCGAACCCGCCAGACTCAGCGGACCCACCGGGCTGGCCGGGCCGGCCGGGCTCGCCGGACCGCCGGACTGGCCAGGTGGCCGGGCCCACCGAGCTGGCCAATCCCACCGGGCCAGCCGGACCCACCGGTCCCGCCGCACTGGCCGCACTGGCCGCACCGGCCCGACCATCAACCGCGCGGCGTGAACTCCACCGGCAGTGTCCGTAGGCCCCGCATGATGAGCCCGCCCCGCCAGCGCAGTTCGGCTGGGTCGCCTGCTAGGTGGAGGTCCGGGAGGCGGGTGAACAGGGTGGACAGTGCCGTCTGTCCCTCCAGCCGGGCGAGCGGGGCGCCGAGGCAGTAGTGGATACCGTGCCCGTACCCCAGGTGCTGGTTGTCCCGGCGGGCGAGGTCGAGGGTGTCCGGGTCGGCGAACCGCTCCGGGTCCCGGTCCGCCGCCGCGAGCACCACCAGCACCGGATCGCCGGGCGCGATGCTCTGCCCGCCGATGCTCAACGGCTCGGTGGCGAACCGCCAGGTGGCCATCTCGACCGGCCCGTCGTACCGCAGCAGCTCCTCGACCCCGGTTTCGAGCAGCCCGGTGTCCCCTCTCTCCAGGGCGTGCTGGAACCGGCCGCGCTGATCGTGATCGGTCAGCAGGGCATAGGTGCCGTTGCCGATCAGATTGACCGTGGTCTCGAAGCCGGCGAACAGCAGGATGAACGCCATCGCCGCCGCCTCGTTCTCCGTCAGGTGCTCCCCCTGGTCGGAGGCGCGGATCAGGCCGGAGATGAGGTCCTCACCGGGTGTCGCGGTGTCGGGGAGGGCCTCGCGCTTGCGGTGGATGAGGTCGGCGAGGTAGCCCCGCATCTTCTTCACCGACCGCGCGACCCCGCCGCGCGGGCCCCCGCCGTGCCGGATCATCATGCCCGCCCAGTCCCGGAAGTCGTCCTGGTCCTCGCGCGGGACGCCGAGCAGGTCGCAGATGGCGTAGATGGGCAGCGGGAAGGCGAAGTCATGGATCAGATCTGCGGCTCCTTTCTCCGCGAAGCGGTCGATCAGGTCGTCGGTCAGCTCCTGCACTCTCGGCGCGAACTCGGCCACCCTGCGCGGGGTGAACGCCTTCGACACCAGCCGCCGCAGCCGGGTGTGGTCGGGCGGGTCGATATTGAGCAGATGGGTCATCAACTCGGCCTTGCGCTCACCGGGGATTCCGGTCTTCCCCTTGGCGTGTGCCGGCTCGTCGTGATGCGCCGGGTTCTTCGACAGCCGTGGATCGGCCAGCGCCTGGCGGGCGTCGGCGTACCGCGTGACCAGCCAGGCCGACACACCGCTGGGCAACTCGGTGCGGTGCACGGGCGCGTGCTCTCTCAGCCACGCGTAGGCGGGGTAGGGGTCGGTGGCGAAGGACCAGGTGAAGAGGTCGGGCGCGGAGGAATCGGAGGCGCCGGGGGCCGGGGCGCCGCCCATGGGGCAGCCCTGGGGTGAGGTCGGTCGGTCGTGCTGGTCGGTCACTGTTCGACGGTATCCCGCCCCTCCTTGTCTCTGATCGCGTCCCGGTAGACCCGCGCCGCCGCCCGCAGGGCCGCCTCCGGGTCGACGCCGTCGGCCTCGGCACGGGCGGCCAGCGCCAGCAGCTCGTAGCCGATGCCCTCGCCCTGGGGCAGCGGGACGTCCAGACCGGCCGTGCGGGCACGGGAGACCAGCTTGGCCGCGAGGGCGAGGCCGGGCTGGTGCAGCGGGACGCCCTCCGTCACCGATGTACGCAGCTTCTCCTGCGCCTTGGTGCGCAGCCAGTGCTCCTTGACCTCCTCGGGGGTCGTCGCCGTCGCGTCGCCGAAGACATGCGGGTGACGGTGGATGAGCTTGGCGACGATGCCGGCGGCCACGTCGTCGATGGAAAAGGGGGCGCCGCCCGAGACCTCCGGGTCGACGCCGACGGTCTCCCCGTCGTCTGTCACGATCTCCCCGACCTCTCCGGCGGTCTCCTCGTCTTCCGTGGTGGCCTCCCCTCTTATGTGGTCCGCCACCGCCCCCTCCTCCGCGATCCGGGCGTGGAAGACCACTTGGAGGAGGACATCGCCCAGTTCTTCGCGCAGTTCGTCCCGGTCGCCGTCCTCGATGGCCTCCACCAGTTCGTACGCCTCCTCCACGGCGTACTTGGCCAAGCCTTCGTGGGTCTGCCGCGAGGACCAGGGGCATTGCCTGCGGATGCGGTCCATGACCTGGACGAGGTCGAGCAGCCGGGCGCCCGGGAGGTCGTAGGAGGCGGGCAGCAGCTCCAGCTCGGGCATCCGCACCCGGCCGGAACCGGCGAGGCGGGCCAGTCCGTCCGTCAGCGCGGGCTCGCCCTCGCCCGTGGCGACGACGACCACCGTCCGGCCGCCACCACAGGCGCCGACCAGGTCCTCGGCGGTCGGCGCGGACTCGGCGATCCGTATCCCCGCGTCCCGGAGATAGGGGAGCTGCGGGTGCGCCCCGTCCGCGCACAGCACCGAGTCGGCGGCGTGCAGCGCCTGCCAGGCGGGCCAGGACAGCAGGCCGGGCGCGACACGGTGGCTGGTGGTGAGCAGGACGATACGGCCGGGGTCGGGAGTGCCTTCGGGGCTGATTGCGTTCACGATCCGAACGTAACGCACACCGCGGACACCACCGGAAAAGTTATCCACAGCCTGACGGGATCGTCTGATTATCCGCCCGCACGGGCCGTCTCACAGCCTCCGACGGATCCGCTACGCCGGCTGCTCCCCCGCCGCCGTGACCTCGCGTACCCACGGTGTCTCCGCGTCCACCCGGCCGACCGTCTCCACGTCCCACGAGCCGTAGCGCGGGTTGAGGTCGACGCCGAGGTTCTTGGACGCCTCGGACAGGGCCGCCCAGAACGCGGGCTGGCTGGTGTCGGTGCCGAGCCGGGCGGCGAGCTTCTGGGCCTCGATCTGGACCCGCAGGTTGGCGTCGAGCCGCTCGGGCGCCACGCCGTACTGCTGGAGCCAGGCCGCCTCCAGCGCCTGGGCACCGCCCGCCTGGGCCTCCAGCTCCCCGCGGAAGGTCTGGACCTCATTGCGGGTCACGGTGACACCGGCGTCCTTGGCGGCACGGTTCAGCACCTGGTCCAGGACCATGCCGTGCAGGGTGTCCCGGGTGAGGCTGCCGGTCTCGGCGATGGTCTGCGCGTACTGCGCCTCGTCGGTCACCGCGGCCCGCTGCGCGTCGCGTACCTCACCGACCCGGCTCTCCAGTTGCGACACGGTGATCCGCTGATCGCCCACGACGGCTGCCGCACCCGGGTGCGCATCGTTTCCGCACGCGGTGAGAAGCGGGGCCGCGGCGGCGAACACGGCGGACAGGACGAGCGCGGTGCGACGACGGCGGTGCAAGGGAACCTCCCGAGGAGATTGTGCGGCGGTGCACAAAGTCTTGCGGTGATCGATGGTAGGCAGCGAGCAAGCTCTGGCCAACCCATTCGACCAACGATTCACCACGACTTCGGGCACCGCCGCGCTCCACGGCCCCCGCCCGCCCCCGGCCACCAACACACCCGGCCGCCGCGCACAGCGCCCGCGCATCGTCCCGGCAGCGCCCTATAGGCGCATTTTTCCACCGCGCGCCCGCGCGGGCGACGGCGTGTCGGCCACCCTCGGAACCACAGGCCGACAGGCCGACACACCTACGGACCGACTCGCCGACACGCCGACAGACGGGCAGGCCGACAGGCCGGGAGACCGGGAGACCGACCAGATCGACCAGATCGACCAGATCGACACGTCGGGTCGACCAGGCTCAGCCCCGTACCTGCCCCAGCCACTGCAACGTCCGCCGTACCTCCAGCGCCAGCGGATGCGCGAGGCCGCCCAGCCGCTCCACGTCGTGCAGGAGCCGCATCAGCGTCTCGTGGGCGGCGCTGCGGTCGCCGAGGGCGAGCAGCAGGTGCCCGATCCGCCGCCGTACCTCGTGGGCGAGGCCGGGGTCGCCGGAGACGTACTGGTTCTCGTAGTACGGCAGCAGCGCGCGGTAGGCCGCGAGGGCCGCCGCCGGTTCGCCGAGCTGTTCCAGGCACTGGGCGGCGTCGTAGCGGAACCGCAGGGCCTGCGGGTCGGCCTGGCCGGCCTCGGCGGCCCGTTCGTCGGCGAGGCGGCGCAGTTCGGGCAGGGCGCGCCGGTACTGGCCGTCGTCCATGAGCGTGGCGGCGTACTGCTTGCGCAGGGTGCGGACCACCGGGGAGTGCTCGCCGTGCTGCTCGGCGGCGGTGGGCAGGATCGCGCCGAGGATGTCGACGGCCTGGGTGATGCGGCCCTCGCCGAGCAGCCGCTTGACCTCGTCGACGGCCTTGGCGACGTCCGGCTTCTCGTCGGGCGGCGGGGTGGCGGGGGCGGGCTGGGGCGCGGGCGTGCGCGCGCGGTCCGGCCAGGGGGCGTGCGGGCGCAGAAAGGGCCGCAAGGGGTCGAGGGGCGCCCCGGTGGGCATCCCGCGCGCGGGCAGCAGCAGCGCCAGGTCCTCGTACACCTCCTGGGCGGAACCCGGACGGTGCTGCGGGTCCTTCGAGAGCAGGCGCAGGACGAGGGTCTCCAGTGCCTCGGGGACCTCGGGGCGGATGCGGCGCACGGGCAGCGGGGGCTCGTACAGGTGCCGGTGCAGGACGCCCAGCGCGGTGGAGCCCGCGAACGGTACGTCGCCGCTGAGCAGTTCGTGCATCAGCACCCCGAGCGCGTACAGGTCGGTGTACGGGCCGACCGCGCCGCCCATGGCCTGCTCGGGTGCCATGTAGGCGGGCGAGCCGATGGGGGAGCCGGTGTGGGTGAGGCGGGTGGTGTCGCTGTCCATGACGGACGCCACGCCGAGGTCGAGGACGGTGACGGTGCCGTCCTGCTTGACCATCACGTTGCGGGGCTTGAGGTCGCGGTGGACGATCGGCACGGCGTGCACGGCGCTCAGGACGGCGCACAGCTGCGCGGCGACCGCCACCGCCCACTGCCAGGGGTACGGGTCGTGCTCGGCGAGGTGGTCGGAGAGGTCGGCGCCGTCCACGTACTGCATGACGAGGAAGAGTTCCTCGCCCTCGCTGCCCGCGTCGTGGACGGTGACCAGGCCGGGGTGGTCGACCTGGGCGGTCACCCGGCACTCGCGCACGAAGCGGCGGCGCAGTTCGTCGGCCTCCTGCCCGGCGACCTTGTCGGGGCGCAGCAGCTTCACCGCGACCCGCCGGTCCAGGCGCCGGTCGTAGGCGGTCCAGACCTGGCCCATGCCGCCCTGTCCGATCAGTGTGGCCAGTTCGTACCGGTCGGCGACGACCCGTCCTGCCGTCACGGTCACCTGCCGCCCTCGGGCCGGCCGTCCTGGTTGCGCAGGTAGTCGCTCAGCTCGTCCAGCTCCGCGCGCACCTCGTCGATCCGCGCGGGTCGCTGGGGCGGCGGCGTCGGTGTCGCCGGGCGGGCCGTCGGGGGCGGTGTGTGCGGGGCGTGCGGCGCGGGCGTGCCGTGCGGGGCGCTCGGGGGGGCCGGGGTGTGCGGCGGGCGCTGGACGGGCGGCATCTGGGAGACCGTGGTCGCGGTGTACGGGGGCTGCGGCTGCGGCTGCGGGTAGCCGTACGCGGGCGCCGGGGCGGGCGCGGGCGGGTACGGGCCGTAGCGGAGCCGGCGGTCGTGGTAGTGGCGGATCTCGGCGGTGAGGTAGTACACGACGACGGCGGCGACGGTGACCAGCAGCAGGGTGAGGCCGGTGTAGCCGATGGCCGTGTCGATCTCGTCGCCCGGGTCTTTGCCGATCAGCACCATGGCGAGGACGTCAATGGCCACGACGGCCACGAACAGCGCCCAGTCCAGGGCCTTGCGCGTGACGAGCGCCAGGCGCAGCATCATCGACGCGGTCAGGAAGCCGAGGCTACAGACCGAGATCACCACGAACAGCACCCGGAGGAACACCAGCACCCCTGTGGAAGGTGGCCGCTTCACCGGCTGCGTATAGCCGTGGCCATGCATGGCTGCTCCTGAAACCTGGGACGGGAAACCTGGACGGGCGCGCGCGGCCGGCCCCGTGCGCTGCCGGTCGTGCGATGGTCACTTCGAGCGTATAGGCCGACACGGACAACCGGTCCCGGGTTGTACCGAACCGTTGTCGACCTGATCACTCCCCGCGTCCCGCACGTCGCAGCGGCGCCGCCGCTTCGGCTGCTACGACGCCGGACACGGCGCTCCGGTTGCCGTTCTCCCGCCGTTCTCCCGCCGCTGTCGCCGCCCTTGGCGGTGCCGCCCGTGCCGGTGCCTCGCGCGCGGGCGGGTGCCGCGCGGTTCAGTCGGGGGCCACCGTGCCGTCGGTCAGGCCGTCGTACATCCCGCGTACGAGTTGCTCCCCGGTGCGGTTCGCGCGCCGGAGCGCCCGTTCGAACTCGTCCAGGGCGCGGAAGCGCGCGCCGTAGCGGCGTTGTTCGTTCAGGGCGAGGCGGGGCAGTTGCAGGCGGCGCACGTCGAGCCGGGTGGCGGTGGAGGCGTAGCTGCTGGCCTGGCGGTTGTTGGCGGTGCCGCGCAGGAAGCCGGCGAGGAACCACGCGTCGAGCGCGGCGGGGTCGGGGCGCAGCAGGACGAGATTGCGGCCCAGGGCGGCGCCCCCGGTCGCGTCGTCGATCACGCGCGCCATGGCGCCGCCGCCGAGCACCGGTACGACGACGTCGCCGGGCTCGGTGAGCACGGTCTCCTCGTCGCCCTCCGGCAGGGCGCCGGTGGGGGCGGCGCCGGACAGGACGTCGTGGTCGGTCAGGACCGGCACGCGCGCGGGGGTGCCGTCGGTGGCCGGAGCGCCCTGCACGCGCGCGTAGGCGGTGTTCGTGCTGGAGCGCATCACGAGCGCGCCCCCGCGGGCGAGTTCGCCGATGGTGGTGAGGGGCCAGCGCGCGGTGTGGGCGGGGGTGACCGGAGGGGGCGTGAGGTCGGCGGTGAGGCGCAGGGTCTCGCCCAGGCGCTCCCTGACCGCGGCGAGCGCCTCCGCGCCGTCGGCCGCCGCCGGGGGCGGGAGGTGGCGGGCGGGGGCGAGGTCCACGTCGTCGTCGAGGAGGTCGATGACCGGCATCGAACGTGCCAGCCCCGGCCGCTCCCGTAGCGTGCCCGCGCGGTCGAACGCGCTCCACGCCTCGGCCACCGCGTCCCTGACGGCCCGCCAGTCGGGCCCACCGCGGCCCTCCCCGGCGTACCGCCCGGTGTCGACCAGCAGCACCTCCGGCGCCGCGGGCGCGTGGCCGGGCCGGCGCAGCACCCACAGGTGGAGCGGGATGCTGTGCGGCGGGGCCGCCCCGACGGGCAGCGCGATCACGGCGCGCAGGGCGCCGCGCCGCAGCAGGTCGGCGCGGATCCGGCGGCCGGAGCGGCGGGAGGCGGTGGCGGGCGGCATCAGCAGGACGGCGGTGCCGCCCTCCTTGAGCCGGGCCAGCGCGTGCTGCACCCATGCCAGCTCGGACTCGGTGCGCGCCGGGAAGCCGTACTCCCAGCGGGGGTCGTACGCCAGTTCGTCATGGCCCCAGTTGCGCTCGTTGAACGGCGGATGGCACAGCACGGCGTCGGCGCGCAGCCCGGGGTGGGCGTCGGCGCGCAGGGTGTCACCGACGGCGGCGCGTACGGCGGCGCCCGAGTGCAGCGCGAGCCTCAGCGCGGTGAACGCCGCCAGCTCCGGCGCACCGTCCTGGAGGTGGAACTCCTGGTCGGGGCGCGGGTCGACGGCCCTGGGCAGGGCGCCGGTGCCGCAGGCGGGGTCGAGGACGATCCGGGCGGGTCCGGCGAGACGAGCCATGAGGTCGGCCAGTTCGGCGGGCGTGAGGGTGTATTGGCGCGGGTTGGCGTCCAGATGCCGGCCGAGCAGGAACTCGAAGGTCTGCCGGGCGCCCATCTCGGCGGCGAGTTCGGCGGCGCCGCGGAGGAGGGGGGCGGAGGGGAGGAGTTCGGGGCCGGTGGGGGTGTGAACAGCCGGGGCGGTGTTCACAGCGGGGGGTGAGTTCACTGTGGAGGGTGAGTTCACGGCGGCCTGGGTGTGTACGGGGGCCGGGGTGTTCACGGCGGCCGGGGTGTTCACGGCGGCCGGGGTGTTCACAGGGACCCGGGCGTGTACGGGTGCCGAGTTGTGAACGGGGGCCGAGCTGTTCACAGCCGTGGGGGTGTTGACGGGATTCGGGCCGTTGACGGGATTCGGGCCGTTCACGGCGGCGGGGGTATCGCTCGCGGCGGGGCGGTCACCGGCGGCGGAGCTGTTGACCGCCCGAGGCCCGTTCACACCCCACGGCGGGTTCACACTCGCCGCCCGGCCGGCCCCGGCCCCACCTACGCCACTTCCACCACTTCCACCACTCCCGCCACTTCCACCACTCCCGCCACCAACACCACCCACGCCGCCCCTCCCGCTCGCCCCGCTTACCCCACTCGCCCCGCCCCGCCGCCGCCCGGCGCCGCCGAACCGGGCGACGATCACCGGCTCCAGTTCCCCCGGCAGCATGGCCGCGAGCCGCTCGTCCGAGCCGGCGGAGACGTCCAGCCACACCGTCGGCCGGTCCTGGATCAGCAGCAGTACGCACCCGGCGTGGATCAGCGCGGCCGCCGGGCCCTCGGGGTGTCCGGCGAGCTGTTGCCAGACGCGTTCGCGGAGCGGGACCTCGGCGAGCTTGCCCTGGTGGCGCAGCCAGCGTTCGACCTCGGCGAGGGCGAAGGAAGGGCTGGTCTCGGTGCCGCCGACGGGTTTGGGGAAGTCGGCGTGGCGACGGCGCCAGTTGCTGACGGCGGCACGTCCCACGCCCGCGAGCCGTGCGATCCCCGCGGCGGTCACCTCTGTCGCGTTGTCCTGCACTCGCCCCGCTCCCCCCTCGTCCTATGTGTGACCCCGAGCATACGACGTATGCACGATCCACCCATTCACGGGCAGTACGCAAGATCCGGGAGTTCACGGCCGTGTACAGACTTGAATCCGTGAATCGTGTTGACTCGGTTCACAGTCGATGTTCTTATTGACCCAGCGAACGAGCGACTGCCCGACGGGGGCGGTCAACGCTTTGGGGAGGGAACTGCCATGGGCATGAAGGGCAAGATCGCGCTGGGCGCAGTCGTGGGGATCGTCGTCATCGGCGCGGTGTCGGTGAGCGGTGGGGGCGACGACGGTTCCAGCGGCGACAGCGGCTCTTCGGCGTCGGCGGAGGGCGCGTCCGGCGACCAGAAGGAGTCGGGCTCGGGGGACGCGGCCGAGGAGACCGAGGAGAAGGAGTCGGCGTTCGGCGGGGACGGCGAGTATCAGATCGGCACGGATGTGACGGCCGGCACCTATCGGACCAGCGGCAATACCGACGCGATGTGTTATTGGGAGCGCGCCAAGGACGCCAAGGGCGAGATCGAGTCGATCCTGGCGAACGACAATGTCACGGGCACGAGTTACGTCACCATCCCGGCGTCCGACAAGATCTTCAAGTCCAGCGGCTGCTCGGACTGGGAGGCCGTCGACCCGGACGCCGAGGGCGGTACGCCGGCGACGGAGATGGCCGGTGACGGGGGGATGTTCAAGGTCGGTGTCGACATCGCGCCCGGGACCTACACGTCGTCCGGGAACACCGACGACATGTGCTACTGGGAGCGCAACAAGGACGCCGAGCACGGCCTGGAGTCGATCATCGCGAACAACAACGTCAGCGGTTCGGCGGTCGTGACGATCACCGCGTCCGACGCCTACTTCAAGACGTCCGGCTGCCAGGACTGGAAGAAGACGGCCTGACCCCGGGCCGACGGGCCGACCCGACCCGGCCCGATCCGGGCCTGTGCGGGCCTGTGCGGGGCGTGAACCACTCAGACACGCCCCGCGCCCCGAGCCGCACCGAGCGCCCACCGCACACCGCACACCGCACACCGCACACCGCACACCCGCGAGCCAAGCGCCCTGCCGCGCACCCCGAACAAGCGGCCCGCCACACCCCCACGCCAAGCGCCCCGCCGCGCACCCCATCTCACCGGGCACGGTTGACCGTACCTCCGAGGATTCCCCCTGCGTCGTACGACACTTGCCGGCGGCTGCACCGAGCCGAGCAACGTCAAGGCCGGCGGCGGGCACTGCCGCATCCGCTTCCAGTGCGCAGGATGCGACTTCCACCGACCCGATCCCTCCTACCGAGCGCGATCGGCTCCGCAACCGGGTCAGGCCGTCTCTCGGCGTCGAATTGGAAGCGTGAAACAGCACGAGCTGATCGAGCGGGTACAGCAGATCGAGCAGCGGAACACCGCGCTGGAGCAAGCGTTGTCAGAGGCCAGGGATCCGATCGCCGCCCTGGAGGGCCAACGGCGTGAGGCGGAGGACGACCTCACCGCGGCACGAGCCGGTCTCCGCCGCGCCATGCGGGCTGTCCCGGCCCCGTAGCCCGTGCCGCACGGCCACACCCATGCTCAGCCCTACCGGGCGTCACGCCGGCCTCTCCGGCCAGCACGTTCGAAGACGGCGAAGGCCGGGGCAACGCGACTGGTCGTGCCGCCTCGTCGTACCCGGATCGCGGCTGGGGATTCCGTGTATCGCGGGCGTATCGAAAATCGCATACGCCGACGCAACAACCTTGCGTCTTCAGTGGAGGCATGAACCACAGCGCAGCACAGTCAACGCCCAGATTTGTTCGCCGGGAAAGGCCCGTGATCATGGATTCGGATTCGGATTCGGTACAGGGCGTCGGCCGCCGGCGGCTCTTCAGATGGGGCGGGCTGGCTGCCGCCGGCGTGGCGGCGGGCGTGCCGCTGGTGGGCGCCGGTGTCGGCGCCAACTGGAGCGTCTACCCGTACACCGGCTGGGTCGCCGTCACCCTCATCAACCGCGACTCCGACAGCCTGGTGGACATCATCGAGCGGCAGACGCAGGCCGTCACCGGCGTTGCGCCCTCCGGCGGGGCGGGCGGCTGAGGTGGGGAACCTGAACCACAGCCCGTCCCCGTCAGCACCGCTCCGCCGGATCGTGCTTGCCGGCCTGGCGATCCTCGGCCTGTCGGGCGTGCTGTTCGCCGTGGGGCGGCCGCTCATGATGGCCGCTCCGGTCTGCATGGCCGGGCGGTGGCACGGCTGCTTCGACACGTTCAACGGTGTGCTGCTCATGATGCTGGTCGGGCTGCCGTTGGCCGCTCTGGTGGTGCGGGCTCTGGCGAGCCTGCGGCGCGCCGGCGGTGTCACGTCGGCGTGGCGGATGTCACTGGCCGAGGTGGGCATGGTCTACGGGACGGTGCCGATGCTGTGGCTGACCCTGCAACCGGGCCCGGGGGCCGGCGTCGTCCCCGGCCGGGTGAGTGCGATCCCGTTGCGGGACCTGGTCACGATGGGGCCGGTCGGGATCGGCGGCAACCTGCTGATCTTCGCGGCGCTGGGGTTCTTCGCTCCGATGCGGTTCGCGGCGCTGGCGTCCGTGCGGCGGATCCTGGTGCTCGGGGCGAGCTGCTCGGTCCTGGTCGAGACAGCACAGTACGTCCTGCGGCTGGACAGGGTGTCGTCGGTGGATGACGTACTGGTCAACGCCGCCGGCGCAGTGCTGTTCGGGCTGGCGTCGCGCCGCTGGTGGCGCGCTGCGGCGCAGGTGCCGTCGGAGCGGCCTCGCCCCGCGCCGGGCACCGACAGGGAGCGTGGCGTGTCCGGTGAGCACCACCCGTCGGCGCCGATTCCGTGATGACCATAGGCTTCACGCATGCGTACTGGATGACCATAGGCTTCACGCATGCGCGTACTGATCGTGGAGGACGAGCCCTACCTGGCCGAGGCGGTCCGTGACGGTCTGCGGCTGGAGGCGATTGCCGCCGACATCGCCGGCGACGGCAACTCCGCCCTGGAATCGCTCAGCCTCAACTCGTACGACATCGCGGTCCTCGACCGGGACATCCCCGGACCCTGCGGCGACGAGGTCGCCCGGCGCATCGTCGCTTCCGGCAGCGGCATCCCGATCCTCATGCTCACCGCTGCCGACCGGATCGACGACAAGGCGTCCGGTTTCGAGCTCGGCGCCGACGACTATCTCACCAAGCCGTTCGAGCTGCGGGAACTCGTCCTGCGGCTGAGGGCGCTCGACCGCAGACGCGGGCATGCCCGGCCTCCGGTGCGCGAGATCGCGGGCCTGCGGCTCGACCCGTTCCGGCGGGAGGTCTTCCGCGACGAACGCTACGTCGCGCTCACCCGCAAGCAGTTCGCGGTGCTGGAAGTCCTCGTCTCCGCCGAGGGCGGGGTCGTCAGGGCCGAGGAGCTGCTGGAACGGGCCTGGGACGAGTACGCCAATCCCTTCACCAACGCCGTGCGCATCACCGTCTCCGCGCTGCGCAAACGGCTCGGCGCACCCTGGATCATCGCCACGGTGCCCGGCGT
The DNA here is from genome assembly GCF_042790455.1 of Streptomyces sp. NPDC056734. NCBI lineage: Bacteria > Bacillati > Actinomycetota > Actinomycetes > Kitasatosporales > Streptomycetaceae > Streptomyces > Streptomyces sp. NPDC056734. Next base: position 23,440 of record NZ_JBHTZD010000005.1, read on the forward strand.
CGGCTACCGGATCGACACCGGTATGAAGACCGTGGCCCCGGACCGGGACGTCGCCGCCCCCGGCAGTCCGTATGCATAGACCCCCGGGGCTCAGCACCCGACTGAAACTCACCCTCAGCTACGCCGGATTCGTTCTGCTCGCCGGCGTTCTCCTGCTGGCCGTGGTGTGGGGGTTCCTCCTGCGCTACGTACCGGACAGCGATGTGGGTCTTCTCTGGGTCGCACCCAACCGCTACGTCCTCCTGCAAGTCTTCGGCCCCGCCGCAGCCGCGGCGATGGTCTTCCTGCTCGTGTTCGGGCTGGTCGGGGGATGGCTCCTGGCCGGCCGGATGCTCGCACCACTCACTCAGATCAAGGATGCGGTCCGGACAGCCGAGAACGGATCGCTGTCCCACCGGATCGGCATGAAGGGCCGCCGGGACGAATTCCGTGAACTCTCCGACGCGGTCGACTCGATGTTCGAACAACTCGAATCCCACGTCGCCGAGCAGCAGCGATTCGCCGCGAACGCCTCCCACGAACTGCGCACCCCGCTGGCGATCTCGCGGACGCTCCTCGACGTCGCCCGCAAGGATCCGACGCGGGAACGGGACGACCTCATCGAACGGCTGCACGCGGTCAACCAGCGGGCGACCGGCCTCACCGAGGCCCTCCTGCTGCTCAGCCGCGGCGACCGCGGAAACTTCACCCGCGAGAGCGTCGATCTGTCCCTCCTCGCCGAAGAAGCCGCCGAAACGCTGCTTCCCCTCGCCGAACAGCGCCGGATCACGCTGGATGTCACCGGCGGACCGGCTCAGACCAGCGGCTCCGCGGAGCTCCTGTTGCGGACGGTGACGAACCTCGTCCAGAACGCCATCGTCCACAACCTCCCCGCCGATGGCACCGTAACGATCCACACCGAGGCCCACGGCGACACGAGCGTGCTGCGAGTCGAGAACACGGGTCGCCGGCTCCCACCGGAACTGGTACCGATCCTCATCGAACCCTTCCAGCGTGGAACAGAACGCGTACGCACCGACGAACACGCCGGCGCCGGCCTCGGCCTGGCCATCGTGCACAGCATCGTCCGTGCCCACGAAGGGACCCTCGACCTCGTCCCCAGCCCCGCCGGCGGCCTCCTCGCCACGGTCCGGCTTCCCGGCACGCCGTAGGCAGCGTTCCCCGAGCGGGCCGCGAGAACGCCCACCGCGAACCGCAACGCCCGAGAGGTTCAGACCACACCACACCTAACCGCGCAAATTGCGCAACTCGGGCGTATCGTCGGACTTGAGTCACCTCCGGAAGGAGCTCTGGATGGGCATCTTCGACAGGTTCAGGAGCCACGGTCAGGACAAGGCCAAGCCCATGTCCGACGCGGCCGAACAGAAGGCCAACGAGAAGACGGGCAACAAGTACGAGAGCCAGGTCGACGACGCGCAGCACAAGGCTGAGGGCGCGCTCGGCGTGGACCGCGAAAGGCCCGAGCAGCCGTAGGCCGGAGACCCCACGGAGGACACCCCGAACCACCCGGAAATATCCTGAATCACCGAAAAACGCCAAGAACACGCCAAGAACACGCCGAGAACACGCCGAGAACTACCTAGAACCGAAGCCGTCCGCGGCACCTCACCTCCCGCGGGCGGCTTCACCCGTACCGAGCCCGGCGGTCACCCGTACCGGACCCGGCCGTCACCCGTACCGGACACGACCGTCACCCGCACCGGACCCGACCCCACCCCCACCGGACCCGGCGGTCACACATACCGGCCCCAGCCAGGACGGCTCGCGCCTACGACCCCAGCACCGACGCCAAGAACTCCCCCACCCACCCCAGCAGATCCCGCCCGACCAGCGGCTTCCCGCCCACCTTCGTGGTCTTAGGCCGGGGCACCAGCACCTGGTGCGCGGCGGGCTTGATGACGCTGCCGGGGTACAGCCGCTTCAGGCGCAGTTCCTGCGACTCGCGCAGCTCGACGGGCGCGAAGCGGATGTTGGTGCCCTGGAGGACCACCTCGCCCACCCCGCACGCGCGCGCCAGCATCCGCAGGCCGGCCACCAGGAGCAGGTTCTCGACGGGCTCGGGCAGCTTGCCGTAGCGGTCGGTGAGTTCCTCGCGGACCGCCCTGATGTCGTCCTCGGTGTTGGCGGAGGCGATCGACCGGTACGCCTGGAGCCGCAGCCGCTCGCCGGGCGCGTAGTCGTGCGGGACGTGCGCGTCGACCGGCAGCTCGATCTTGACCTCCAGCGGCGGGGGCTCCTCGATCGCGCCGGTCTCCAGCTGCCGCCGGTAGTCCGCGACGGCCTCGCCGACCATCCGCACGTACAGGTCGAAGCCGACGCCCGCGATATGGCCGGACTGCTCGCCGCCCAGGAGGTTGCCGGCGCCGCGGATCTCCAGGTCCTTCATGGCGACGTACATGCCCGCGCCCATCTCGGTGTGCTGGGCGATGGTCGCGAGCCGTTCGTGCGCGGTCTCGGTCAGCGGCTTCTCCGGCGGGTACAGGAAGTACGCGTACCCGCGCTCCCGGCCGCGCCCGACGCGCCCGCGCAGCTGGTGCAGCTGGGAGAGGCCGAAGGTGTCGCCGCGCTCCACGATGAGGGTGTTGGCGTTGGAGATGTCGATGCCGGACTCCACGATCGTGGTCGACACCAGTACGTCGAACTTCTTCTCCCAGAAGTCGACCACGACCTGTTCCAGCGCGGACTCCGACATCTGCCCGTGCGCGGTGGCGATCCGCGCCTCGGGGACGATCTCGCGCAGCCGGGCCGCCGCGCGGTCGATGGACTCGACCCGGTTGTGGATGTAGAAGACCTGGCCCTCGCGCAGCAGCTCGCGGCGGATCGCGGCGCCGATCTGCCTCTCCTCGTACGGGCCGACGAAGGTGAGCACCGGGTGGCGCTCCTCGGGCGGGGTGGTGATGGTCGACATCTCGCGGATGCCGGTGACCGCCATCTCCAGGGTGCGCGGGATGGGGGTCGCGGACATCGTCAGTACGTCGACATTGGCGCGCAGCTTCTTCAGCTGCTCCTTGTGCTCGACACCGAAGCGCTGCTCCTCGTCGACGATGACCAGGCCGAGGTCCTTGAACTTGGTCTCGGCGGAGAACAGCCGGTGGGTGCCGATGACGATGTCCACCGAGCCCTCGCGCAGCCCCTCCAGGGCCGCCTTGGCGTCGGTGTCGCTCTGGAACCGGGACAGCGCCCGCACATTCACCGGGAACTGCGCGTACCGCTCGCTGAACGTCCCGAAGTGCTGCTGCACCAGCAGCGTCGTCGGCACCAGCACCGCGACCTGCTTGCCGTCCTGTACGGCCTTGAAGGCGGCCCGCACCGCGATCTCGGTCTTGCCGTATCCGACGTCGCCGCAGATCAGGCGGTCCATGGGGACCGACTTCTCCATGTCCTCCTTGACCTCGGCGATGGTGGTGAGCTGGTCGGGCGTCTCCGCGTAGGGGAAGGCGTCCTCCAGCTCGCGCTGCCACGGCGTGTCGGGCCCGAAAACATGGCCGGGGGCGGCCATGCGCGCGCTGTAGAGCTTGATCAGGTCGGCGGCGATCTCCTTGACGGCCTTCTTGGCGCGGGCCTTGGTCTTGGTCCAGTCGGCGCCGCCGAGCCGGTGCAGGGTGGGCGCCTCGCCACCGACGTACTTGGTGATCTGCTCCAGCTGGTCGGTGGGGATGTACAGACGGTCGCCGGGCTGGCCGCGCTTGGCGGGCGCGTACTCCACGACCAGGTACTCGCGGGTGGCGCCCTGCACCGTGCGCTGCACCATCTCGATGTATCGGCCCACGCCGTGCTGCTCGTGGACGATGTAGTCGCCCGCCTCCAGGGTGAGCGGGTCGATGGTCTTCCTGCGCCGCGCGGGCATGCGCGCGCCGTCGCGTCCGGCGGCCTTCTGGCCGGACAGGTCGGTCTCGGTGAGCACGGCGAGCTTGAGCGCCGGGTCCACGAAGCCGTAGTCGATCGAGCCGCAGGCCACCTGCACCAGGGACGGGCTCAGTTCGCCCAGGTCGGTGTCCAGCCGGGCGGCGATGCCCTCGCCGCCGAGCACCTCGACCGTACGGGCGGCGGGGCCGTGGGCCTCGGTGACGTACACCGTGCGCCAGCCGTCGGCGAGCCAGCCCTTGGTGTCGGCGAGCGCCCGCGCGGTGTCGCCCCGGTAGGTCTCGGGCGCGTGCATGCCGAGCTTGAGGGTGTCGCCGGCGGCGTCGCTCTCGTAGGCCGCCGTCAGTTCCTCGTCGGCGGCGAACGGCGACACCGTCCACCACAGCATCTCCAGCTCCCGCGCGCGTGCCCGTACGTCCGCGATGGGCCACAGGGAGGCCGCGCCGACGTCGATGGGCGCCTCGCCGCCGCCCGCGGTGGCCGCCCAGGACGCCAGGAGGAACTCCTGTGACGTCGCCACCAGATCCGCCGCACGCGTGCGCACCCGCTCCGGGTCGCATACGACGGCCATCGCGCCCTCGGGCAGCACGTCCAGCAGCAGTTCCATGTCGTCGACCAGGACCGGGGCGAGGGACTCCATGCCCTCGACCGCGATGCCCTCGGCGATCTTGCCGAGCAGCTCGCCCAGCTCCGGGTGGGCCTCGGCGAGCGCACGCGCGCGTGCCCGCACGTCGTCGGTGAGCAGCAGCTCACGGCAGGGCGGCGCCCACACGCCGTGCTCGGCGACCTCCAGGGAGCGCTGGTCGGCGACCTTGAAGTAGCGGATCTCCTCGACGTCGTCGCCCCAGAACTCGATGCGCAGAGGGTGTTCCTCGGTGGGCGGGAAGACGTCCAGGATGCCGCCGCGCACGGCGAACTCGCCCCGCTTCTCGACCAGCTCCACGCGCGTGTAGGCGGCGCCCGCGAGGGCCTCCACGATCTGGTTGAGGTCCGCCGTCTGCCCGGTGCGCAACGCCACCGGTTCCAGGTCGCCCAGGCCCTTGACCTGCGGCTGGAGCACGGACCGTACGGGCGCCACGACCACCGAGACCGGGCCCGTCTCCGGGTCGTCGGCGCGCGGGTGGGCGAGCCGCCGCAGCACGGCGAGGCGGCGGCCCATGGTGTCGCTGCGGGGGCTGAGGCGCTCGTGCGGCAGCGTCTCCCAGGAGGGGTACTCCACGACGCCGTCCGGCGGCAGCAGCGAGCGCAGGGCCGCCGCCAGGTCCTCCGCCTCACGCCCGGTGGCCGTGACCGCGAGCACGGTACGGGTGGACTCGCGGGCCAGCGCCGCCACCGCGAAGGGGCGCGCGGCGGGCGGGCCGACCAGGTCGATGTGCATGCGGTTGCCGTCGGCAGCCGCCTTGATCGCTTCCGCGAGGGCGGCGTCCTTGACGACGGCGTCGAGCAGACCGTGCAGGCTCATGGAGGGGCTTTCCTTGTCCGGGGGTGGGTCGGGTCGGGTCGGGGCGGGCCGGGTCGGGCCGGGAGGGGAGGGGGCTGGGGGCGGGATCGGCGCTGAGGCCGACACCTGACCTCGGGACACCGAAACTCGGGACACCGAAATTTCGGGGGCGGGCAACACGAAGGGCCCGACACGCGTCACGGGCCGGGGTGTGTCCAGCCTACGACGCCCCACCGACAGTCGCCGGAGCGGTGAGAAACCACCCCGGCGCGCACGCCCCCGGCCCGCGCCCGTGCCCGCGCTCCGCGCCCCCTCCCCGCCAGGCGGCGAACCGGTCCCCCCAGGCGGCGAACCGGCCCACACCGGCCCTCACCGGCCCCCGGAAACGCCGACGGCCCCGGCAGACGCGTAGTGCGCCCGCCGGGGCCGTCGTCCCCCGCAACCCCCGTATGCGGTGGTCGTGGACCCTCCCGGACCGTCCCAGCCCCCATCCCCCATCCCCCAGGGATCAGTCCGTCGCGATCGCGTTCAGGACGTTCATACGTCCCGCCCGGAAGGCCGGTATGAGCGCGGCGAACAGTCCGACGAAGGCGGATCCGATGAAGACGCCGATGATCGTCGGCCAGGGGATCTCCAGGACCTTCAGCCCCTCCAGGGCGAGCAGTTGCTGGGCGGTCGCGCCCCAGCCCATGCCGAGGCCCAGGCCGAGCAGCGCGCCGAACAGGGCGATCACCACCGACTCCAGGCGGATCATCCGCCGCATCTGCCTGCGGGACAGGCCGATCGCCCGCATCAGGCCGATCTCGCGGGTGCGCTCCACCACCGACAGGGCGAGGGTGTTCACGACCCCGAGGACGGCGACGATGATCGCGAGGGCGAGCAGGCCGTAGATCATGTTCAGCATCTGGCCGACCTGGTCCTGGATGGCTTCCTTGTAGTCGCTCTGGTCCCGGACCGTGTACTGCGGATAGTCGTCCAGGGAGGTCTCCAGCGCCTTGTACACCGCCGCAGCCTGGCCGTCCTCCGCCGCCGAGGCGAAGAGGATCGAGTCCAGCGGCATCTTGTCGGCGGGAATGTACGTGGCCATCGTGTCGATGGACGTGTACATCGCGCCCGCGTCGATGACCGCTTCGCTGCTGGTGATGGCGCGGACGGTCAGCTGGGCCGTGGAGCCGTCCTTGAAGTCGACGCCGATCGTGGAGCCGAGGCTGATGCCGTGGTCCTTGGCGAACTGCTCGTGGACGGACATGGAGTCCGGCTGGTAGGCGTCGGCGAGGTCGCCCTGGACGGTCTCGACCCGGAGGTCGGTGGCGTACGTCGGGTCGGCGGCCGTGATCGCGGTGCTCTTGAGCGTCTCGCCGTCGGGGGTGCTGAAGTCGGCCTGCGTCCACTTGTACTCGGTGACATGGCCCACGCCCTCGGTGTCCCGTACCGTCTGCACGGCCTGCGGGGTGATGAGCTGGCCGCTGTCGCTCTGGATGATGAAGTCCGTGCCGACGCTCTGGTCGAGTTCCTCGGTGGCCGAGGCGACCATCGAGGAGCCGACGACCGACAGACAGGCGACCAGGGCGAGGCCGATCATCAGGGCCGCGCCGGTGGCGCCGGTGCGGCGCGGGTTGCGCAGGGCGTTGCGCTCGGCGAGGCGGCCGACGGGGCCGAAGGCCCGTAGCAGGACCGCACTGAGGACCCGGACCACGGCGCCCGCGAGCAGCGGGCCGATGGCGACGAAGCCGATCAGGGACAGCAGTACGCCGCCGCCGAGCCACAGGGCGCCCTCGCTCGCCTTGTCGGCGCCCGCCGCGAGGTAGAGGCCGAAGACGCCGCCGCCGGTGAGCAGCGCTCCGATGGCGGCGCGGATCCGGCCGGCCCGGGCGTCGGGCGGGGCTCCGGCGTCGCGCAGGGCGGCCATGGGCGAGACCTTGCCCGCGCGGCGGGCCGGGAGGTAGGCGGCCAGGACGGTGACGACGATGCCGAGGACCATGCCGACCACGGGGGTCGTCCAGGCCACGGTCAGGTCGTCGGTGGACAGGTTCATGCCCGCGGCGCCCATGAGCTTCATCAGGCCGACCGCCAGGCCGACCCCGCCGAGCACGCCGAGCACCGAGCCGACCAGGCCCAGCAGCAGCGCCTCGACCAGCACGGACCGGTTGACCTGCTTGCGGGAGGAGCCGATGGCCCGCATCAGGCCGATCTCCCGGGTGCGCTGGGCGACCAGCATGGAGAAGGTGTTGATGATCAGGAAGACGCCGACGAGGAAGGCGATCCCGGCGAAGCCGAGCATGGCGTACTTGATGACGCCCATGAACTCCTCGACGTCCGCCGCGCCCGCGTCCGCGACCTCCTTGGCGGTCTGCACCTTGTAGCCGCCGTCGAGCGCCGCGGTGACGTTCTTCTTGACCTGGGCGTCGGTGAAGCCGGGTGCCGCGGTGACATGGACGCTGGTGAAGACGTCGCTCTCGCCGGTCAGGATCCGCTGGGCGGTCGGGACATCGAGGTAGAAGACCGCGGCGCCGGGGTTGGTGACCGTGAAGTCGGCGATGCCGGAGATCTTCGCCCGGTGGGTGCCCAGGGCGGTGATGATCCCGATCTGGTCACCGAGCTCGAGGTCGTGCTTGTCGGCGGTGTCGCTGTCGACCATGACCTGGTCGGCGCCCTGGGGCGCGGCACCGGAGGTGATCTCCATGGTGCGGGCGTCGTTGCTGTTCCAGCTGCCCACGATGGTCGGGGCGCCGCCGGACGCCGAGAGGCTGTCCTTGTCGGCGTCGATCACGGTCACGGAGGTCGAGGCGACGGCCCCCTCCACCGACTGGACGCCCTCGGCGTCCTTCGCCCGGTCGGCCACGGACGCCGGCATCACCGGCGGCCTGCCGTTGTCGGCGGTGGTCTCGCCGGTGTCGGAGGCTTCCTCGGTGCTGATGGTGACATCGGCGGAGGTGGCCTGGAAGAGCTTGTCGAACGTCGTGTTCATGGTGTCCGTGAACACCAGCGTGCCGCAGACGAAGGCGACCGACAGCAGCACCGCCACCGCCGACAGGGCCATGCGCCCCTTGTGCGCGAGGAAGTTGCGCCGGGAGGTCTTCCACACGGTCATGACGTGCGCCCCCGCGCGTCGAAGTCCTTCATGCGGTCCAGGACCTGATCGGCGGTCGGGTTGTACATCTCGTCGACGATCCGGCCGTCGGCGAGGTACAGCACCCGGTCCGAGTAGGACGCGGCGACCGGGTCGTGGGTGACGATCACGATGGTCTGGCCGAGATCGTCCACCGAGCGGCGCAGAAAGCCCAGTACCTCGGCGCCCGCGCGGGAATCAAGATTGCCAGTGGGCTCGTCGCCGAAGATGATCTCGGGCCGGGCGGCGAGGGCGCGGGCCACGGCGACGCGCTGCTGCTGGCCGCCGGAGAGCTGGGTCGGCCGGTGCTTGAGCCGCCCGGCGAGCCCGACGGTCTCCACGACCTGCTCCAGCCAGGCACGGTCCGGCTTGCGGCCGGCGATGTCCATGGGCAGCGTGATGTTCTCTATCGCGTTCAGCGTCGGCAGCAGGTTGAACGCCTGGAAGATGAAGCCGATCCGGTCGCGGCGCAGCTGGGTGAGCTTCTTGTCCTTCAGACCGGTGATCTCGGTGTCATCGAGATAGATCTTCCCGCTGGAGACGGTGTCGAGACCGGCGAGGCAGTGCATCAGGGTCGACTTGCCCGAGCCCGAGGGGCCCATGATCGCGGTGAACTGACCGCGGGCGATGTCCACGTCCACATGGTCGAGCGCGACGACCCGGGTCTCCCCGGCCCCGTACGCCTTGACGACCTGCCGCGCCCGCGCGGCAACGGCCGTACGCCCTCCAGTGCCCCCGTGCCTGGGAATGGTTACATCCGATGTCACGGTATTTCTCCTATGTCGGTCGGTGCTGGATCGTGCGGCGACCAGGTCGCGGACAACGTGGTGGGTCTGGCGCGGACAACGTGGTGGGTCGAGCGGTCGTACGCCCAGGTGGTGCCGCCGTACGCGGTGCGGCCCCGCCTCGACGAGTCTCCCGTCCGGGAGGGGTCCCGCACCCTGGTGCCCAGCGCAGTCTTTTACTGAGGAAAACCCCACCCCCGAAGGTGCGGTGAACCGTCTCCTCAGCGCCCCCCATCGGCGTAAAGCCAGGTTAAGGAAGCCCCGCCGGGCCTCTCGTCCTCCGCGGGTACGAACCCTCCCCCACCCCTGCGACCGAGGTACCCCTAGGGGCAGTCCACCGCCGGGTGGAGTCCTTCTCAGGGTCGGCTCCACCGTTCGATGCGGTGAGCCTCCACCCTCCTGCGACGTGAGGGTCAAGCCCTCCGCCGCGCGAAGGCCGGGCCTCCCGCCCCGGCGGCCGGCGATGGGAAGCTGTCGCACGGCAGATGCCTGCAAGGGGAAACCAGTTGGGGACGGGCGCCACCACCACGGAGGCGACCCGCCGGGCCGTCGCCGACGCGGTCTACCTGGGCGCGGCCTGCGCCGCCACCCTCGCCATGCTGATCGTCCTCACCCTGGCCCCGAGACGCTTTCCCGTCCTCCCGGAGAACGCGCCTCCTATGGAGGGGGCTTCGAGCGACTGACCGGCGTGTCGGAGTGCCGAAAAATCGGCATCCGGGCGTGTCGCCATCTCGGCGTGTCGGTATCTCGGCGTGTCGGCGCACCGAGAGTCAGGCCCCAGGGCCCACGTCAGCCCAGACCCCCAGCCCCCAGCCCCCCAGCCCCCCAGCCCGCCCCGGCTCACTCCGCCGGAGCCCGACCCCCCGTCAACGCGGCCAGGCTGCTGCGGACGTTGTCCATCTGCGCGCGTACGTCGTCCCAGCGCTCCCCGTGTTCACACAGCACCCGTTCCGTCTCGCGGGCGATGCCGTCCTCCCGCAGACGGGCGTCGGCGAGAAGTTCGGCGGCGCGGGCGCGGGCCTCCTCCTGGAGGCGCCCGGCGGACTCCTGCGCCCCGGCGAACGCCTCCTCGGCGGCGGCGAGAGCGGCCTCCGCGCGGGCGGCCCGCTCGGCGTGTTCGGCGTCCAGGGCGGCGCCCGACCCCACGACCTCGCTCTCGGCGGCGGCCCAGCGCTCGGCGTGCTCCTTGTGCTGCTCGGCGAGCATGCCGGTGGTGCGCTGCCGCACCTCGCGCAGCGCGGACAGGGCCTCGCCACGCCCCTCCTTGATGTCCCGCCGGGCGCCGACACGCAGGTCGTCGGCCTCCGCGCGGGCGGCGAGCAGCAACTGGCGGGCGCGTTCCTCGACCTCCGCGCGGAGCGTGTCCGCCTCCTCCTGCGCCTCCCGGCGCACCCCGAGGGCGTACGACTCGGCCTCGGCGACCCGCTCCTGCCCCGCCCGCCGCACACCGTCCCGTACGGCGTCCGCCTCTTCCTGCGCCAGCCGCAGGACCCGCTGCGCGCGCTCGCCCAGGCACTCGTACGTCTGCGGCGGCAGCCCGGCGACCCGCTCGCGCAGCTGCCCGGCCTCCGCCTCCATGTTCTTGGCGAGGACGGTGAGACGCGCGGCGCGTTCCCAGGCGGCGTCACGGTCCTGGGAGAGGGCCTCGGTGAACGCGTCGACCTGATCGGGGCGGTAGCCGCGCCCCCGGACGGTCACGAACCCCTGTGGCGACACCCATGTGCCGTTCATCTGGAACCCCTCTCCGCCGGACCGGACATAGACATGCATGAAGTTCGATTTGCCGCATATCTTGGTAGACCGGACGGAGGTGTTCATAACGCGACACTCCGCAGCCGGGTTACGGAGACTTCAACAAGCCGTCCCGTACGCCCATATGCCGGTACATCGGCACCCCGATTCACCCGGCACGCACGCGGGCCCCGGACGCACGCACGCAAAAGGGCCGCCCCCGCCACAACGGCCGGGAACGGCCCACCACGCGCGCGTGCGCCCGCTCATCAAGTCGCAGCCGCAGCCGGACTCGCAGTCAGAGTCGGACTCGCAGTCAGAGTCGGACTCGGAGTCGGAGTCGGAGTCGATCAAGTCAGCGGCGCTGCGCCCCACCCTTCACAGGACAGCGACAGCGCCACCCCGTACCGGACAACACCTCACAACAACCCGTCCCACATCTGCTCCAGCAGCACCGACCACCAGCTCTCCGGCGAACCGAGCGCCGCCGGATCGAGCGCGGCCAACTGGGCCTGGAAATCGACGGTCCACCGCCCCGCCTGCTCCTGGTTCAGCCCGAACCGCAGCCGCCACATCCGCCCGAGCAGCGCCAGACACCGTACGAACTCCGGCAGCCCGGTGTTCACGAACTGTGGCGGCACCGCAGCCCCGCCCGGACCCGGCTCCACCGGCACGGCCACGATGTTCGCCGTGCCGTACTGCACACAGATCGCCTTGCCGAAGTCGCTGCCCATGACGAGATACGAACCGGCGTCCGCCGCCGGCCGCACCCCGCGCTCCTGCGCCAGCTCCGCCAGCGTCGGCACCGGCCGCCCCGGCTGGGCCTGCGCCCAGAAGAACGGGCCCATGTCCACCGGCAGTCCGGCCACCACCAGCGTGTGCGCCACGACCGGCGGCACCCCCTGCCGGGACACCGCGGCCTGCTCGAACCGGAACACCCCCGGCCCGAACGCCCCCGCCAGCTCCTGCGCCACCGCCTCCGGCGGGACCGGCGGCGCGGGCGGCACCGGCGGCAGCGGCGCCCGTACCGGCCCCGGGCGCGCGGGACCGTCGGCGACCTGGTGCAACTCACCCTGATGCGCCAGCAGTTGCCGCATCCCCTGCTGCCGGCTCGGGTGATCCGTGCCGTACGGGGCGATGCTCGTGATCCGCGCCTGCGGCCACTGCTCCCGGATCATCCGCGCGCAGTAGGCGCCCGGCAGCTCACAGGACTCCAGCTCGGTGTGGAGTTCGAGCACCTGGTCCGGCGGTACGTTCATCGCGCGCAGCTCGTGGAAGATCTGCCACTCCGGATGCGGAGTGCCCGGCGCGGAACGCCGGATCACCTGCTGCTCCGAACCGTCCTGCGCCCGGTACCGCAACACGGCCTGATAGCCGGGCCCGACCGTCGGCTGCCCCTGCTGCGGATATCCGTACGCGGGCGGCTGCCCCGGCATCTGCATCGGCGGCGGCATCGGCACCTGCTGCCCGGGCACCGGCTGGGGAGCCCCCGGCCGCACACCAGGAGCGCCGGGCGCCCCGGGCGCCTGCGGCGGCGGAGGAACGCCGGGACCGCGCACCGGGGGCCCGGACAGGACGGTCTCCTCGTAGTGCACGGCACCTTGCGAGGCACCCGGAGCGCCAGGGGCTCCCGGAGCAGCCGGACCCCCCGGCGGAACACTCGGCGGCGGCCACGCACCCGCCCCGGACGGCACACCAGGCACACCCGCCCCGTGGGACGGCACCATCTGCGTCGGCACATACCCACCGGACGACCCGCCGGACGACCCACCAGGCACCCCCGGCACCCCAGGAGGCGGCGGAGCACCCCCCGCACCCGGCCGGGCACCCGGCATCCCGGGCGCACCCGGGGGCGGCGGTGGAGGCGGCGGAGTCAGCCCCCGGCCGCCGCGCCGCGGCGGCGGCCCCGCCTTGCTGGTGGCGGCGTCGGCGATGTCACCGGCATGCGTCCCGGCCGGGGGCGCCCCCGGCGGCCGACCGTAGGAGGCACCGCCCGGCCCAGGAGTGCCCGGCGCGGGAGTACCCGAAGCGGGCGTCCCGGGAACACCCGGCCCCTGCGGACCGGACACCCCCTGCGGATAGCCATACGTGGGCGCGGGCGGCGGCGTACCACCCGGCGGAACCGCCCCTGGCGGAACAGCACTCGGCGAAGCCGCCCCCGGCGCGACAACACCCGGAGGCACCGCACCCGGAGGCACCACGCTCCCCCCGTCCGAGTCGTCGAGCGCCGGAGCCGAGACCGTCGGCGGCAGCTGGCTGCCGCCGGACATCAGCGCGGTCGCCGCCTCCGGCGCCACCGGAAGCGGCGTGTCCTCGTCGTCGGCACCGCTCAGCGGAGGCGCGAAAACGGTCACGGGCAGCGGTACGGAACGATCCTCGCCACCATCGGCGTTCGTGTCCGTCCCCGCCCAAGGGGTCGCCCCGGCGGGCGCACCCGGCACCCCGGACCCGACAGGCACCCCGGCCTGCGTCGGAGCCAACGCCCCACCCGGCGACCCACTCCCGGAAGAACCCCCCGCACCCCCGGAACCGGAACCGGAAGCCCGGGCACCGGCGCCGGAACCCGCACCGGCACCGGAATCGGCACCCCCACCCCCCGTCCGCCGATCCCCGATCCCCAGCTTGTCCGCCGCCTCCTGCAACCACTCCGGCGGAGTCAGCAGGAACGACGTCTGATTCAGATCCACCCGAACCGCACCCGGCGCCGCCGCCGGCACCGCGTCGGCGACGCCGCCGTACTCCTCCTCGTACCGGCGGATCACCTCACCCACCGGCAGCGACGGCCACAGCGTGGCCTCCCCGCTGTCACGGGCGATGACCAGCCGCTGGGCGCCACCGTCCGACCGCGGACCGTCCGGACGATCCTCCGCCCACACCACGAACCCGAGATCGAACTCCCGCACCCGCACCTCCCGGTGCTGGTACGAGGGCAGCTCCCCGTTGACCCACTCCTCGGCCCGCTCCTGCGCCTGCGCGAACGTCACCATCGCCAGCTCACTCCCCGCACCCGCACCCGCATCCGCACCGCGCTCACTCCCCGGCCCCGGAACCAGAACCGGCCCCACCGCTCACCGGCACCACCCGCGCGAACCCGCCGTCCACCATCAGATTCGCCACGGTCTCCAACTCCGGCGGCGAACCCGCCAGCCGCGCCAGAAACACATCGAAATCCTCGCCGCACGGCAGCAGCAGCCGCGCCACCCGATCCGCCGGCGGCACCGAGGGATCCACGTCCCGCGCGTCGTCGTACGCGCAGAACCACACCGAACCGATCCGGTCGCCCTTCACCTTCACCGCGAGCAGACCACCCTGCACGAACCCCACCCCCAGATAGTCCTTGGTCAGGTGATCACGCAGGCACTTGTTCACATACACCAGGTCATTGACCGCCGCCTCATCACGCACCGTGAAGAACGGCTGATCGACCAGCAGCCCCAACTCCGCGTCCAGCGCCGTCCCCACCGGCGCACACCCGCCCGCCGCCTTCAGGAACGACCGGTACGCGCCCGGCAGCCGGTACCCGAGATCCTCCTCGACCCCCAGCACCTGCTGCTCGGTCACCGCGACCCCCGACTTCGGCAGCCGGAAATGCGCGGGCCGCGTCTCCTGCAACGGCCGCGTCCCCCGCTTGCCCTGATCCACGGCCGCCGTCGCTATCCCGCCGTGATGCCGCAGCAACGCCTTCACCTCGACCGGCACCAGCTCCAGCCGCCGACTGCCCACCGCGTGATGCCAGGTCCAGCCGTGCGGCGTCGCCACCGGCGCCACCGTGGCCCACAGATCGTGCCCCGACGCCGACAGCGCCGCGTTCGCCGACACATAGTCCGTCAACCGCAGCTCGTCCACGCCGAAACCCTCCGGCGGCTCCGCGATCTCCGCCACCGCACGCGCGTACGGCGAGAAATCGGGGTAACCGTGCTCATCCACCCGTACCCCTCTGGGATGACGAGCGGCCCGGACCGGGTCCGGGAAATGCACGATCTGCCCGGCATAGGCCGCGTTCGGCGGCGCGGCCTGCCCCCCGGCCTGGCGGCTGGGCGGCGCCCCCAGCCCGAGCCGACCTGATGTCATGGCGGTTGCCCCCTGCGGCACTCTGGACGGACAGCGGTGACCCCCTTCGGCCCACCACACCCCGTATCCGACTGTCTCTCGCTGTCTGTCGCTGTCTGTCCGCGATCACCGGCCCGGCGACCGCGCCTGCCGACGATCACCGGCGTGCTGACCGCGCGCATCGCGTGCCGACAGCCTATGCGGAACGCGAACACCGGTCACCGGCACCGGCCGCGGCGCCCGTCACACCTCCCGCACACCCCCGCACACCCCAGCGCACCCCCGGCGCCCGCCACCGTCCCCACCCCGGCACCACACCCCGGCGCACCCCCACCCCACCGTGACCACCCGTCACGCCCCGGTGACAGCCAGCCCGACCTGGGCGTGTCGCACCGCCCCAGCTACCGCACCAGCCACGCCATTTGGCACCCTGGATCGGCCGGGGGGATGCACGGGAGGGGAAATACGATCATGAACGCCACGCAAACAGGAGCACACCAAGCCTCCTCAGGCGACCCACGCGTCGGCTGGAGCAGCACAGAAACCCCACACGCCCCGGCCCTGCGCCACCGCCGCGACGGCATACTCCCGACCATCGCCGCCGCACTCTCCGTACGCGGCGCCACCCTCACCGGCACCGCCGCCCGCGGCGACCAGCCACCCGCCCTGCACCCCCTCGTCCAGGACTTCCTCGACTCCCTGCCCAGCGCCCAACGGGACCGCTTCACCGGCCGCTGCGCCGAGACCATCCTCATCTCCCGGCACATCACCACCGCCGACGCCGCCCGCAGCAAACGCGCCGCCCGAAAACCCATGACCAACGGCGAAGCCCGCAAAGCCCTCAAACACGCCAAACTCACCGCCCGCCGCATCCGCGAGGACGGCGACCCCCTGCACGGCAACTTCGCCGACCCCTGCCGCGCCTGCACCGCCCTCAGCGCCCACTTCGGCGTCCGCGTCATCGACCCCACCGACCAGCACACCACCTGACCGGCACCGACCGGAACACCACCGGACCCAGCTCCGAAGACACCCCGGCCGACACCCCCGCCCCCGCCCCCCGCCCCCCGCCCCCCGACGAACAAGGGCAGATGCACACCGACCGCACCTCCACCACCCGCTTCGCCGTCCCCGTCGACGCCGCCCTGCGCACCGCGGGCTGGACACCCGGACGCTGGGACATCAAACAGGCCGAGATCTGGGCCGACACCCTGCGCGACCACACCTCACCCGCCGGTCACCGGCACGCCGTCTTCCCCGCCGCCGTCGAGGCATGGGCCGAATTCGGCGGCCTCCACATCCACCCCACCGGCCCCGGCCGCCGCATCGCCCCCGTCGACCTCCACATCGACCCCCTGCACGGCCTCCACCTCGCCCGCACCCTCGCCGACCTCGGCCGCGCCCTCGACACCGAGGTCAGCCCCCTCGGCACCGAACCCCACACCCGCTCCCTGCTCGCCATCGACACCGAAGGCCGCGTCTACGCCCTCGACCACACCGGCGACTGGTACCTCGGCCCCGACATCGACCGCGCCCTCACCACCCTGGTCACAGGCACCGAACCGGAACGCCTCACCACCGCCTGACCAGAACCAACGGCCCGACCAGGCAGACGCCGCCTCACACCGCCGGGACAGCCGCCGGAATCACCGCC
Organism: Streptomyces sp. NPDC056734; assembly: GCF_042790455.1. Taxonomy (NCBI): domain Bacteria; kingdom Bacillati; phylum Actinomycetota; class Actinomycetes; order Kitasatosporales; family Streptomycetaceae; genus Streptomyces; species Streptomyces sp. NPDC056734. The sequence continues at coordinate 40,074 of NZ_JBHTZD010000005.1, forward strand.
GACACCCGAAAACCCCCCGCGTCCGTCGGCCCCGACACAAACACCCCACCCAGCCCGACGACCCGCTCCCGCATCCCCACCAGACCATTGCCCCCCGACGGCAACCGCACCAACGACACCGCGGGCATCTCCGGCGGCGGCTCGTTCTCCACCTGCATCGCGATCTCCGACACCCGATGCGCCAGCCGCACGTACGTCTTCGCCCCCGCCGCATGCTTGTGGACGTTGGTCAGCGCCTCCTGCACCACCCGGAACGCCGTCTGCTCGATCTCCCGCGCATACGCCCGCACATCCCCCTCCACCGACAGCGCCACCACCATCCCGGCCGCCGCCGACTGCCCGATCAGCTCATCCAGCTCCGACAGGTACGGCCCCTCGGCCACCCCCTCCCGAGCCGCCCGCGAGGCCGCCGCGGCAGCCGCCACCCCCACCGCCGCCAAAGGCACGGCCACACCCCCACCGACCACACGGGCCACACCCCCACCGGCCCGCGCCACACCCCCATCGCCACTGCGCAGCACCCCGAGCATCTCCCGCAACTCGGTCAGCGCCTGCCGCCCCATGTCCCCCACCAGCGCGGCATTCTTCACCGCCTTCTCGGGATCCTTGCGCGCCACCGCCTGAAGCGCCGCGGCATGCACCACCATCAGGCTCACCCGGTGCGCCACCACGTCATGCATCTCCCGCGCGATCCGCGTCCGCTCCTCGCCCCGCGCCCACTCGGCCCGCTCCTCGGCCCGCTCCGCCAGCAGCTGCAACTCCCGCTCCAGGCTGTCCGCCCGCTCCCGCAGGCTCTCCATCAGCCGCCGCCGCGCACCCGAATACAGCCCCAGCAGCACCGGCGGCAACGTCAGCCCCACCGCCGTGGCGATCGACGCGAACGGCACGAACCAGTCACCCAGGTCCATCGCCCCACTGTTCGCGTCCTGCCGCACCCGCACGAACGTCACGATCGCCGTCCCCACCAGCGTCATGCCCGCCAGCGACCCGATGATCCGGCGCGGCAGCTCGGAGGCGGCCAGCGTGTACAGCCCGACCAGGCCCATCAGAAAGCCCATCTGGGCGGGCGTGATCGCGATCGACACCAGCACCACCGCGATCGGCCACCGCCGCCGCAGCAACAGCACCGACCCCGCCACCACACCGAACAGCACCCCGGCGGCCGGCGGAATCCCGGCATCACGCGCGAACGGAATCCCTTCCAGACCGCACTCCATCGCGGAGACAAAGGCGAGCGTCCCGTCGAACACCGCACTGCGCCGCCGCGTCCACCACCACATCCCGGCCGGCCCGGCCGGGGCCGCGGCGTGGATTTCCCCCGTCGTGGTCATGCCCTCCAGCCTACGGGCGCCGACGCCCCGTTTTCCGGCGAGTTTTCCCGACCACCTCACACCACACTCCGTAGCCGAACCACCACGAAATCCGGGCGGGAAGGGTGACGGGAATGGTGAATGGCCCCTCCGGGGCCAAGGCGCCCTCGGGTAAGGTCTGAGGCAGCGATCCGCCGTAGTGTAATTGGCAGCACGGCACCCTTTGGAGGTGTTCGGTCTAGGTTCGAGTCCTAGCGGCGGAGCTGCTTGAGCGGGCCCTGACCACGGCGTCAGGGCCCGCTCTCATGTCCCCCTCCGACCACCCCGGTATCCTGCGGATGTCCACACCCTCTCCACAGCCGAAGGGCATCCCGTGAGCGCCATTCGCCCGGCAGCCGTCGTCGTCCTCGCAGCGGGTGAGGGCACCCGTATGAAGTCGGCCACACCCAAGGTCATGCATGAGATCTGCGGTCGCAGTCTGGTCGGCCATGTGCTGGCCGCGGCCGGTGAGTTGGGGCCGGAGCAGCTGGTCGTGGTGGTGGGCCATGCGCGGGAGCAGGTGGCCGCGCATCTCGGCGAGATCGCGCCCGGGGTCCGTACGGCGGTGCAGGCGGAGCAGAACGGGACCGGGCACGCGGTGCGGATGGGTCTGGAGGCGCTGGGCGGGGTCGTGGGCGGGACGGTGGTCGTGGTGTGCGGGGACACGCCGCTGCTGACCGGCGCGACGCTGGGCGCGCTGGCGCGGACGCACGCGCAGGACGGCAACGCGGTGACCGTGCTGACGGCCGAGGTGCCGGACGCGACGGGGTACGGGCGGATCGTGCGGGAGGCGGCGTCGGGGGCGGTGACGGCGATCGTCGAGCACAAGGACGCGTCGGAGTCGCAGCGGGCGATCCGGGAGATCAATTCGGGGGTGTTCGCCTTCGACGGGCGGCTGCTGGCGGACGCGCTGGGGAAGGTCCGTACGGACAACAGTCAGGGTGAGGAGTACCTGACGGATGTGCTGGGGATTCTGCGGGAGGCCGGGCACCGGGTGGGGGCGTCGGTGGCGGCGGATCACCGGGAGATCGCGGGGATCAACAACCGGGTGCAGCTGGCGCAGGCGCGGCGGATCCTGAACGACCGGCTGCTGACCGAGGCGATGCTGGCGGGGGTGTCGGTGGTCGATCCGGCGTCCACGTGGGTCGATGTGACGGTGACGTTCGAGCAGGACGTGGTGGTGCATCCGAACACGCTGCTGTACGGGTCGACGCATCTGGGCGCGGGTGCCGAGGTGGGGCCGAACAGCCGGCTGAGGGACACCCGGGTGGGGGCGGGTGCGCGGCTGGATCACACGGTGTCGGACGGCGCGGAGGTCGGGGAGGCGGCGAGTGTGGGGCCGTTCGCGTATCTGCGGCCGGGGACGCGGCTGGGGACGCGGGCGAAGGTCGGGACGTATGTGGAGACGAAGAACGCGTCGGTGGGTGAGGGGACGAAGATTCCTCATCTGTCGTATGTGGGGGATGCGACGATCGGTGATCATACGAACATCGGTGCGGCGAGTGTGTTCGTGAATTACGACGGGCAGCACAAGCACCCGACGACGATCGGGTCTCATTGCCGTACGGGTGCGGACAATATGTTTGTGGCGCCTGTCACGGTGGGGGATGGGGCGTACACCGCTGCGGGGTCGGTGATCACGAAGGAAGTGCCGCCGGGTTCGCTGGCCGTGGCCCGTGGTCAGCAGCGGAATATCGAGGGCTGGGTGGCTCGTAAGCGTCCGGGGAGTGCGTCGGCGAAGGCGGCCGAGGCGGCCTCTGGCGAGGTGGCCGGGGAAGGCTGACCGGAATTCGATGGTTCGAACACGGCGTACGGTGATAAGTGCCCACCCGCACCCCTACCAGCTGAGACGACGTCTCATGTCCAGCCGAGACGTTGTGTCGACTTCCAGCTGTGACACTTCTGAGGAGACTGTGCTGTGACCGGGATCAAGACGACCGGCGAGAAGAAGTTGATGTTCTTCTCCGGCCGCGCCCACCCCGAGCTTGCCGAGGAGATCGCCCAGCAGTTGGGTGTCGGGGTCGTCCCTACGAAGGCGTTCGATTTCGCGAATGGCGAGATCTATGTGCGGTATCAGGAGTCGGCCCGCGGTGCGGACTGTTTTCTGATCCAGAGCCACACGGCGCCGATCAATAAGTGGATCATGGAGCAGTTGATCATGATCGATGCGCTGAAGCGCGCGTCGGCCCGCTCCATCACGGTGATCGTGCCGTTCTACGGTTATGCGCGTCAGGACAAGAAGCACCGGGGCCGTGAGCCGATCTCGGCGCGGCTGATCGCCGACATGATGAAGACGGCGGGGGCGCACCGGATCCTGACCGTGGATCTGCACACGGACCAGATCCAGGGCTTCTTCGACGGTCCGGTGGATCATCTGTTCGCGCTGCCGCTGCTGGCGGACTACGTGGGCACGAAGGTGGATCGCAGCAAGCTGACGGTGGTGTCGCCGGATGCCGGGCGGGTGCGGGTCGCGGACCGCTGGTGTGACCGGTTGGGGGCGCCGCTGGCGATCGTCCACAAGCGCCGGGACAAGGATGTGGCGAATCAGGTGACCGTCCACGAGGTCGTGGGTGAGGTCAATGGCCGGGTCTGTGTGCTGGTGGACGACATGATCGACACGGGTGGGACGATCTGCGCGGCCGCGGACGCGTTGTTCGCGCATGGCGCGGAGGATGTGATCGTGACGGCGACGCACGGGGTGCTGTCGGGTCCGGCCGGGGACCGGCTGAAGAATTCGAGGGTGAGTGAGTTCGTGTTCACGAATTCGCTGCCGACTCCGGGTGAGCTGGCGCTGGACAAGATCACGGTGTTGTCGATCGCGCCGACGATCGCGCGTGCGGTGCGTGAGGTGTTCGAGGATGGTTCGGTGACGAGTCTGTTCGACGAGCAGTGAGCGGCCTGTCCGGGTGGTGCTCGCTCGGGCGGTGCTCGCTCGGGCGGTTGTGACTGATCCGGGCGGTTGTGACTGATCGATTTTTCCGCGGCCTCTCTTGCCGAGTACTCTGGTGCAGTTGCTCGGCGAGGGAGGCCGTTCCGCTTCTGGTGAGGCGGTGGGCTGTCCGTTATCGACGCGCTCTTCGTAGCAGGCCGTTCGTGGCCGGGTGACCGTGTCCGTTCCTACCTGTTCGAGGAGTGATCGTCATGTCCGAGGTGAAGCTGGCCGCCGAGGCGCGCAATGAGTTCGGCAAGGGTGCCGCGCGCCGTATCCGCCGTGACAGCAAGGTTCCGGTGGTGCTGTACGGGCACGGTGTGGACCCCGTGCACCTGACGCTGCCGGGTCATGAGCTGCTGCTGGCCCTGCGTACGCCGAACGTGCTGATCGCGCTGGACATCGACGGCGGCAAGCGCAGTGAGCTGGCGATCCCGAAGTCGGTGCAGCGTGACCCGATCAGGGGTTACCTGGAGCACGTGGACCTGCTGCTGGTCAAGCGGGGCGAGAAGGTCACGGTCGAGATCCCGGTGCAGGCCGAGGGTGAGCTGGCGGCGGGTGGCAATCTGCTGGAGCACGTGCTGAACACGCTGTCGGTCGAGACCGAGGCGACGCACATCCCGGAGGCCGTGACGGTGTCGGTGGAGGGTCTGGAGGCGGGCGCGTCGGTGCTGGCGAAGGACATCGCGCTGCCGGCCGGTACGACGCTGGCGATCGACGGTGACACGGTCGTTCTCCAGGTGCTGTCCGCGCAGGCCGAGGAGGCCCCGGAGGGCGAGAACGGCGAGGCGGTCGCCGAGGTCTGATCGGCCTGGCTCGTGTGAGCGGTACCTTTCCAGCCGTTGCTCCCGTTCGGGGGCAGCGGCTGGTCCCGTATGCCCGGAGGCCGGTGGGCCCGGTACGAAGGAGTGATGGACGTGACGAGCGACGCGGGTGCGCCCTGGCTGGTCGTGGGGCTGGGGAATCCCGGGCCCGAGTACGCGATGAACCGGCACAACGTGGGGTTCATGGTGGTGGAGCTGCTCGCGGGGCGGACCGGGGGGAAGTTCAAGCGGGCGGGCCGGGCGCAGGCGCAGGTGGTGGAGGGGCGGATCGGGTCGCCGGGGCCGGGGAGCCGGCGGGTGGTGCTGGTGAAGCCGATGTCGTTCATGAATCTGTCGGGTGGGCCGGTGAACGCGCTGCGGGAGTTCTACAAGGTGCCGTTGGAGCGGGTGGTGGCGGTGCATGACGAGCTGGACATCGATTACGGGACGCTGCGGCTGAAGCTGGGCGGTGGGGACAACGGGCACAACGGGCTGAAGTCGATGACGAGGGCGATGGGTCCGGAGTATCACCGGGTGCGGTTCGGGATCGGCCGGCCGCCGGGGCGGATGCAGGTCGCCGATTTTGTGCTGAAGGACTTTTCGTCGGTGGAGCGCAAGGAGCTGGACTACTGCGTGGACCGGGCGGCGGACGCGGTGGAGTGCCTGGTGGCGGAGGGGCTGGAGCGGGCGCAGGGTGCGTACAACTCGTGAGGTGTCCCCCGGCTGAGTTGACCGGGTGTGTGGTCATGGCCAAGGATCGCGGCCATGCCTTCTGCCGTCGTCTCCAGTCAGGGTGCGGGCGCCGCGCTGCGGTTCGGGCGGTTCGCGGCGATGGGGGTGGTGGCCGCGCTGATTCTGATCGCCGGGGTGTGGGCGTCGTGGGGGTCGGCGCAGTACGTGATGCTCACCAAGGGGCGGGAGCGGGGCACGGTCGAGGTCGCGCGGTGTGCGGACGGGGTGTGCACGGGGGCGTACGCGCCGGTGTCGGCGGGGTCGCGGGCGCGGGAGAGCGTCGTACTCGATGACACGGTGGCGGTGGTCGAGGGGGAGACGTACGCCGTGGTGATGAAGCCGGGTGGGGCCGAGGCGGTGCGGTCGGGGCCGGGTGGGGTGTTGTACGCGTGGGTGCCGTTGGGGGGCGCGCTGGTGCTGGCGTCGGTGGTGGTGGCCGGTGGGCTGCTGCGTACGCGGGTGGCGTGGGTGATGGCTGGGGCCGGTGCGGGGTTGCTGACGGCGGCGTTTCTCGCCGTCTGACCGCGCCGGCCCCGGTTCCGTAGGGGTCAGCCGGTGTTGCGCAGGCCCGCCGCGACTCCGTTGACGGTGAGGAGCAGGGCGCGGCCGAGGACGGGGTCGGCTTCGGTGCCCGCGGTCACGGCGTCGCGCTGGCGCTTGAGGAGGGCGACCTGGAGGTAGGAGATCGGGTCGAGGTAGGCGTCGCGGATGGTGAAGGTCTGCTTGAGGACGGGCTGGGCGTCCAGCAGGTCGTTCTCGCCGGTGATCTTGAGGATTTCGGCGACGGTGTGTTCGTGTTCGGTGCGGATGGTGGCGAAGACGTGCTTGAGGTGGTCGGGGACGAGGGTGTCGACGTAGTGGCCGGCGATCCGCAGGTCGGTCTTGGCGAGGGTCATCTCGACGTTGGAGATGAAGTTGCGGAAGAAGTGCCACTGTCCGTACATCTCGGCCAGGACGGTGTCGAGGCCCGCGTCGCGCAGGGCTTTGAGGCCGGAGCCGACGCCGAACCAGCCGGGGACGATCTGGCGGGACTGGGTCCAGCCGAACACCCAGGGGATGGCACGCAGTCCGTCCAGGCCCGCGCCGGAGTCGGGGCGCCGGGAGGGCCGGGAGCCCAGGTGCAGGTCGGCTAGCTGGTCGACGGGTGTGGAGGCGAAGAAGTAGGCGGGCAGGTCGGGGTCGTCGACGAGGCGCCGGTAGGTGGCCTCGGCGGCGTCGCTGACCAGGTCCATCGCGGCGTCCCAGCGGGCCAGGGCTTCGACGGACTGGCGGGGGGCGGTGTGCAGGGCGGATGCCTGGAGGGTGGCGGCGACGGTGAGTTCCAGGTTCTCCCTGGCGAGGGAGGGGATGAGGTACTTGTCGGAGATGACCTCGCCCTGTTCGGTGACCTTGATCTCGCCTTCGAGGGTGCCCCAGGGCTGGGCGAGGATGGCGTCATGGGTGGGGCCGCCGCCGCGGCCGACGGTGCCGCCGCGGCCGTGGAAGAGGCGCAGGCGTACGCCGTAGCGGTGGGCGACGTCGCGCAGCCGGCGCTGGGCGCGGTGGATCTCCCACTGGCTGGTGGTGATGCCGCCGAACTTGGAGGAGTCGGAGTAGCCGAGCATGACCTCCTGGACGTCGCCGCGCAGGGCGACGAGGCGTCGGTAGGAGGGGTCGGAGAGCATGTCCTCCAGGATGGAGTCGGCGGCCTTCAGTTCGTCGGTGGTCTCCAGCAGCGGGACGATGCCGATCTTGGCCCAGCCGGCGTGCAGGTCGATGAGGCCGGCCTCGCGGGCGAGGACGGCGGCGGCGAAGACGTCGTCGGCGCCCTGGCACATGGAGATGATGTACGACTCGACGACCTCGGGTCCGAAGACTTCGAGGGCGCGCTTGACGGTCTGGAACACGCCGAGCGTCTTGGCGCCTGCTTCGTCGACCGGGGCGGGGCTGGGGCCCAGCGGGCGGCGTGAGCGCAGTTCCTTGGCCAGCAGCTTGGTGCGGTAGTCGCGGGGCATGTCGGTGTAGCGCCAGGATTCCTCGCCGAGGCGGTCGAAGAGCTGGCCGAGGGCGTGGTGGTGGGCGTCGGCGTGTTCGCGGACGTCCATGGTGGCGAGCTGGAGGCCGAAGGCGGCCAGGGTGCGCAGGGTGCGGTTCATCCGGCCGTCGGCGATGAGGGCGCCGCGGTGTTCCCTGAGGGAGGTCTGGATCAGGGTGAGGTCGTGCAGCAGCTCGGTGGTGCCGAGGTAGTCGCGGCCACTCTCGTGGGGGATGCCCTGGGCGAGGCGGCGCTTGGTGTTGACGAGCTTCTGGCGGATGCAGGTGGCCTTGAGGCGGTAGGGCTCTTCGGCGTTGAGGCGCTTGTAGCGGGGGCTGATCTCCGGCAGTCGCTCCAGGTCGGCCTGGAGGGAGGTGAGGAGGTCCTCGGTGGCGCCGGTGTAGCGGATGGAGTTGGAGAGGAAGCCGCGCAGTTCGTCGATGGTCTCCAGGGCGTCGTTGATGCCGTGTTCGTGCTGGAGGATCAGGACGTCCCAGGTGACCTGGGGGGTGACGTTGGGGTTGCCGTCGCGGTCGCCGCCGATCCAGGTGCCGAAGGTGAGGGGGCGGACGTCGTGGGGCAGGTCGACGCCGACGCGTTCGAGTTCGGCGGTGAGGTCTTCGAGGACGTCGCCTACTGCATTCGCGTGGAGTTCGTCGAGGTAATAGATGGCGTTGCGGGCCTCGTCGGCGGGCTCGGGGCGGACGACGCGCAGTTCGTCGGTCTGCCAGACGAGGTCGATGTTCTCGGCGAGCCGGGTGTCGTGGCGGCGGCGGTCGGATTCGATGACGGGGGTGTCGAGGAGGGCCGCGATCCGGCGGAGCTTGTTGAGGACGGAGCGGCGGGCGGCCTCGGTGGGGTGGGCGGTGAAGACGGGGCGGACGCTGAGGTGGCGGACGGTCTGGCGCAGGTGCTCGGGGTCGGCGTCCTTGAGCCGGTCGGCCGTACGGGCGAGAAGTCCGCCCTCCGCGGCGCGCTTGGCGCGCAGTTCCCGGCCGCGGTGCACCTGTTCGGTGACATTGGCCAGGTGGAAGTAGGTGGAGAAGGCGCGGACGAGCTTGGCGGCGGTCTCCAGTTCGGTTCCGCGCAGCAGTTCGGCGGCGGCCTCGCCGTCCTCGCGGGTGAGGCGGCGTACCTTCTCGACGAGTTCCAGCAGCTCGGGGCCTTCCTGGCGGACGAGGGTCTCGCCGAGGAGGTCGCCGAGGCGGCGGATGTCGGCGCGCAGTTCGCTGCTGGTGGTCGTGGTCTGGTCGTCGGCACTGCTCACAGGTGCGGCTCCTTGCAGTGGGGAGGCTCGGCTGATGAGTTCGGGGCTCGGTTCGGGGAAGGGCCGGGCCGTGGCGCGGGAGGACCGCATGACGGGCCGGGCTTCCGGGGAAGAATTCAGAGCGGACCGCGCTGTCCGACCGGCTTCAAGGATAGGTGTCGGGCGGGACGCGCCCTCTGTCGGGCTCTTGCCGCCGGGCGACGCGCTGCCATACTTACGACGCCGTAGGTTACGGAAGCGTAGGGAAGGCTCTGAGGAGCTGTTTCCCCGCTTCCGGTATTCCGGTACTTGTCCAATCCTCGACCCCCCAGGGGACGTCCCATGACCACGAGCTCCGATGTGATCGACGAGGCCACCACGCCGGCCGGGCAGGCGGGCGGGGAGCAGCCGTCCGCCACGCTGGGCGGCGACCGCAAGGGTTCACTTGAGCAGCTCGCCCTGCTGCTGTTCATCGTCGTCCCGTTCCTCGCGCTGGTGGCGGCGGTGCCGCTGGTGTGGGGCCGGGGGGTGAGCTGGCTGGATCTGGGGCTGCTGGTCTTCTTCTACTACCTCGGCTGCCACGGCATCACGATCGGTTTCCACCGGCACTTCACGCACAGCGCGTTCAAGGCCAACCGGCCGCTGAAGATCGCGCTGGCCATCGCGGGGTCGATGGCGGTGGAGGGTCCGCTGGTCCGCTGGGTGGCGGATCACCGCAAGCATCATCAGTTCTCGGACGCGGAGGGTGATCCGCATTCGCCGTGGCGGTACGGGGAGAGTGTGCCGGCGCTGATGAAGGGCCTGTGGTGGGCCCACATCGGATGGATGTTCGATGAGGAGCGTACGCCGCAGGAGAAGTACGCGCCGGATCTGATCAAGGACCGGACGCTGCGGGCGATCTCCCGCCAGTTCATCGTGTGGACGGCCCTGTCGCTGGCGCTGCCGGCGCTGATCGGCGGGCTGGTGACGATGTCCTGGTGGGGTGCGTTCACCGGCTTCTTCTGGGGCTCTCTGGTCCGGGTCGCCCTGCTGCACCACGTCACCTGGTCGATCAACTCGATCTGTCACGCGGTGGGCAAGCGGCCGTTCCGGTCGCGGGACCGGTCGGGCAATGTGTGGTGGCTGGCGGTGCTGTCGTGCGGGGAGTCCTGGCACAACCTGCATCACGCGGATCCGACGTCGGCGCGGCACGGTGTGGAGCGCGGGCAGCTGGATTCGTCGGCCCGGCTGATCCGCTGGTTCGAGCGGGCGGGATGGGCGTACGACGTGCGCTGGCCGTCACGCTCACGTATCGATTCACGGCGTAACGACGGCCGGGACGGCTCCGGGCACCGGAAGGGGACCGCCGAGGCGGCATGATTGACGCCGTGGCGACCGACTCCAGCACTCCCAGCAATGACAAGCCGCGGCGCGTCCGCCGCACCCGCATGACCGGTGCGGAGCGCCGCCAGCAGTTGCTGGAGATCGGTCGCACGCTGTTCGCGGCGAAGGGTTTCGAGGGCACATCGGTGGAGGAGATCGCGGCGAAGGCCGGGGTGTCCAAGCCGGTGGTGTACGAGCACTTCGGTGGCAAGGAGGGCCTGTACGCGGTGGTCGTGGACCGCGAGATGCGCCGTCTGCTGGAGGGGGTGACCGGCTCCCTGACCGCCGGACACCCGCGTGAGCTGCTGGAACAGGCGGCGTTCGCGCTGCTGGACTACATCGAGGAGTACACGGACGGTTTCCGCATCCTGGTCCGTGACTCCCCCATCCCCCAGTCGACCGGCTCCTTCGCCTCCCTGATCTCCGATATCGCGACGCAGGTCGAGGACATCCTCGGCAAGGAGTTCAAGAGCCGCGGCTTCGACCCCAAACTCGCCCCGCTGTACGCGCAGGCCCTGGTCGGCATGGTCGCGCTGACCGGCCAGTGGTGGCTGGAGGTCCGCAAGCCGAAGAAGGCGGAGGTGGCGGCCCATCTGGTCAATCTGGCCTGGCACGGGCTGGACGGCCTGGAGCCGAGACCTCGGCTGATGGGGCACCGGAAGAACTGAACCGGGCCGGGCGGGGCGGGGCGGGTTCGCTGCCGGGCCGGGGGCCATGACGACGCCCTGGCCGTGGCCGAGTACCGGCGCCGCAAGGCTGAAGGCACCCTCGGGGCGGGCGTCCCCCACGAGGAGGTCGGACGCCTGCTGGGGCTGGACCGGTGAGCAGCGGCTCAGGTGTCCTCGTCCCGCCGGAGGCCGCCCGTCGCAGCCTGAGCCCTCCCATGGAGAACTCTCACCCCGGCACCGACGCCACCGCGAAGATCCTGCGGAACGGGAACGGGGTGCCGTGCGGTGTCGCCGGGTACGCCTCGCGCAGGCGGGAACCGTACGCGGTGAGGAACGCCTCGCGGGCCTCGTCGTCGTCGGCCAGCTCCGTCAGGATCGGGCGCAGGCCCGTGCCCTTCACCCAGTCCAGGACGGGGTCCTCGCCCTGGAGGAGATGGAGGTACGTCGTCTCCCACACGTCGGCCGCGCAGCCGAGGCCGGCCAGGGCGGCCAGGTAGGCGGCCGGGGTGCGGACCGCGCTGTCGTGGCGCAGGGCGGCGGTGAGGCGGGGGTCGGGGGCGGCCAGCTCGCGCATCAGACGGTGGCTGGGGGCGTCGAAGTTGCCGGGCACCTGGAAGGCGAAGGTGCCGCCGGGGGCGAGCGCGGCGATCCAGTCGGAGAAGCGGTCCAGGTGGCCGGGGACCCATTGCAGCGTGGCGTTGCTGATGATCAGGTCGTGGGTCTCGTCCGGCGTCCAGGTGCGGGCGTCGGCCACCGCGAAGTCGAGGCTGCCGCCGCCCGGCGTGGGCCCGGCGTGCCGGTGCGCGTCGGCGAGCATCTGCGGGGAGTTGTCGTAGCCGGTGATGTGCGCGCCGGGCCAGCGGGCGGCCAGCGCGGTGGTGACGGTGCCGGGGCCGCAGCCGAGGTCGGCGATCCGGGGCCGCTGGGCGGGCAGGTCCGGGACACGGGCGAGCAGATCGGCGAAGGGCCGGGCGCGGTGCCCGGCGTGCCGCAGGTACTGGGCGGGGTCCCACACGGGGGCGGTCATGTCGGCCCTCCTTGGTCGTCGGCGGGTGGTGACGCTGTGCGTACGGGGGGGGCTGATTCCCGTACGAGGAGCGGTTCCCGTACGAGAGATCCAGTTCCCGTACGAAGTCCGGGTCCCATAAGGGACGTCTTCCACCTTGCCCCCGGAAGTATCTTGACGTCAAGAGACTTCATGTCGACACAACCACTACACTGATCGTCATGGAGGACGAGGTCGATCGGCTGGTCGCAGCGTGGCGCCGGGAGCGCCCGGACCTCGACGTGGAGCCGCTGGAAGTACTCAGCCGGGTGAGCAGGCTCGCCCGGCATCTGGACCGGGCGCGGCGGCTGGCCTTCGCCGAGCACAGCCTGGAGCCGTGGGAGTTCGATGTGCTCACGGCGCTGCGCCGCGCGGGCACCCCGTATCAGCTCTCCCCGGGGCAGTTGCTCACCCAGACGCTGGTCACGTCCGGCACGATGACCAACCGGATCGACCGGCTCGCCAAGAAGGGGCTGGTCGAGCGGCTGCCGGACCCGAGCGACCGGCGGGGCGTGCTGGTGCGGCTCACCGAAGAGGGCCAGGACCGCGCCGATCAGGCGCTGGCCGGGCTGCTGGAGCAGGAGCGGGCGATCCTCGCCGAGCTGTCGCGCGCCCAGCGCGGGGAACTCGCGGCGCTGCTACGCCAGCTGACCGCCCCGTTCGACAACATCCCCGGTTAGGTCGGCCGGCCCCACCCCGGCCCGGCGGGCCAGCGCCACGGCGGCGAGCGTGGAGTGCACGCCGAGCTTGCCCAGGACGTTCTGCATATGGGTGCGGACCGTGTGCGGGGAGAGGAACAGTCGTTCGGCGACGGCCTTGCGGCCCAGGCCGGCGACCATGCAGCGCAGCACCTCCCGCTCGCGCGGGGTGAGCGACTCCACCAGCCGCTCGCTCTCGGTGCGGTGCTTGCGCGCGGCCGTCAGCTCCCGCAGCACCCCGGTCAGCAGGGCCGGCGGCAGATGCGTCTCGTCCCGCAGCACACCCCGTATCACCGTGAGCAGCCGGGACAGCGAGCAGTCCTTGGCGACCCAGCCGGACGCCCCGGCCTGGAGCGCGAGCGCCGCCCGCCGCGGGTCGTCCTTCTCGGCGAGGACGACGATCCGGACGCCGGGCTGGGTCGCGCGGACGCCCACGACCAGCGAGATCCCGTCGACCAGGCCGTCCTCACCGACCTCCTGCACCGGCACCGCCGGACGCACGCCGGGCACGCCGGTGCCGAGGTCGGCGTCCACGAGCAGCACGTCGTAACGGCGGCCCTCGGCCGCCGCGCGCTCCAGGCTGCGCAGGGCCGCCGGGCCGCTGCCGGCCGCGGACACATCGACATCGGGCTCGGCGGCGAGCGCCGCCGCGAGCGACTCGGCGAAGATTCGGTGGTCGTCGACGACCAGGACACGGATACGAACCACTGACAACCCCCACTGGTCCGGAGTACGACGCCTACGCGGGTACGACGCCCCAGGAGATGTCAGAGCCGCGTGGCCGCCGCCATGCAGAGACTGCTACCCCCCGATCGGGCGTCGTACCCGACTTCGGTCTCGCCCCCTGATCCGCGCCGGCCCCCACCGGCGCTGTTTCCTCAGGGTACGGGCGGTGGCGGGCGGCGGAAGCGTATTTGCAGAACTGGCCGTCCGCCGCGCCTATCGTGTGCCGCATGTTTCGTCTTGTTGCGGAAGTCGACGCGTCCCGGCGTGATCAGTTGCGGTCCCGGCTGCGGGCCGGGAACACGGCCGCGTCGCGCGAGCTGCGCGCGCTGCGGGGTACCCCGCACGAGAACGAGGTCCCTCTGGAGGTGTGGGCGCTGGACCGGGCGGGGGCGCTGGCGGGCGGGCTGATCGGTTACACGTGGGGGGGCTGGCTGCATGTCACCCATCTGTGGGTGGACGAGCGGGTGCGGGGCGGTGGGGTGGGGGGTGGGCTGCTCGCCGAGGCGGAGCGGGTCGCGGGGGTGCGGGGGTGCGGGGCGGCGCGGTTGGAGACGTGGGACTTTCAGGCGCCGGGGTTCTATCGGAAGCAGGGGTACGACGTGGTGTGTGTGATCCCCGACTATCCGGCGGGGATCACGGAGTACACGTTGACTAAGCGGTTGGGGTGACGTGGGGGTTTGACGGCGGGGGTGGGGGGTTCTGTTGTGGGCGGGTGCGGGTGGGTTGTGGCTGGTCGCGCCCACGCGGCGGAGCCGCATATCAATACAGCCCCGCGCCCCTAAAAAAGGCGGGCGTTCGGGCCAGCGCCTCACGCGATGCTCCCGGCGCCCCTGGAGACCCTAAAGACGACGGGCGTTGACCTTCCCCTCGTTTCTTGCTCCCGCTGAGGGGATTGCCTCGAAGGTTCTTGGTGGGGTGTAGCCGGCCGTTGTGAACGCTGTTTCCACGGACTTGGTGATGGGGGGCACGTCGGTCGCCTCGGCCAGGATGATCGCGGAGCCGCCGAAGCCGCCGCCGGTCATCCGGGCGCCGAGGGCGCCGGCCGCGAGGGCGGAGTCGACGACCGTGTCCAGTTCCGGGCAGGAGATGCGGAAGTCGTCGCGCAGGGAGGCGTGACCCTCGGTGAGGACCGGGCCGATCTCGCGGGTACGGCCCGCCTCCAGCAGCGCCACGACCCGCTCCACGCGCCGGTCCTCGGTGACGACGTGTCTGACAAGACGGCGTACCTCGTCCGCGTCGTCCGCGTCGTCCGCGTCGCCCTCGTCGCCGAGGCGGGCGAGGGCGGCGTCCAGGCCGTCGTAGGGGATGTCCCGCAGGGCGTCGACGCCCAGCAGGGCCGCGCCCTTCTCGCAGCCCGCGCGGCGCCTGCCGTACTCGCCGTCGCTGTGGGCGTGTTTGACGCGGGTGTCGACGACCAGCAGGCGCAGGCCCTCGGCGGCGAGGTCGAAGGGGATCTGCCGGACGGACAGATCGCGGGTGTCGAGGAACAGGGCGTGTCCGGCCTCGCAGCAGGCGGACGCGGTCTGGTCCATGATGCCGGTGGGGGCGCCGACGTAGACGTTCTCGGCGCGCTGGCACAGGCGGGCCAGTCGCCAGCGCGGGATGTCCAGGCCGTACAGGTCGCTCAGGGCCAGCGCGACGACGACCTCCAGGGCCGCCGACGAGGACAGGCCCGCGCCGGTGGGGACCGTCGAGGCGAGATGGATGTCGGCGCCGGTCACCGGGTGCCCGGCCTCGCGCAGCGCCCAGACGACGCCCGCGGGGTACGCCGTCCAGTCCCGGTCGGTGCCGGGGGCGAGGGCATCGAGGTCCAGGTCGATGACGCCGGTGTCCGGGATGTCCGCCGAGTGCAGGCGCAGTCGGCCGTCGGTGCGGCGGGAGACGGCAGCGCGGGTGGTGTGCGGCAGCGCGAAGGGCATCACGAAGCCGTCGTTGTAGTCGGTGTGTTCGCCGATGAGGTTGACGCGGCCGGGGGCGGCCCAGACGCCATCCGGGTCGGCGCCGTACAGGGCGCGGAAGTCGTCGGCGATGTTCTCTGCGGACACTCAGCGCTCCTCGGCGGTGATTTCTGCGGATGTCCGGTGCTCCCGCGCGGCTGCCGCGGGCAGCTGGCGTTCCGCCGCGATCCGCTGGGCGAACTGCCAGGCGTCCTCGACGATGCCGGTGAGGTCGGGGCGGGTGGGGGTCCAGCCCAGGCGCTCGTGGGCGGTGTCGGCGGAGGCGACCAGGACGGCGGGGTCGCCGGCCCGGCGCGGGGCCGTCACCTCGGGGATCGGGTGGCCGGTGACCTGGCGGACGGTCCGGACGACCTCGCGGACGGAGAAGCCGTTGCCGTTGCCGAGGTTGCAGATGAGGTGCTCGCCGGGGCGGGCGGCGGTGAGGGCGAGGAGATGGGCGTCGGCGAGGTCGGCGACATGGATGTAGTCGCGGACGCAGGTGCCGTCCGGGGTCGGGTAGTCGTCGCCGTAGACGGAGATGGCGTCGCGGCGGCCCTGGGCGACCTGGAGGACGAGGGGGATGAGGTGCGACTCGGGGTCGTGGCGTTCGCCGTAGGTGCCGTAGGCGCCCGCGACGTTGAAGTAGCGCAGGGAGACCGCGGCCAGGCCGTGGGCGGTGGCCTCGCCGGTGATCATGTGGTCGACGGCGAGTTTGGAGGCGCCGTAGGGGTTGGTGGGGCGGGTGGGGGCGGACTCGGGGATGGGGGTCCGCTCGGGCTCGCCGTAGGTGGCGGCGGTGGAGGAGAAGACGAGGGTGCGCACGCCCGCCTCGCGCATCGCGGTGAGCAGGGCCATGGTGCCGCCGACGTTGTTGTCCCAGTACTTCTCGGGTTTGATGACGGACTCGCCGACCTGGGAGAACGCGGCGAAGTGCAGCACGGCGGCGTAGGAGCCGTCCAGCCATTTGGCGGCGTCGCGGATGTCGCCCTCGATGAAGGCGGCGCCCGCGGGGACGCCCTCGCGGAAGCCGGTGGAGAGGTTGTCGAGGACGGTCACCTCGTGGCCGGCCTCCAGCAGATGCTGGGCGACCACGCTCCCGACGTACCCCGCCCCGCCCGTCACCAGGTACTTCAGGTGCTTCATGAACTCGCTACCTCTCGCAGTCGCTCGGCCGCGCGCTCCGGCGGCACGTCGTTGATGAACACGCTCATACCGGATTCGGAGCCCGCGAGGTACTTCAGCTTGCCGGACGTGCGGCGGACGGTGAAAAGTTCCAGGTGCAGCGCGAAGTCGTCACGGCTGACGCCCTCGAAGTCCGCCAGCTGCCCGAAGGGGGCCTGGTGCCAGGCCGCGATGTACGGCGTCGGGGGCTCGCCGGGTCCGAAGATCCGGTCGAAGCGTTTCAAGAGTTCCAGATAGATGTGGGGGAACTCTGTGCGGGCGGCCTCGTCGAGGGCGGGCAGGTCGGGGACCCTGCGGCGGGGGTACAGGTGGACCTCGTACGGCCAGTGCGCGGCGTACGGGACGAAGGCGGCCCAGTGTTCACCCGTGAGGACTACCCGTTCATCGGCGAGTTCACGGTCCAGGACGGCGTCGAAGAGGTTCTCGCCGCTGCCGGCCTCTCGGTGCGCGGCGAGGCGGCGGAGCGTGGACGCGGTGCGGGGGGTGATGAAGGGGTAGCCGTAGATCTGGCCGTGCGGGTGCTGGAGGGTGACGCCGATCTCGGGGCCGCGGTTCTCGAAGCAGAACACCTGCTGGACGGCGGGCAGCCGGGACAGCTCGGTGGTGCGGTCGGTCCACGCGTCGAGGACGAGCCGGGCCTGCTTCTCGCTCAGTTCGGCGAAGGAAGTGTCGTGGTCGGAGGTGAAGCAGACCACCTCGCAGCGGCCGGAGTCGCCGGCGAGGGAGGGGAAGCGGTTCTCGAAGACGGCCACGTCGTAGGAGGAGTCCGGGATCTCGCTGAGCCGGTCGCCGCGGGTCGGGCAGAGCGGGCACTGGTCGGCGGGCGGGTGGTACGTACGGCTCTGGCGGTGCGAGGCGATGGCCACGGTGTCGCCGAGCAGCGGGTCGTGGCGGATGCCGGAGGAGGTGACGGTCGGTTCCAGCGGGCGGCGGTCGGTCGCGTCGCGCGGGGTGGCGTCGCTCAGGTCGTAGTAGACCAGCTCACGGCCGTCGGCCAGCCGGGTCGAGGTCTTGTTCACGTAGGGACTCCCCTGCTTCTGCTTCTTCGCCACCACCCCAGCACATCAACAGAAGTCAACATACCAAAACACAACCCACCAGATTCCATGACGCTGACGGACGCCGGGATCGCGAAGGCCCAGGGGGCGGCCTCACTCTCCGGACTCCGGAGGGGAGTGAGGCCGCCGACCTGGGCCTGAGGTTGCGGGGTCGGGGTTCGCGGCGTGGCGGGCTGTCCCGGGGGGGGGATCAGGCCAGCTTGTCGGCCTGGGCGGTGACGAGGTCGGCGGGGAAGGGGAAGTCCTCGCCGGACTCCAGGGCGCCCAGGTTGACCAGCGAGAGGTGAGCGAGAGTCGCGCCGTCACGGAACACGACGACCTTGTACGGCGCGTCGACACCCTCGACCGGGGTGAGCACGGTGAACGCCACCGCCTCCTCGCCACCCTCGGGTGCGGTGTCCTCGGTGACCTTGCTCGCGGCGTATTCCTCACCGGCGAGGGTCCACTCGAACCCGTCCGCACACGCGGTGACGGCGTCACCGAGGGACTTCAGCGCCTCGGCGGCGGCGTCGGCGCTCGGGTAGGAGGCGAGGGTGGCCATGCCGGTGTTCATGTTCGTCAGGTCCGCTTCGAGGCCCTCACCGCCGCTTTCGCCTCCGGTGACCCGGCGATAGGTGGCTGCGTCGGCCTCCCCCACGGTCGTCCCGGCCACCGCCCGCCCGACCGGCAGGCACGGGTCGCCGCTCACCTCCACGGCCTCCGCGGCCGTGATGTCCGACTCGGGTGCCTCGACGACCTCGTACCCGGTCAGGTCCGTCTTCGTGAGGGACGCCGTGTCCAACTCGGCGGCGGTCAGCGGCTTCACGTCGCTCACGGCGGAGGCGGACGCGGACGCGTCTCCGGCCCCCTCACTGCCGGTGTCGGTGTCGCCACCGCAGGCGGTGAGGAGGGCGAGGGAGAGGAGGGCGGTGACGGCCGGGGCGGCGGTACGGAGACGGGGGTGGCGTATGCCGGATCTGTTCACGTTGTGCTTGGTTCGCTTTCTCTGTTTGTTCAGACGACTGACACATCATCAGCCGTTTCTGTTCATTAGGCCAACTTGGCGAGTTGGGCATTGATGACGGCCGCGGGTATGGAGAATCCCTCGGCGGCGCCACCGTCCGGCGCGGCGCTGAGGTAGGCGACGATGTTCCCCTTCCGGAGGACTATCGCCTTCACGGGCGTCTCCACCTCGCCCTCCTCAACCACCGCACCCAGCCCGACGGCCTGATCCGCGCCTTCGGGGGCGATCTCCGGGGCGGCCTTCTCGAACTTCCGCTCCACACCGTCCACGGTCGCGGTGAAGCCGGCCGCGCACTCGTCGGCGGATACGGCGAGGTCGTCCATCACGGACTCGGCCTGCCCGTCGGCATACTCAGCGAGCGCGATCGTCACCGCCGAGCCCTCACCGACGGCCTCCCGGACCTCCGTGGACGCCGCCTCCCCCACCACGACGCCGGACAGGGCCCGGGCCAGGGGCGCACAGGCATCCTGCGCGACCTGTACCTCGCGCAGGCCGTCGGCGTGGGAGACGGCGAATCCGTCCACCTCGCGGGAGGCCAGCGACAGTTCCCCCAGGTCTCCGGCCTGCGCGGTGGCACTCCCTTGCGGGGCGGCTTGAGCAGCTCGCCACCGCCACCTCCGCTCACTCCAGTGCAACCCGCCAGCACCACGCCCAGGGTCACCACCAACCCGAGCCGTCCCCAACGCCTCATGCGTCGTGATTCCCTTCGCCACCAAGACCCGGGCCTCCGAACGCCGCGTCGCACGTGAGCTTCCCGTCGAAACGTCTCGGTGGGGGCTCATAAGCATTGCGTCGTTCAGTGCGACAAACGCTTCCTAAGAACCACTAGCCTCTCTCGGCTAATGACTCGATCAGCATTCCTCAGTTGCGCAATCTCATCGACCCCGCCCAGGGGATACGAGGAGATCGCACGTTTCTGGCATTCGGCTTCTTGAGCAAAGAAGGTAGCAATAGGAACGTTCTGATCGAGCTGCCCCATCGCGGTAAGGCAGACATGCGCACACTTCCGTGCGAGTTCAGCGTCCCCACTGGAGTGATATAGCGCCGCATATCGCAGCCCAAGCACCGCATAGAAAGAATACATCTCTCCTACATCGATGATTTCCCCATCAGAGGACTCGGCAATCTCCGGGAACTCTGACAGAGAATCCACGTAGCCTTGGAATTTCTGTTTCGGTGATTCAAAATTCCAGAGGTCTTCGAGCAGGAGGATCGCCGTGTCGATATCACTGCCGCGCTTTTGGTCATCACTGTGCAGAGCCGTGAATACCTGCGCCATTCGCTCCGCACATCCCGCAACGAAGACACCGACCTGAGCATGCGAATGATCCCGGAGAGCCGTCACGACGACCTCATCGACTACCACTCAAAGCTCCTCTGGCGAGTTTTAGTAACACCGCTACCCGGGTAAACCTGGCCCATCATCCTACCGCCTGTCCCACGGATCAGTGAAGCACAGACCCCTAGGCATACATTCCGTGACGCGCCTCCCTCGATTAACGTCCGGCCCATTTCATTGATAAACAGCAGGGCATTCTACTCTGCATGGGTTCCCGGAATATTGTCGGCGGCAATCTCACCCTGGCGGATGGCCGACATTTGCGCCGGCGTCATACCATCAGCGTTGCTGTGAACACTCGATAAGCCCCCCCCGATAAGACTTCTTCTCATTCATTCAGAAATATCTCGATGGCCCGAATCACCGATGCCGGGGTCGACTCGTCGTGCGGATCATCCATTCCGAGCATTGGTAGATCCAGTACCACACTTGCCGAGTCTCCGAATTCATCCCTCACTGCCCTCAGAGACTGGAGCACTGCATAGTAGGCAGGGCTGATCTGCTCGAAATCTTCCCTGATGGAGAATTCTCCATCCCGTTTGACGATCGGACGAAACGGCGGGACGGCAATCCATTCCGGCAAGCCGTCACCTCTCGAATTAGACAATACCTGCACTGCCTCTCTATTCGGCCTGCCACCATAGCGGTCGAATGCCCAAACTCCAGACATCACAAGCACGTCAGCCCGAATTGATCGGCTACTTTCATTGACGAACTCTATCGCCATCGATTCAGGCAGTAGCCTCGACCAGAGATCCACGGTCGACTGTTGGAGAGACGTCACGTAGATTTTCATCGATTCGCCTAGGGGATCAGCATGGCGGGAGGGATCCGAACTCGGCTGATGGCACTCATGGAATCCTCCCAGAGAGCGAAGGCGTCGATTCCGCCACCCTCATCCGCGAGATGCTCAATCCTGCTCTCCGCAGGAATGTGTTCAGAATTCATCGAGGCCACGGATCTAGCCCTGGGTCCGAGTAAAGACATACAAGAGGGCGATCCGCACAAACTGCCAACTCCAGAGCATCTTCGAAGATGGGACCCATTCCCCAAATCCATCCGAGACCAGCGGCAACCACCTTCCCACCAGACTCTACGAATACGCTCGAATAGCTGAGCCATTCACCGACCGGAAAGTACTGACCACCCAGGGCATCCTCAATCTCCAACGCCAGGCCGCATTGTCCGGCTCCAGCTGAAATTGGGTCGAAATTAAAAGGCTCATCGTTGCTGAAGTTTGGGCCCGATTCGTTTATCGGCTCAATAACCAAACCCCCCAACGCGGCAAGTACTTCTTCAGCCATCGGGTTCGGCGCGTATCCTTCCTGCCGCAAGGAGTCGACCCAGGGCCTGACATCCACTTTCCTCTGGGAGTGCCAGCCAGAGGAACTAAGAGCCCGGAGTAGGTCAGGACACAACGAATCAAATTTGATCATGACGGCTAACCAATACCAAGATGCTTCAGCAACCGCCCGCAGCGACCACATGGTTTGCCCGGTTCACCATGTCCAGCCGTATTCGAAGTCGGCATGGAGCAGTTTCTCGACTGCACCGTTCGCATCGTACCTCCCTTATAGCCTCGGCCCCTCTGCTGCCGAGCCTGAATGAGGCAGTGAACTTCGGCGCAACCTCCATGGTGGCCAACCTGTTCCAGAGCCTCCGCCAGGGCACCCTCAGCTTGCTGCCCATGCTTATTGCGTCCGTAGTACGTCTGGCCCGACGGAGACGTGTACTCAGAGGCGAACTTCCCCCCCCGGCTCGTTGCAGACCTCATCGGCGTACTCCGCCAACGGATCATTGTTATTGCACTTGTGGACAAGGACCGACGTAGCCCCAGCTACCACATAGTACGTATGCCGATCACTGACGGTCAGGTTATGAACCGTCGCATCGGTGGCCGTCCACCGTTCCACCGCCGTGATCTGGACATACGTGCCGGCACTGGTGCGCAGCCAGTCGCCTGAGGTCAGGTCGGTGGCGTCGATCCACTCGCCCAGTTCCGGGACCCAGAACGGGTGGCCGTCCGTGGCTGCGATTTCCGACGTCTGGGTGTCGGTCACCGCGATGGTGAGCTTTACCAGGTTCTTCTCGCCCTCGCCCTGGATCTCGGCGGTGACCGTTTCCGTTGCGGTTTCGCCGGTTTGTGGGTCGGTCGCCTGGACCTGGTCGCCGTTTCTCACCTGTTCGATCGGCTTGGTGGTGCCGTCGGCCATGAGGACCTGGGTGCCGGGGACGAAGCTGTTGGCGGGGTCGCAGGTTTCGGTGCCCTCGCCGGACGGCTTCGTGGGCAGGTGTACAGCTGGAGCGGGGTGCCGGGGGTCGTCAGCGACGACGCCAGGTCCAGGCACTTGTTCGCCAGGCCCAGCCAGGCGCCGGAGCCGTTCTCACCGAAGCCGGTGACCGACTCGACCTGGCCGTCCCAGGTCCAGGTCAGCGCCTGCTCGGAACCGTCCGCCGTGCGGGTCTCCGTATTGCCCGCGTCGTCGTACGCCAGCGAGGTCACCTCGGTCACCTGGGCACCCGAGTCGGCGATGCCTCGCGCTCGCGGCCCCACCCGGCCCGCCACCTACCCCCCTGGTGATCGACCACCACGCAAAGAGGCTGCCAGTCCCCCGAATCGTGAAGCCTCCCCCGCAACCCTCAGCCGTCCACCCAGCCACCCGCGCCGAACCCCGGCCGCCCCGGAAGGCTTCCGTCCTCCGAGGCGGCGAGTGCGGTCACGTGCCGATGGCGACCAGGTGGCGGAACCTGAGTTCCAACAGGGACTCAAGTCGGGTGAATAGCGCGGCCTCGGGGCGATCCATCGGTTCCCCGCGCGGCTTGCGGACCCGCTCCGGCAAAGCCTCCGGTTGCGCCCCGCCGCCCTCCACGGGCACCGGCACGACTGGCACCACGGCGTAAACCACCTTGCCGCCTGACGGGTGGTGGTAGGACTTCCACCGCTCGCTCATCTCCGCCACCAGAAGCAGCCCGCGCCCGTCCTCGTCATCCGGGTCAGGGGTCCGCATCCGGGGCTGCGTCCGGCTGCTGTCCCAGACCTCGACCGCCACCGTCGGGCCGGACACCCGTAGCCGAAGCCCGATCAACGGCAGCGTCTCGCGCTCCCGATACCCCGGCTCGGGGTTCGTGGTGCCGGTGGCCCGTACCGCATTGGTCACAAGCTCCGAGGCGATCAGGGTCACGGGCTCGGCCATGTGCCCGAGCCCCCAGTCGTCCAGCGCCTGGGCGGCGAACCGCCGCCCCAACGGCACCGCCTTGGGCTCAGCCGCGCACCGGAACCAGTACGTCATACGCTCCATGCCGCGCCCCCCTTCCCGTGCCGCGAACCGGTCGGGAGCAGTCTGCGGCGACCGGTGGCGGGCAGCAGACGATCAAGGACGTATGTCACGAGGGTCAAGGGTCGGTCCTCCCAAGTCGTTCAGGGCCACATCGGAGAGTGGTAGGAACAGGTCAGCCCCGGATCGGGGGACCCGTGAACTTCGGCGGCGTGATCTCCTCATCTCGACACGGACGACCGAGCACCACACGCGCTCGGGATCGCGACCCTGACCCGAAAACGGTCGCCATAGGGGTTTGGACAAGCGCGGTGGCGCGGGAAAACCACGCCTGGCCCCCGTGGGGGGAAGGGATGGGCCGGGGCGGACATCCGCACCGCCGCGCGCTCTGCGGCCTCGGCACGCCCCAAACCCGGCGTGCCGCGCCTTTCATCGGGTCCCGTCAGGTACCCGGATCGCGCGCCGGTTCAAGCGTCACGATCTCCGGATGGGTCACCGCGCGATGCGATCCGGTCACGTGAGTCACGGCCTGAAGCCGAGACCCCAAAAAGGTTGCCATGATCACGGGCCGCAACTTCTCCCGCTGCGCGTCCCACTCGCGTCCCCCGTCCTCCGGGCGCAGGGTCACGTGACAATCGATCGCCACCGCCCGGCCCACCACGTTCCGCCCCTCGTCAAAGACGAGAGAGTTGATCTCGGGGTGGATGCTGGGTTCCGGCCTGGGGCGGCCACGGCTGGCCCACCTGCGGGCTCGCGCGCTCCCCGGACTGCTCGACTGCCGGGAGCACGGGGCAAGGCACGGTGGCCAACGGGTTCACCTGCTCGGGCGGCGCGGGCTTGCCCCCGCCGAGCCGCGCGGCGATCTCTGCCGCGCTGCCTCCCTCGATCCGCTCGGCGCCCCGCTCCTCGGTCCACCGCATCGCATACCAGCGGCGTTCGCGAAACCAGTGGAACCAGAACGGGAACCGCGCGCCCAGGGCTTCCATGTCCCTGAGCTGCTGCCCGAACTCCTCGGGGCGTACCGGCTGCTCCGGGACGGCCGCGGGCATCTGCCGCGCCTGCCCCTGGCGCATGCCGGGGTACTCCCACTGATCACCTAATCCGGGGGCGTACAGGCCCTGTTGCACGGCGTCCATGCCCACCCTCCTAAGTTGGGATGCGTCCGAGGGGACGCTCCGTGGTCGGGCAACTACGAGCCTGCACCACCGAGAGAGAAAACGCAACAGTTGGAAACTCGACTGTTGAATATACGACAGGGGGCTACGCTGGACCCATGTCGACATCCGCGTCTCGAACCGTCCGGCTACGGCGGCTCGGGAAGATCGTTGAGCGCCTCCGCAAGCGCGCAGGGTTGACCCAGGGAGAGGCTGCCGAGGTGATCGGCGTCAACCGGGGCACCTGGATCGCCATGGAGGGCGGCAAGACCAACCCGCACAAGAGCAACGTGCTCAGCATCATCGAGAAGTTCGGCGCATCCCCCGAGGAAGCCGCAGAACTCAAGGCTCTCGCCGTGCGGCCTCAGGACCCCGCCTGGATGCGCCCGCTACGTGGCCGCATCCCCGACCGGTACGGCGAGTACATCGACCTCGAATCGGGAGCACTTTCGATCCACTCTTGGGAGCCGTCCCTCGTTCCCGGCCTCCTGCAGACCGAGCCCTATTCGCGCGCCCACGCAAGCAGCCTGCCGGGATCGACTCCTGAGCTGATCGAGGCGCGCGTGACGGCGCGCATGGGAAGGCAAGCCGCCTTCTCCGAACGTGGGGCTCCGCTGTGGGCCGTGATCGGAGAGGCCGCGCTGCGTTACGACGTGGGAGGCCCGGCCGTTCGCCGTGATCAGTTGGCCCACCTGCTCACAGCCGGCGACGAACCGAACACGACGATCCAAGTGATCCCGTTCGGCGTCGGCGCGCACGCCTCCATGATGGGGTCGTTCGCCGTCCTCTCCTTCGGAGAAGCAGCAGCGCCCGTCGTCTACCTCGAAACGCTCGGGGGCGATCTCTTCCTGGAAGAACCCGCCGACCTCCAGACCTTCCGCGACACCTGCGCGCATCTGCAAGCCACCGCGCTGACCCCCGCTGATACCCGTGGATTCATCAACGAGATCATCCAAGAAATCGAAGGGCAGGCGGCGAGCAATGGCCGAGTTGCACTGGCACAAGAGTAGTTACAGCGGCGACAACGGAGCGTGCGTGGAGATAGCCGAAGCTCCGCCCGTCGTATACGTCCGAGACAGCAAGGAACTCAACGGGCCACGGCTCAAGTTCACCGGTCCCGCTTGGCTCGCGCTCATCACCGATGTCCAAGGGGGTCAGTTCGACGCCTGACCCACCAGCCGCGCAGGACTCACGCGCCCCCGCTCCCACCATGGAGCGGGGGCGCTGGCACATACCGGCGGCAGGAACGGTGGCGCGCTGTTGCGGGGACCCGCTACGGCGCGTCAGCGAACCATCAGGCCCCGGGGCATCCCCCGAGTCCGCCGTGTACGTCGAGGACGTGCCGGTCAGGGTGTGCGGCTGGCTGCCGTACGAGTACTCCGTCGTCGCGTCCTTGGCGGTGTTCAGCCCCGGGTCGTGCTCGACCAACTGCTCGCGGTCGCCCAGCGCGTCGTACGTGTAGCTCCGCCAATAACCGCTGCTGGCCCCGGTCACATTGGTCGTGCCGTCGGAAACGTCAGGCCAGCTTGGCCAGTTGAGCGTTCACGACGGCGGCCGGTACGACGAAGTCACCCGAGACGCCACGACCATCAGGCACGGCACTGAGGTAGGCGACGGTGTTCCCCTTCCGAAGAACGACCACCTTGACGGACGCCTTCACCCCGTCCCGCTCGAACAACGCACCCAGCGCCATCGCCTGATCGGCACCCTCGGGCGCGAGTTCGGGGACCACCGCTTCGAAGTCCCGCGCCTCATCGTCCACGGTCGCGGTGAACCCGTCCGCGCACTCGCCGGCGGACCCGGCGAGGACGTCCATCACGGACTCGGCCTGCCCGTCGGCGTATTCAGCAAGCACGACGGTCACCGCCGCCCCCTCACCGACGGCCTCCCGGACCTCCGTGGACACCGGCTCGCCCACCACGACGCCGGACAGGGCCCGGCCCAGGGGCGCACAGGCATCCTGCGCGACCTGCACCTCGCGCAGGCCGTCGGCGTGGGAGACAGCGAATCCGTCCACCTCACGGGAGGCCAGCGACAGTTCCCCCAGGTCTCCGGCCTGCGCGGTGGCACTCCCTTGCGGAGCCGGCTTGAGCAGCTCGCCACCTCCACCCCCGCTCACTCCAGTGCAACCCGCCAGCACCACACCAAGTACCGCTATGAGCCCGGACCGTCCCGCACGCCCCATGCGCCCTATCCCCCTCCCTTGGGCTTCAAGTCACAGAAACACTCACGGCCGGGACTACTTGTCCAGTCATGCGAGGCCGCCAGCCTTTGCCCGAACGAGGATGGCAGCGGCCTCACGCACGGCGAGGATGAGCGCATCCCTCTCCTTGTCGATCTGTGAAACTCTTCCACCTGCCGAGTGGTATGCCTTTTCATAATCGACCCAGGATTCATAAGCGATTCGCACCGCCTCTGAACTGGCCCGACCTACGGAAAACTGCCGACTAAGCGCCAGAGGGGGATCATGACGCCCCATCCACAACTCGATGCCCGCTTTGACTGAGACGAACTCCGCGACAACCTCAATTACGTCGTTGCCGATCATGTTGCTGCCCATCATCCGAAGAGCAAGATTGATCGCAACCGAACCAGTCGGACTCCGCAACCCCTCCGGGGCCTCCCAATTCGACGCCTGCCCCTTGAGCGACTCCCATCCATCGACTGCCGAAAATATTCGCGTGGTTGCCGATTCACGCCACCCATAGCTCATGCTCGCCTGCGCATGTTGCGAGCCAGTTCAATGTCGTCATCGAGCAAGCTGCCTCTAAACGGGCTGCGGACGTCATCAAGAACCACAACGAGCAGAGATGTGCCGCTCACTGGAAGTTCCCCCCGAGCAAGCCAAGACGGAATCTTAAGGTTCTCGATGAACCCCTCCACTCCAGTCCGGGTGGTCACTTTGACCCCCCACAGCGTAGTCGCATCCACGACTACTTCCAGCTCTTCGTCAACCCGCACCACACCGTCACCCATTCCCAGGCTCCCACACTCTGCGCAACGTGAGTTGGTTGAATCGATCGAGCCGCCCTATCGGGATCACGAACTCAATCCTCACGGAACCTCCAGGCCCCTTGCGGTCATATCGGAATGCAGTGTCCGAGAACTCCTTAAGGAAGTCCTCATGCATTTCGTAGCGAATCGACCCGTTTGCAAAGGAGCCGCGATTCTGATACTCCTTCGCCACGCTCTTCTCTCCGAAGTAGACCGAAGCATCGCCATCTTGATGCGAGGCCGGGTTGGGGCCACTCTCCAACTCATGCGCCATGTCGTCAACCTTCGGCGTCCTATAAATAGAGACGACATTGCAGTTGTGGACCAGGACCGGCGTAACCCCAGCCACCACATAGTACGTATGCAGATCACTGACGGTCAGGTTATGAACCGTCGCATCGGTGGCCGTCCACCGTTCCACCGCCGTGATCTGGACATACGTGCCGGCACTGGTGCGCAGCCAGTCGCCTGAGGTCAGGTCGGTGGCGTCGATCCACTCGCCCAGTTCCGGGACCCAGAACGGGTGGCCGTCCGTGGCTGTGATCTCTGACGTCTGGGTGTCGGTCACCGCGATCGTGAGCTTTACCAGGTTCTTGGCGCCCTCGCCCTGGATCTCGGCGATGACCGTTTCCGCGGCCGTTTCGCCGGATTCCGGGTCGGTGGCCTGGACCTGGTCGCCGTTTCTCACCTGTTCGATCGGCTTGGTGGTGCCGTCGGCCATGAGGACCTGGGTGCCGGGGACGAAGCTGTTGGCGGGGTCGCAGGTTTCGGTGCCCTCGCCGGACGGCTTTGTGGGCTTGCCCTTCTCCTGCTGGGGCTCGGGCGCTGCCTTCTTCGCCTCGGCCTTCTTTGTCTTCTGTACCGCGTTGCCGGTTTTCTCGGCCGCCTTCTTGGCCGCGCGGGTCGCGGCTTCCTGGGCCTTCTTCTTCAGCTGGGCCGCCCGTTCGGCCGCCAGGCGTTTGGCCTCCTTCGCCTTGCGGGCCGCCTCGCGGGCCTTCTGGGCCAATTCGATGATCTTGCGGGCCTTCTCCTTGGCCTTCATCCACGCCTGGATCGCGCCCGCGATACGGTCCAGGGCCTTCACCACGGCCCCGATCTTGAAGATGGCCCCCCAGGGCAGCGCGCTGACCAGCAGGCTTCCGCACGACCACAGGTCACCCCGGGAGAAGCAGCCCTCCACGTCGTCCCAGCCGATGAGTCCCTTGAGGATGCCCCAGCCGTTCGAGAGGATGACGTCCCCGATGGTCATGTTCAGCTGGCCCTGGGCCCATGCCTCGTCATAGGTTGTCGGGCCGCTGGTGCCACCGCCCCCGCCGCCGTCCGCACGGGACATCAGCCCCGTCGGGTCGGCGAAGGTGACCGGGTTGTTCTCGCAGTACACGTACCCGTTCATCTGCACCGGGTCCGCCAGGTCCAGGACCGGGTCGGGGGACAGGAAGCGCCCGGTCGTCGGGTCGTAGAGGCGGGCGCCCAGATGGACCAGGCCCGCGCCCGCGTCCTCCGTGCCGCCGATGTAGCCCTCGTGCGAGCGCCAGGACGACGACTCCGTACGCTCCACTCCGAAGGGGTCGGTCTTGGAGAATTTGACCCTGTTGCCGGTGGCCAGCGCGACATTGATGTACGCCGTGCCGTTCTGGTCGGTGATCTGGGCCGACACTTCCGCCGCCGCCGTGCCCTGCGCGTGCCGCATGACCGTCGGGGCGCCCGGCTGGGAGTAGTAGCGCTCGGTGTAGGCGGCGCCGCCGGCCGCGTTCACCGAGATCGTCGACTCGCCGAGGTACAGGGTGCGTTCGGTCGCCGAGACCGACATCAGGCGGCTGCCGTCACCGCCGTAGATGTACGTCGTCGCCTTGTCCGGCACCCATGACTGGGCCTGTCCGGCCGCGTCGCAGGTGTACAGCTGAAGGTCCGTGCTGTCGGTGGAGTTGGCGCCCGGTACGTCGAGGCACTTGCCGGAGGCGACGTGCTTGAGCTTGTTGCCCGTGGGCAGTGACGTCCACTGCTGGCCCGCCGCGCCCGTGCAGTCGGCGATCACCACCGGGGTGCCATTCGCCGTGGCACCGTTCTTGGGCACCGCGCACTTGCCGAGGATCTTCAGCGCGCCTGTCGAGGGAGTCGCGGCGGAGGCCGGGTCGATCCGCAGTTTCTGTGCCTTGGAGCCGTTGCAGGTGTACAGCTGGAGCGGGGTGCCGGGGGTCGTCAGCGACGACGCCAGGTCCAGGCACTTGTTCGCCAGGCCCAGCCAGGCGCCGGAGCCGTTCTCACCGAAGCCGGTGACCGACTCGACCTGGCCGTCCCAGGTCCAGGTCAGCGCCTGCTCGGAGCCATCGGCCGTGCGGGTCTCGGTGTTGCCCGCGTCGTCGTACGTCAGCGAGGTCGCCTCGGTCACCTGGGCGCCCGAGTCGGCGGTGTAGGTCGAAGACGTGCCGGTCAGCGTGTGCGGCTGGCTGCCGTCCGCGTTGCCGTACAGGTACTCCGTCGTCGCGTCCTTGGCGGTGTTCAGCCCCGGGTCGTGCTCGATCAGCTGCTCGCGGTTGCCCAGCGCGTCGTACGTATAGCTCTGCCAGTAACCGCTGTTGGCGGCGGTCACATTGGTCGTGCCGTTGGCGTACTTCGGGGCGGCCAGGGTCTGGCCGGCGGCGACGCACGAGGCCGGTGCCGTCCATGCCTGGGTCAGCTGTCCCAGGCCGTCGTAGGTGAAGCACTGGCGATCGGTCACCGAGTTGGACGTGTCCGCGATCGAGGTGATGTTGCCCGCCGGGTCGTAGGCGTAGCCACGGGAGTTGACACGGTTGCCCGTGACGCCGGTGGTGTCACTGGTCGACTGGCGGTCGACGATGCTCTGGGTCAGTTCACCCGTGGCCTCGTCGAACAGGTTGGTCGTCCACACCCGATTGGGGTTCTCCCCGCTGACCGTGCGCAGCACCTGGCCGTAGGGGGAGTACGAGGTCTGGGAGGTGTACCAGGCCAGGCCGGACGTGGAGACGGGCAGGCCGTCCTCGTTGTAGCGGATGGCGAGCTTCTCGGCCGGGAGGGTGCCGACCGCCGGAAGGTTGACCGCCTCCAGCTGCCCCATGTCCGAGTACTCGAAGCCGTAGGTGTACTCGGGCTGGAGGTGGTACGCCATCGCGACCGACTCGGGGATGGTGATCTTCTGGCCGGTCGGCTGGTAGTCGGCGGTGTAGCCGGTGACCGCGGTGGTGTACGCCTGGCCGTCGGTGTAGCGGGTCTGCGAGGTGGGGAGGCCGGCCCCGCCGATCAGGGTGTCGTACACCGTCTTCGTCAGCAGGGTCCCGGTGGCGGAGCCCTCGCGCTGCTCGGTGGGGCGGCCCAGGACGTCGTACTCCGTGTGGACGGCCGCGTTCTCGGTCGTGACCAGGGTGGGCCGGTCCATGACGTCGTAGGCCGTGGTGGTGGTGCCGGCGTCCGGGTCCACCGCCGCGGTCTCCCGGCCGCGGGCGTCGTACGTCCAGGTCCAGCGGGTGCCCTCGGAGTCCTCGGCCGCCACCTGGTCGCCGCGCGCGTCGAAGGTGTACGTCGTCGCGCGGTACGCGGAGCGCAGGGCGTCGGTGTAGGTGTCGACGCGTACCGTGCGGCCGAGCGCGTCGGACCAGGTGCGCTGGGCGGGGGCGCCCTGCGGCGGGATCACCGTGGAGTTGTCGTACCCGTACTCGTAGCGGGTCGCCTTGGCGGGTACCTCCTGGCCGTTGAGGTACGGGGTCTCCGCCAGGGTGCGGCCCACGCCATCGTACGAGTAGAGGGTGGCGTTGGGGACCTGGTAGTCCGACTTCAGGTCGAACGGCTCGGTCGTCGGGGCGCCCTCGGCGAAGTAGGCGTTGTTGGTCTGCCGGATGGTGCCGTCGGCGCTGTACAGGGTGTCGGTGATCAGCCGGCCGCCGCCGACCGCCGGTTCCTGGCGCTGGCGTTCACGGCCCAGGCCGTCGTAGATGACGACGGACGCCTCGTAGCCGCCCTCGGCGGTGAGCGCCTCGGTGGTGATCGAGACGGGCTGGCCGATGGTGGTGCTGTAGCTGAACCTCGCCGACGGGGACTGCGTGGTCGGCCGGGTCGCTGCCCACACCTCGGTGGAGCGGCCCAGCGCGTCGTAGGCGAACGTCGTGGTGCGGCCGTTGGCGTCGCGCTCGGACAGCGCCACCCCGCGCCCGGGCTCCAGTTCGGTGACCTCGCTGTGCTGGAGCGCGTCGGTGGTCTCGATCTCGTAGACCTGGCCCTGCGCCGGGCGGTAGACGGTGGTGGACGGGTTGCCCTCGGCGTCCTTGGTGGAGGTCGTGCGGCCGTAGGAGTCGTAGGCGATCTCGCCGTCCTTCACCCAGCCGCCGCCCGCGCCGGTGATGGCCCAGGTGATGGTGGGGCTCGGGGAGGCTGGGACGGCCGTGGCGCTGTACGCCGTGGCGCCGTCGTAGCCGATCCGGGAGCCGTCGATCCAGTCCGCGGCGGTCGCGGTCGCCGCCTGCGCGCAGGTGCCGGCGGTGGTGAGGGTCTGGGTGGCCAGACCGATCAGGTGCTTGGTCGTGTTGTGGACGTACGACATGACGGTGCAGTTCTCGTCGCCCGTGCGGCCCGTGTCGCCCTGGTCCTCGACCTGGGTGGGCAGGCCGTAGGTGCTGTCGTAGGTGTAGACGGTCTTCAGTGAGCGCCAGGTGCGGGTGTCGTCGCCCGTGCCCGAGGAGCGGGTGAAGGTCAGGCTCTGGCTGTCCAGGACCCGGTAGGCCTCCAGGGGCGGGATGCCCAGGTCGCGGGTGCGGGTCGCCAGCAGGACGGACCTGGGGTAGTCGACACTGCGCGTCAGCAGCTCACCGTTGTACTTCGCGTACGTCAGCGTCTCGGCGACCCGGCCCGCGTACTGCTTGAGGTCGACGGCGATGGGATCGCCGGCGCTGTCGCTGACGGTGACCGAGCGGGAGCCGCCGCCGGGGAGCGGGTCACCGTCCATGCCCCGGAAGTACCGGAGTTCGGTCATGCCCCGCTGGGTGGACATATAGGGGGTGGAGGAGTCCGCGCCGGTGATCGTGCGCACTCTGGCGTAGCCGCGCCACTGGTCGTAGGTGCGGGTCGTCTTCTTGGAGAACTCCGCCTGGTTCAGTGCCCAGGCGGCTCCGCCGAGATACTCGTACGAGGTGGTGACGGGCGGGACGCCGGTGAGGGCGGGCAGTTCCTGGACGGACGCGACGCGGTACTTGTAGAACCAGTCGATCTTCTCGACCTCCGGGTCCGCGTGCCAGTACACCGGGTAGCACAGACCGGTGTTCTCGTGCGGTTCGGGGAAGTCCCCGTCGACCTTGCAGTCATCCGTCGGGTTCTCGTAGGTGACGAGGGTCTCGCCGCCGTACTCGCTCACCACCCGCTGGACGCGGAGCCGGTCGAAGGCCGGGTTCGGGTCGTCGGCGCCGCGTTTGACGCGGTTGGGCATCGAGACGCTGTTGGCGAGGAACTGCACCGGGTTGAGTGTCTGGGGCTCGCCGTCCACGGCGTATCCGGTGCGGGTGATCGACTCCAGCCACAGGGCCGTGCCCTCGTCGGTGAGGTCGGCGGGGAGCGACTGCTGGAGCGTCCAGCTGTCCGTCCTCGACAGGGCGGTGGAGCCCTCGGTGCGCTGGGTCCAGGTGGTCACCTGGGCCAGGCGTTTGCGCGACCAGAAGGTGGGGACGGGGACGTAGCACTCCTTGCCCGCGGCGCAGTACAGGTCGGCCGGGGTGTCGTACCAGATGCGGTTCCTGGCGAACTCGCCGGAGGTGAAGTTGTCGTCGCTGTCGGTCTCCGACGTGCAGGCGAGGTCGCCCTCCTTGAAGCAGCGCTCGGCGACGTCGAAGGTGACCTGCGCGATCGGGGCCGCGTACATGTCGGCACTGGTCAGGCCGTACTCGATGCGCCTGAGGTAGCCCGCGCGGTCGTAGGTGACCGGGGTCTCGTAGCCGTTGTTCTGCGCGTAGTGGTTCTTCTCCTTCGTCCAGTACAGCGACATGGCGTTGCCGTCGGTGTCGACGACGTAGTCCAGGTTCCAGCGCCATGCCTGGGCGCAGAAGGAGCCCGCGAAGTCGCCCGCCTGGTAGCAGGGTTCGCCCTCCTGGTTGCCGGCGACGGGGACGGTGAGGGTGGAGTTGGTCGTGGGGTCGCCGGTGCCGAAGCCGGGGAGCAGATGCCGTCCGAACCAGTACTGGGTGCCGTCCCGGGTGGTGACCCGCCAGTACTCGCCGTCGGCGTCGCCGTTGCCGAAGCCGGTGTACCTCAGCAGTTCGACGCGTGAGCCGTCGCCGTTGGCGGTGACCCACTTGTCGCCGTACGGGGAGGTCGCACTGTCGGGCAGGACCAGTTCGGTGGTGGCCCCGCCCAGCGTGAGCGTCGCGTTGTAGGAGCCCCAGCACAGGTCGCTGGTCTTCTTGGTGCTGTTGTTGCCGTCCTCCTGGTCGTCCTGGCAGGAGGTGTAGGTGCGGGTGATGGAGCCCGGGTTGTACTCCCAGCCGTCGCCGACCCAGGACGGCTGGTTGTTGGAGGCGGAGGTACGGCCGTCCACCGACTGGGAGTTGTAGTCGAACGACACGGCCGGGGAGGGGCCGCCGGGGACGGACGGGATCTGGAGCGGATAGCCGTAGCTGAACGCGCCGGAGTTGCCGCCCGCCGACCACGAGCCCGCGCTGACCAGGGGGGTCGCGCCGAAGTCGCCCTTGGAGCCGGACCCGGAGTCGGTGGCGAGCAGGACGGAGGAGCCGGAGCCGGCGGCCGCCTGCGCGAGGGACGCGAGGTGGACGCCGCCCGGGTCGCCGGGTCCGTCGTAGAGCGCGTCGGTGACTGTGCCCTCGGAGGCGGTGGAGTCGGTTGAGGTGGTGGAGTCGGCGGAGGCGGTGGAGGCGGCGGGCTCCGTGGACGCCGTGGAGGCTGCGGGCTCCGTGGACGCCATGGACTCCGTCGTGCCGCCCGCGGCGAGGGCCTCGGAGTCGACGGTCGCGAGGATCTTGCGCTCGTACACCGGCTTGCCGTCGGTGTCCGTGCCGGTCTGCTCGACGACGTTGTCGGTCACCACGTCGGTCGGCTCCGCGCAGCCCGCCGTCTCCGGCGTGGTCAGGAAGCACGCCGGATACTGCACGAACGACAGGCGGTCGGCCCAGTTGGCGCCGTACAGCTCGGAGAAGTCCGTGTAGTCCAGGGCGATGACCGCGTCCCCGGTGGCGGTGGCGGGCGGGGTGACGGTGAGGGCGACGCCCTCGATGGCGGTGGTGGCCAGCTCGGCCTGACCGGCCAGCGCGACCTGCCACTCCCCCTCCAGGGCGGTGGCCTGGGCCGGGTCGGCGTCCGTGGGGGCGCCGATCTCGACGGGCAGGGCCGTGCTGCCGTCCAGGCTGCTGATCGGCACCAGCTCGCCGGGGGTCAGACCCGTGAGGTCCTTCGCCACGGTGCCGCCCTCGGGGGCGGTGACCTGGGTCGGCTCGTACTCGACGGGCTGCTCGGCCTCACTGGTCGTCAGCTCGGCCAGGTCGCCGCCGGTTTCGCCTTCCGCCGCCTCCGTGACGGGCAGGTCGACCAGGTCGACGCCGCTGCGGTCGTCCGACGGCGGCAGCGCCGCCGCGACGGGTGCGACACCGGCCACCAGCGCCACCACGAGCGCGCCGATCACCCCGGTACGCACCCTCATCCGTGCCTGGCGGCCGGCCCGCGTCAGGACGCGTTCCCGTCTGCCGCTCCAAGAAAGTGATCCCCACACAGCGGCAGCCCCCGCGGACACAGTTCCTTCACCTTGAGGTCACGAATGCTGAACGACTGGTTCACACAAAGTCAACAGTTGTGAAATGGATCACGGAGCGAATTCCCACAGGTTTATCAAAAGCTGCTGAATGAATTGTTTTCCGCCAAGATCAACTCAATACAGGCGATCACCTTCGTCAAATGCGCTCGTGCTGTGTGCATTTGGCGCGGAACACCCCGAGAAGCGAAGCGGCAGCTCGACTCACCCGCCAAGAGGGACGAACGGCACCCGCCGCTCCACATTCGAGGTAACGAAACGGCAAAGACAAAGGGGGCTGTAGCGCAATTCCTCGCCATCAGCCATGCTCTGTGCTCGCTTTCCTGGCCGCCTTTGGCACGCCCGAAAAGCGACACAGAGTCTGAAGAGTTCCGGGCTTTCCGGAGCTTCAGGGGGAGGGGACGGAAAGCCCATGGAACGTCGTCGCTTCGGCCTGCCCACAGCCGGGCGCGGCCGCGCGGTGCCGGCCGCCGCGGTCGCCGCCGCGGTCGCCGCCGCGCTCGGCTTCGGACTGCTCGCCGTACCGCTGCTCGACGGCGGCGACGCCCCTGGTGCCGGGGGGTCCGGCGGGTCCGACGGCTCCTCCCGGACGGAGCAGGCGGCCGGTCCGCTCGACGAGGACGCGGCCCAGACCCGTGCCGTCTCCACGGGTGAGCGCGTCGAGGTGACCGCGCTGCGCGACGAGATGTCCACGACCTACGCGCGGCCCGACGGCAGCTTCGAACTGGTCACCTACGCCGCGCCCATACGCGCGGAGGTGGACGGCACCTGGCAGCCGATCGACACCCGGCTCGCCCGGACCGGCGAGGGCTGGGCGGCCGAGGCCGTCCCCGACCCGGTGGTGTTCTCGGCGGGCGGTGACGGCTCCGGCGCCGCTCCGCAGGGGGCCGCACCGGTGGAACCGGCGGTGTTCACCGCCGGGGAAGGCGGACGCACCCTGCGGATCGCCGACGAGACCGCCGAGTACACCGAGTTGGCGACGCTCACCAGCGACGGGCACGAGGTGACCCTGAGCTGGCCGGGACCGCTGCCCGCCCCGGTGATCAGCGGCTCCAGCGCCCTGTACCGCGGTGTCCTGGACGGCGTCGATCTGCTGCTGACCGCCCAGGAGAGCGGCTTCAGCCAGGTGCTCATCGTGCACAGCGCGGCCGACGCGGCGAATCCGGCGCTCGGCTCGCTGTCCTACGGGCTGTCGTCCCCCGATCTGACCTTCCATCTGGACCCGGTCACCAAGGTCGTCACCGGCCGGGACCGCGACGGGCAGGAGATCGCCGTCTCCCCCACGCCGTACATGTGGGACTCGGCGGGCGAGTACGCCGTCACCGAGGGGCCCGATCCCGAGCCCACCGAGGAACCCGCCGCGCCCACACCGTCGTACTCGCAGGAGCCGGACGCACCCATCGGCGAGGAGACGCTCACGCCGGACACCGGGAGCGACAGCGCGGCGCCGACCGAGGAGCCGGTGCCGGCGCCCCCGGCGACCGAGGCGACCGAACCGCCCGCCGAGGAAACCGATCCGCCCACCGGCGAAACCCCTGTGGCCACCGGCGAACCGGATCCGCCGCCCGGCGACGCCGATCCCGCCGCTCACCAAGGAGACCCGGCACCGGGCGCCGACGCCGTCCTGCGCGCGCCGTACCGGAACGGGACGGACGGGAGCGGGCCCTCGGGCGACGCCCTGCGCACGGCCCTCGACGACTCCGAGGTGTTCGCGCTCCCCGGGCTCGCCGGACCCGACCCCGGGACCCATATGGCCGTGGTCGAGGCAGGATTGACCGAGCCCGGCACCACGGCCACCGGCCTGTCCATCGTCCCCGACGCACAGCTGCTGGCGGACCCGGGCACGGTCTACCCGGTCTTCATCGACCCCACGATCTACGGCAAGACCAAGCACTGGACGACGGCGTACAAGAAATACCCCAGCTCCAGCTTCTACGACGGAACCAACTACAACACCGGCACCACCGAGGCCCGCGTCGGCTACGAGTCGACGACCTGGGGGCTGTCCCGGTCCTTCTTCACCCTCGGCTGGTCGACCAACATCAAGGGCGCGCAGGTCTCCTCCGCCTCCATCCAGCTGCGTGAGACGTACTCCTGGTCGTGCAGCGCACGCGAGATGCAGGTGTGGCTGACGGGGGGCATCTCCTCCAAGACCACCTGGAACAACCAGCCGGACTGGAAGTCGGAGATCGGCACGAAATCCTTCGCGCACGGCTACAACTCCAGCTGCCCCGACGCCTACGTCACTTACGACGCCAAGTCCGTCGCCCAGGACGCGGCCGACGGCGGCTGGTCCTCCCTGACCATCGGGCTGCGCGCCACCACCGAGGACTCCGCGTACGGGTGGAAGAAGTTCCGCGCGGAGAGCGAGAGCGCGCCCAAGCTGACCCTCGTCTACAACCGCAAGCCGAAGACCCCGACCTCGGTGACGATGTCCCCCGGCAACGCCTGCGACAAGACCTCGCCCTACCTGCACATCGGCAAACGCGATGTGATTCTGTCGGCGGCCTCCTCCGACCCCGACGACACCTCCGTCCAGCAGGACCTGAAGTACCTGGACTTCGAGCTGTGGCACACCGGCGCCACGACCATGATCCTGAACCGGAACGTCGCGGTGACCAGCACCGGCAAGGCATCGGTGGAGATCGGGAAGGAGTTCTTCACCAACGGCTGGACCTACTCCTGGCGGGTCCGCGCCATCGACCAGAGCGGAGCCGCCTCGGCCTACGCCCCCACCGCCAGCCCAGGGGTGTGCCGGTTCGTCTTCGACAGCAGCAAACCGAACGAACCGATCGTCACGTCCACCGCTTTCCCGGCGGCCGACGACGACGGCACGATCTGGTCCGCGGTGAAGTTCGGCACGCCCGGCGTCTTCACCCTCGCCCCGGACGACGACACCGACGTCACCCGGTTCGAGTGGTCCTTCAACACCACGAGCTACAGCAGCGGGAAGAACGTCACCGCGGGAAGCTCCACCACCGTGTCCCTGTCGCCGCCGATGGCGGGACCCAACGTGCTGTACACGCGGGCCGTGGACAGCGCGGGAAATCCTTCACTGGGCACGAAGTACCTGTTCTACGTCACCCCGCGCGACACGGCGGACGAGCCGGGCGACCTGACCGGTGACGGCACTCCCGATGTGCTCGGCATCAGCGCGGCCGGCAATCTGTGGATGTACCCGTCCACCACCACCGGTGACCTGCATGTCTCGCTGTCCGCCGCGCATGACGACGGCATCGGGCTGCTGACCGACCCCGACCGCGACGGCACGGACCATCTGCCGGGCTACTGGATGGGACCCGACGGCGAGCCCGCGCTGATCGCCCACGGCGGCGACGCCCTCGGCGCCGACGGGATCGGCGATGTCTTCGCCCGGATGCCCGACGGCGAGCTGTACATCTACCCCGGTGACGGCTACGGCAGCGTCGACATCTCCCGGCGGATGAGCGTGCGGCTGCCCGCGGGCTCGCCCGATCCGGCGACTCTCGACCAGATCGTGGTGGGCGACTACGACCTCGACGGCCGGACCGATCTGTTCGCCACCGCGGCGGGCGGCGCGCTGTGGGCCTTCGACGGCTACACCGGCGCCACCTTCCTGCGCGTCACCAAGATCTCCGCGACCGCCTGGCTGGAGCGGGACCTCGTGTCCGTCGGCGACCACGACGCCGACGGCGCGCCCGATCTGCTGTGGCGCTCCGAGGTCAGCAGCAGGCTGCTGCTGCGCTACGGGGTCGAGGACAGCGCGGGCGGATCCACGATCGCCTCGCTGTCGACGGCCGCGGCGTCCCGAACGGGTGTCGACACGGTCTACGCGGAGGGCTGGGACACCACGACCGTCCCCGTGACCCATCTGCGCGGCACCCCGGACGTCAACGGCGACGGCATCCCCGACCTGTGGGCGGTGGCCGTCGACAACGCGGTCCACTTCTACCAGGGCGGGGCGTCGGTCCTCGGCTCGCACGTCGCCGTGATCAGCCCCGACAGCGCCTGGCGGACCGGGCAGCTGACGCTCGGCTGAGCCACGCCCGGCCAAAGCCGTACGGTCACCGGCCGACGCCCTCTCCCGGGCGTCGGCCGGGGTCGCTCACGGCTCCCGTTCCGCTCCGTTCTCCGTGCGCCCCGCCGGGTGGAACGGGCCCGCGTGGTCCAGCAGCCCCGTCCGGGCGGCCAGGGCGGCGGCCTCCAGGCGGGAGCCGACGCCCAGTTTCATCAGGACGCGCTGGACGTGGGTGCGGGCCGTGGAAGGGGCGATGCCCATCCCGGCGGCGATCAGGCGGGTGTCCTCGCCGTCGGCGACCCGGACCAGGACCTCCACCTCGCGCGGGGTGAGCAGCCGCAGCAGCCGCTGGCCCTCGTCGTCGGGCTGGGCCACCGGGTTGAGGAGTTCACCGAACGCGCCCTGGAGGAGCTGCGGCGCGACCGCGGCCTCTCCGGCCCGGGCCTTCATGATGGCGCGTTCCACACCCTCTATCCGCTCGTCGTGCCGTACGTACCCGGACGCGCCGGCCGCGAACGCCGCCGCGATCCCGCGTGGGCTCGGCACCGGCCCCAGGACCAGCACCGCGACCTGCGGGCGCTCCCGCTTGATCTTCGCCACCGGGTCGAACGTGCCCGGTTCGGCCGGTGTCGCCGTCCCCAGCAGACACACTTCCGGTGCCCGCGCGATCACCAGGTCCGCCGCGCCCGCGGCGGGTGCCGCCGCGGCGAGCACCCGGTGCCCGCGCAGCTTCAACGCCGAGGCCAGCGCCTCGGCCAGCAGGCGGTGGTCATCGACCACCATCAGCCGCACTCCCATCGAGACCCCCCAGTCCCCCAGTCCCCCCAATGGATGCCCAAGGTCAGGACCCGTGCACCCGGGCCCTGGGCACCCCGGCCCTTCATGCCCCCGGAAGCTACACGCTTGTTCGACATTGCGCTCCCCCTACCGGAGAGAAGTGCCCCGGATCGCCGAAAATCCTCGGATACGAGGGTGTTGCGCGAAACGCGCACCGCGCCGCCCCTGAGCTGGGGCAGGGCGATATGCGACCGCGCAGGGGGATACGCGGCGGCGCGGGGCGATGCGCGGCGGACAACGAGGTGCGCGCGGGGCGGGAAGAGGCGCGCACCCGGCGCCGGGCCACGGCTTCGCGCCGAAGCCGCCGGGCTACGGCTTCGCGCCGAACCCCAGGGCCGTGAACACCTCCTCGCCCTCGGTGAGCGGCTTGCTGATCAGCTTCTTGCCCAGGAACAGCCGGCCGTCGGTGTACCGCACCTCCGCCGAGCGCGGCACCATCTTGCTGATCGCGTCCCGCACGGACTCCTCGCTCGGAGTCTCAAGCAGCGTGGTCTGCTCCAGCGTCGAGCCGTTCACCGACACGATCTGGTCACCCCCGTCGTACGGCCCCTCCTTGTACGCGAGGACATCGCCGCCGTCCATCCGCAGCGGGAAGACCTTGTACCGGTCCCCGGCGTCGATCCGGTCGCCGGTGGTCTTCCCGGTCTCCAGGGAGAACGCCACGATCTCGTTCGTGGTGCTGTACTCCGTGCCGCCGTCGTGCTCCGCCGTCGGCACCCACAGCTTGCCGTTGCCGACCACGATCCCGTCACAGCCGTCGGTACGGCCGATCTCGCAGTGGTGGCTGTACTCACCGTCCTTGAGGGCGATCTTGTAGAGCAGTTTGCCGCTGTCGTCGAGCGAGAAGATGTCCGAGGCGCCCGAGGAGGTGATGTCGGCGGAGTCCAGGCCGAAGACGACCGGCTTCGTCGAGATCACCTTGATGTTCGCCAGCCCGGCCGGCAGCTGGTAACTCCACGTCACCGCGCCCGTCTTCGGGTCGATCAGCTGGACCTCGTACTTCTCGTCGCCGTACTCCCCGCACTTGTGCACCGCGACCAGTTGCTCACCGCCCGCGTACCCGACGTCCATGCAGGTGCTGACCTTCGGCTGCCACAGCACCTTCCCGGTGGTGACGTCGAACGCCGCGCCGCCGGTGAAGCCGCCGCCGACCGCGACCGTGCCGCCGGTGATACTCGCCTCCGCGAAGACCACCTCGGCGTCGTTGATGGTGGCGCTCTTGCTCCACAGCTTCTTGCCCGTGGTGACATTGAACGCGGTGATCTGGGTGCAGGGCTCGTGATCGCCCTCCGCGTTGCGCTTACGCGTCTCGGAAAGCACCACACTCGTCCCGTCGCCGGCGATCTGGCGGGAGAATCCGCAGGTCTGGCCGGTGAGCGGCAGCGTCCACCGCTCGTCGCCGGTGTCGGGGTCGTACCCGACGACCTCGTTCACCCCGCTCTTGGCGTAGATCCCGTCGGTCAGCCAGGAGCCGGCGACACTCTCGATCCGCTCGTCCTTCACGGCGGGCGCGGGGATCTGGAACAGCACATCGGCCGCCGGGTCCGCGGGCACCTTCTCCGTGCCCTTCGGTACGGACCCCTCGCTCCCCCCGGAACCGCCCTCCTCGCCCTCCCCCTCGCCGCCGTTCCCGCCGCCCGACGCCGCCGTGTCGTCCTTGCCGCCGC
This sequence comes from Streptomyces sp. NPDC056734, assembly GCF_042790455.1. NCBI lineage: Bacteria > Bacillati > Actinomycetota > Actinomycetes > Kitasatosporales > Streptomycetaceae > Streptomyces > Streptomyces sp. NPDC056734. The sequence continues at coordinate 81,845 of NZ_JBHTZD010000005.1, forward strand.
CGGAGGACTGCGCGTACCAGACGCCCCCTCCGACGATCAGCGCGATGGCCACGACCGCCGCGACGATGATCGCCAGCTGCGCGTTGATCTTCCGCCCACCGGAGCCGGCCCCCTGTCCGGGCTGCGCCTGGAGCGGGACGGTGGCCTGCGGGTAGCCGTAGCCATGGCCGTAGCCGGGCGGGGGCTGTTGGGCGTACGGGTTCGGCTGCTGACCCGGGTAGCCGTATCCCGGCGTGGGAGTGGGGGCGGGGGCAGGGGTGGGCGACGGTTGCTGGGGTGGTGCCGGGTAGCCGTAGCCGGGGGGTGGCTGCGGGGGCTGGTACGGAGGCGGTGAGGGCTGCGGGGGCTGGTACGGGGGCTGCGGGGGCTGGTCCTGGGGCGGGCCGAAGCCTCCCCCTGGCGGAGGCCCCTGCGGGGGTCCCGGCGGAGGCCCTTGCTCGGGCTGGTGGGGCGGCGGGGGCGGGGGCTGGGTCATGACGGAGTACCTCGGTGGATCGGAGCGAGCGGACGGCGAACGGACAGCGACCGCACGGGAAGCGGATGGGGAACGGACGGGGAGCGGACGGGGAGCGGACGGGGACGGACGGGAACGGAGGCGGGAGCGGCGGTGGGCCGACACGGTCCCGCCCGCCTACTCGCCGTACGCCAGCATCAGCTTCTCCTTCGCGTCGTCGTTGCCGGTCAGCCTGGTCGTGGACAGATACAGCCGGCCGTCCGCCCAGGCCAGGTCGCGGGAGAAGAAGCCGCCCTCGACCTCGGACGCACCCTGCGGGTTCTGGAGCAGCGTGGTGGGCTCGGCGTCGCCGCCGGTGGTCGGGATGGACACCACCCGGCCGCCCGTGCCGTAGGACGCCTGGACGTACGCGATCAGCTTCCCGTCCTCCACCTGGAGCGGCAGCATCGCCTCGTCCGCCGGGGACTTCACCCGCCACTTCTCCTTGCCGTCGGCGAGGCCGATGGCGACGATCTCGTTGGCGCCCGTGGTGGCCTCGGTCGGCAGATAGAGCGTGTCGCTGTCGACGGCGACGCCCTGACAGCCCGTCAGATCGCGCTGGAGGACGGCCCAGCCGCACTCGGGCGCGAAGTTCTCGTCGAAGGCGACCTGGGAGGTGAAGGCGCCGTCGTCACCCAGCATGGAGATGTTCCACTGCTGCTTCTCCTCGTGGGTGCTGTAGACCACCAGCGGGTCCAGGGAGTAGGTCCGCGCGACGCGCCACCCGGCGTCGAACCGCTGCGTCCAGCTGACCTCGCCGGTCCGCGGATCCAGTTCCCGCAGCTCGTCGTACTCGTCGTCCGTGCCCGCGCCGCAGGAGGCGACCTGCACCAGCCGTCCGGCGCCGCCCGCGAACGCGGCCGGGAAGCACGTCTCGTCGTACTTCTTCGTGTCGAACAGCTTCTTGCCGGTGTTGACGTCGTACGCCGTCCCGGACTGCGAGCGGCCCACCATCAGGGTGTCGTCCACCAGGGACAGCTCCAGGGTGAGCGTGCTGTCGAAGAGCGCCCCGTCGGGGACCTCGCCCTTCCAGCCCTTGGCGCCGGTGGCCAGGTCGATCTGCTGGAGCTGGTTGCACTCGGCACGGTCGCTGGTGCCGCTCATATAGGCGACCACGATCTTGTCGTCGTCGCTCCGGCCCGGTGTGACCGCGCAGATCTCCTGCGGGAAGGTGATCGGGTCCCAGGTGGGTGCGCCGTCACCGACGTCGAAGGCGAAGAGCTGTTTGTACGCCGCCTTCACCGCCGTCTCGTCGGTGATCCACATGCCGAGGGCGTCGGCGCCGTCACCGGGTGCGTCCGGCGCCTCCTTGTACCAGAGCACCCGTGACTCACCGGGCCGGCGGCCCTCGTTGAGGTCCTCCGGGTCGGTGCCGCCGTCGCCGCTGCCGTCCCCGGGGTTGACCGGGAGGTCGGACGCGGACGGCTTGGCGTCGTCGCTCTTCTCGGCGACCGGCGCGTTGTCCTTGCCGCTCTCGCCGTCGCCGCGCGTGACCGCGAACACCGTGCCGCCCACGACGAGCAGGACCGCCAGGGCCGCGCCGATGACCATCGCGGGCTTGCCTTTGAAGGGGCCGCGCGGACCGGGGCCGGGGGGTGGGGTGGGGGCGCCGGGTGCCCCCGGAACGCCGGGTGCCCCGGGGGCTCCCGGGTACGGGGCCTGCGGATAGCCATAGCCATAGCCGTGGCCATGGCCATAACCGGGCTGGGCGGCGTACGGCCCCGGCTGCTGCGGGTAGCCGTACGGACCGGGCTGCTGCGGGTAGCCGTACCCGGGCTGCGGTGGACCGGCGACGGGCGGGGCCTGCGGAGGCGGTGGGGTCTGTGGTGGTTGAGGTGGCTTCGGTGGCTGGTCCTGCGGTGCTCCGAAACCGCCCTGCGGCGGCTGCTGATCGGGCGGCTGAGCCATCAGCGTGTCCCCCTCGCTCACTGATTTTTAGCCACGCTCCGGAGGTTGTCGATCGATTCTCGATCTGCGTTGGATCGGTCTCGATGAACCCGGACGCGCTCTCAGACTGTTCTCAGACGGCCCTTTCTATCACCCGGCACCGACAGCGCCACGGGGCGGCGCCGCCCCTGTTCCCAAGGGAGCACCGCCCCGTGACGACCCCGTTATGCGCCTTCACGCCCCCTTCACGAGGCGTTCCCGGCCCGCCCTTCCGCGGACTCTTCCGTCACGCGTCGTCGGCCAGTTCCAGCCAGCGCGTCTCCAGTTCCTCACGCTCGCCCGCCAACGCGCGCAGCTCGGCGTCCAGTTCGGCGACCTTCGCGAAGTCGGTGGCGTCGGCGGCGATCCGGTCGTGCAGCTTCGTCTCCTGCTCGGAGACGCGGTCCAGCCGGCGTTCGATCTTCTGGAGTTCCTTCTTCGCGGCGCGCTGGTCGGCGGCGCTCTTCTCGTCGGTGGCCCGGGCGGGCGCGGCGGCGGCCGGGGCGGCTGCGGCGGCTGCCTCCTCCATACGGCGGCGGCGCTCCAGGTACTCGTCGATGCCGCGCGGCAGCATCCGCAGTGTGCCGTCACCGAGCAGGGCGAACACCCGGTCGGTGGTGCGCTCGACGAAGAACCGGTCGTGGGAGATGACGATCATCGAGCCGGGCCAGCCGTCGAGGACGTCCTCCAGCTGGGTCAGGGTCTCGATGTCGAGGTCGTTGGTGGGCTCGTCGAGGAAGAGGACGTTGGGCTCGTCCATCAGCAGGCGCAGCAGCTGGAGCCTGCGGCGCTCACCGCCGGAGAGGTCGCCGACCGGCGTCCACTGCTTCTCCTTGGTGAAGCCGAACGTCTCGCAGAGCTGCCCGGCGGTCAGCTCGCGCCCCTTGCCGAGGTCCACGCGCTCGCGGACCTGCTGCACGGCCTCCAGGACCCGCAGGGTGGGGGCGAGTTCGGCGACCTCCTGGGAGAGATAGGCCAGCTTGACGGTCCGGCCGACGGCGATCCGCCCGGCGACGGGCTGGGTCTCGCCGCCGCTGCGGGCGGCGTCGGCGAGCGCGCGCAGCAGGGAGGTCTTCCCGGAGCCGTTCACCCCGACCAGGCCGATGCGGTCGCCGGGGCCGAGCTGCCAGGTGACGTGCTTGAGCAGCACCTTGGGCCCGGCCTGGACGGTGATGTCCTCCAGGTCGAAGACGGTCTTGCCGAGCCGGGTGGACGCGAACCGCATCAGCTCGGAGCTGTCGCGCGGTGGCGGCACGTCCTTGATCAGCTCATTGGCGGCCTCCACGCGAAAGCGCGGCTTGGAGGTGCGGGCGGGGGCGCCGCGGCGCAGCCAGGCCAGTTCCTTGCGGACCAGGTTCTGCCGCTTGACCTCCTCGGTGGCGGCGATCCGCTCGCGCTCGGCGCGGGCGAAGACATAGTCGGAGTAGCCGCCCTCGTACTCATAGACCGTGCCGCGCTGGACGTCCCACATGCGGGTGCAGACCTGGTCCAGGAACCAGCGGTCGTGGGTGACGCAGACGAGTGCCGAGCGGCGCTCGCGCAGATGCCGGGCGAGCCAGGAGATGCCCTCGACGTCGAGGTGGTTGGTGGGCTCGTCCAGGACGAGGAGGTCCTGTTCCTCGATGAGGAGTTTGGCGAGCGCGATGCGGCGCCGCTCACCGCCGGAGAGCGGGCCGATGACGGTGTCCAGGCCCTTGGGGAAGCCGGGCAGGTCGAGGCCCCCGAAGAGGCCGGTGAGTACGTCCCTGACCTTGGCGTTTCCCGCCCACTGGTGGTCGGCCATGTCGCCGATCACCTCATGGCGCACGGTGGCCTCGGGGTCGAGCGAGTCGTGCTGGGTCAGCACGCCCTGGCGCAGTCCGCCGGACTGGGTGACCCTGCCGGTGTCGGCGTCCTCCAGCTTGGCCAGCATCCGGATCAGGGTCGTCTTGCCGTCGCCGTTGCGGCCCACCACGCCGATGCGGTCGCCCTCGGAGACGCCGAGGGAGACTCCGTCCAGCAGGGCACGGGTGCCGTACACCTTGCCGACGTTCTCGACATTGACCAGATTGACGGCCATTTCTCTCCATATACGCGGGGGACGGTCAGCGTTCCAGCGTATGCCCTGGGGGGAAAGGCGCGGCGCGCGAGGGGGTTGTCACTCTTTGTGATGATGCGATCGGGAAGGGCCGCAGACGTGGCGGGCGGGCCGCAAGATCTCGCCCATGGGAGAAACCATGAGCACCGAGGCCGAGGAGCACCGCTCCCCCTGGCCGGTGCCGCCGGAGAACGGCTACACCGTGGACGACCTGTTCACCTTGCCGGATCTCCCGCCGCACACCCAGTTGATCGACGGGAGCCTCGTCTTCGTGAGTACGCAGCGCATCTACCAAGTCCTGGTGATCGACATGCTGGTGACGGGGCTGGGGCGAACGGTGCCGCCGGAGCTGGTGCCCGTCCGGCAGATGGCCGTGAGACTCGATGACCGCAACGCTCCGGAGCAGGACATCATGGTGATCCGCGCCGATGCCCTGACCGATCTCGACCAGTGCCAGTTCGCGGCCCGGGACGTGCTGCTCGCCGTTTCGGTGGTCTCACCGCAGTCCGAGGGCCGGGACCGCGTGACCAAGCCGATGAAGTACGCCGCCGCCGGGGTTCCGCACTATTGGCGCATCGAACGGGACGGGGTCACGGACCAGCCGATCGCCCACGTCTACGAACTGGACCCGCTCACCCGGTCGTACGTGCACATGGGCCTCCAGCGTGACCGGGTCAGGGTCGCCGAGCCCTTCGGCATCGACATCGACCTGACGATCACCAAGCCCTGACGGCACGACCCCGGTCAGCGGGCTGTCGCCCCCGCCGCCGGGGCCTGCGCCACCCGTGCCGAGCGGCAGGTGGCGGACGCCGTGAGTGCCTCCGCCACCCGCCCCGCCGCCCCGGCGTCCCGCACCAGAAACGCCGTCGTCGGTCCCGACCCCGACACCAGCGCCGCGAGCGCGCCCGCCTCCCGGCCCGCCGCCAGCGTGTCCGCCAGCTCCGGGAAGAGGGAGAGCGCGGCGGGCTGGAGGTCGTTGGAGACGGTCGCGGCGAGGGCGTCGGGGTCGCCCTTGGCGAGGGCGTGCAGCAGCGGCTCGGACGCCACCGGCTCCGGGATCGTACGGCCCTCGGCGAGACGGTCGAACTCGCGGAAGACGGCGGGCGTCGACAGCCCCCGCGCGGCCCTCGCGAACACCCAGTGGAACGTCCCGCCGACCTCCAGCGGCGTCAGCTTCTCCCCCCGCCCGGTGCCCAGCGCCGCCCCGCCGACCAGGCTGAACGGTACGTCGCTGCCCAACTCGGCGCAGATGTCGAGGAGTTCCTCGCGCGAGGCGCCCGTGCCCCACAGGGTGTCGCAGGCGAGCAGCGCGCCCGCGCCGTCCGCGCTGCCGCCCGCCATGCCACCGGCGACGGGGATGTCCTTGGCGATGTGGACATGGACGTCGGGGGTACGGCCGTACCGCTCGGCGAGGATGATCGCGGCCCGCGCGGCGAGGTTCGTACGGTCCAGGGGGACCTGGCCGGCGTCCGGGCCGGTGCAGGTGATGCGCAGTTCGGCGGCCGGGGTGACCGTCACCTCGTCGTAGAGGCCGACGGCGAGGAAGACATTGGCCAGGTCGTGGAAGCCGTCGGGGCGGGCCGCGCCGACCGCGAGCTGGACATTGACCTTGGCCGGGACGCGTACCGTCACGCTCACTTGGCTGCTCTCCTCGCGCTGCGCGATCCGCTCTTGGTGGGGTTCGGTGCCGTTTGCTGGTCTTCGGTGCGGTGGTGCTGGTCCTGGGGTGCGGTGGTGCCGGTCCTGGGTGCGGTGGTGCCGGTCCTC
>NZ_JBHTZD010000005.1:88205-188200 GCF_042790455.1 Streptomyces sp. NPDC056734
TGGGTGCCGTGGTGCCGGTCCTCGGTGCCGTGGTGCCGGTCCTCGGTGCCGTGGTGCCGGTCCTCGGTGCCGTGGTGCTGGCCCTCGGTGCCGTGGTGCCGGTCCCGGGTCACCTAGTGCTGGTGCCGGGTCCCCTCGTGCTGGTCGGCGATCCCCTTGTGCTCGGCGATCCGGGCGAACTCCTCCACGGTCAGGGACTCGCCGCGGGCCTGGGGCGAGACGCCCGCCGCGACGAGGGCCGCCTCGGCCGCCGCCGCCGATCCGGCCCAGCCGGCCAGCGCGGCCCGCAGCGTCTTGCGGCGCTGGGCGAACGCGGCGTCCACGGCGGCGAAGACCTCCGCCTTGGAGGCCGTGGTCCGCACCGGCTCCGCGCGGCGGGTCAGGGCGACCAGCCCGCTGTCGACGTTCGGCGCGGGCCAGAAGACACTGCGGCCGATCGCCCCGGCCCGCTTCACGTCCGCGTACCAGTTGGCCTTCACCGAGGGGACGCCGTACACCTTGGAGCCCGGCGGGGCGGCCAGCCGGTCGGCGACCTCCGCCTGCACCATCACGAGCGTGCGCTCGATGCTGGGGAAGGTGGCGAGCATGTGCAGCAGGACGGGAACGGCCACGTTGTAGGGGAGGTTCGCGACGAGTGCGGTGGGCGGGGGGCCGGGCAGGGTGTCCACCCGCATCGCGTCGGAGTGCACCAGCGCGAACCGCTCCGCCCGCTCCGGCAGCCGCGCCGCGATGGTCGCGGGCAGCGCGCTAGCGAGTACGTCGTCGATCTCGACGGCCGTGACCCGGTCGGCCACCTCCAGCAGCGCCAGCGTCAGCGAACCGAGCCCCGGCCCGACCTCCACCACCACGTCCTTGGGCCCGACCTCGGCGGTGCGCACGATACGGCGGACCGTGTTCGCGTCGATCACGAAGTTCTGGCCGCGCTGCTTGGTGGGCCGCACACCGAGCGCCCCCGCCAGTTCACGGACATCGGCGGGGCCCAGCAGGGCGTCGGTGGAGCTGTTCACTGCACCAGGGTACGGGCCACGCCGACGGGGCGTGACGGCCCGGGGGAGGTGACGCCCTGGCCGGGGCGAGCCTCTTGGATACGGGGCGGGCGGGGACACCTTGAGCGCGCGGAACAGTGGCCCTCCCTGGAGCGCAGGATCCCCCGGGCGCGAAACGGGGACGGACCTTCAGGCGCGCGGGACCAAAGACCTCCTCGGACGCGAGAGCCACCCTCGGGCACGAGGCGGAGACCCTTCGGACGCGAGATGGGCGGCGGAACGCGGAACGCGAGGACGGGGGACACGGGGGCGCTGGACACAGGACGCGCGGCGGCGGCAGCCAGGGAGACCCTTCGGCCCGCGACGAGGCCCCCGGACGGGCGCCCCCGCCGCAGCCCGCCACGCAGCGCCGGACCGGCGCCCCCGTCAACCGCCCAGCCGCGCCCCGCAGTGAGGCCACGGACTCGCCCCGCGCTGCACGTACAGCTTCTTCGCGCGGAGGGTCTGTTCGGTGGCGGGGGCGTCCTGGGGGCGGCCGGAGCCGCCGAGGCTCTGCCAGGTCCGGGTGTCGAACTGGTAGAGGCCGCCGTACGTACCCGAGGGATCCACCGCACCGGGACGGCCGCCGGACTCGCAGGCCGCGAGGCCCGGCCAGTCGAGATGGTCGGCGCCCGCGACGGACGTCGGCATCGGCTTGGTGCCCACCCGCACCAGCCGGGTCTCCGGCTCGCGCACCACCTCGGAGCCGACCAGGCGCGGCTTCTGCCGGACCCCGTTGACACTCCGCACGGCGTACGTGTCCCGGCGCAGACCCGGCCGCCCGGCCTGGTCGATGACCTCGCTGCCCCGGAACAGCGCCGGGTCCTCGGTGCGCCGCACGGCGAACGGGATCGCCTCCTCCCGGACCTCCTGCGAGCCGGTGATCCGCAGCACGGTGACCGTCTGCCCGTCCCTCGGGAAGCCGGCCGCCGGGACGGACAGGGTGTCCTCGCCGCGCAGGGTGATCCCGGCCGCCGCGACCGCCTCGCCCACCGTCGCCGCGTTGGTGCGGACCGTACGGGCGCGGCCGTCGGCCATGACGGTGACCGAGCGCTCGGTGCGCACATCCAGCGTGAGCCCCTCGCGCCCGATACGCCGGGAGCGTGCGGCGGAGAGATACGCGCCCTCCGCGCGCACCCCGATCTGCTGGAGCGCCTCGCCGACCGTGCGCCCGGTGGTCCACACCTCGTGCCGGTCGCCGTCCAGGGTGAGCCGGACCGGACGGCCGTAACGGACGGTGATCTCGTCGCCGCTGGTCAGCGCGGTACCGGGGGCGGGCGCGAGCACATCGTGGGCGCCCACCTCGACGCCCTGGTCGGCCAGCAGTTCCGTCACGTCGTCGGCGAAGGTGTGCAGCGCGCGGGGGTGCCCGTCGACGGTCAGCTCCACCGCCTTGTCCTTGGCGACGAACGCCGTGGTCCCCCCGGCCAGGAAGGCGACGACCAGCGCCCGGGGCAGAAGGCGGCGGACCGTACCCGCCGGGCCGGGGCGGCGGCGGTGACCATCGGGTGGGGGAGGTACGGGGGTGCCTGCCTGCCGGGGGAAGTGAACGTCGGCCACGGTGGGGTGCTCGTAGGCAGGCGCGTAAGTGTCGTACGAGGACCCGTACGTGCCGTACATGTCGTGCGCGGCGTACGTGTCGTCGTCCTCGTACGTCACCCCGTACGGCAGCGTCGCCGTCTCGTACGCGGGGACGTACGGACGGACGTACGGGCGGACGTATGCGGGGACATGCTGCTGCGGCTGGGACTGCTGCTGGGGCCGGTCATAGAAAGAGTCCGGAGTGCTCACGCCGACACGCTCCTGGGGCCAGGGGTCCGGACGGGTCCGGTTCGGGCCCCAAGAAACTAGCGGAGCGCCCGTCACTCTCCAAAGCGGCACAGCCACGGAGAGTGGCGGTGCGGTCGGGTCAGTAGGCGAACGCGCGGGCGGTGTTCGCGGCGAGGGCCGCCGCCAGCTCGTCCTCCTCGACGCCGCGCACGGCGGCCATCGCGCGCACGGTGACCGGAATGAGATAGGGGGCGTTGGGCCGTCCGCGGTACGGGGCCGGGGTCAGGAAGGGGGCGTCGGTCTCCACCAGGAGCAGCTCCGGCGGCGCGATGGCCACCGCGTCCCGCAGGTTCTGGGCGTTCTTGAAGGTGACGTTGCCGGCGAAGGACATGTAGTAGCCCGCGCGGGCGCAGATCTCGGCCATCTCGGCGTCGCCGGAGTAGCAGTGGAAGACCGTCCGCTCGGGAGCGCCCTCCTCCTTCAGGACGCGCAGGACATCGGCGTGGGCGTCGCGGTCGTGGATGACCAGCGCCTTGCCGTGCCGTTTGGCGATCTCGATGTGGGCGCGGAAGGAGCGCTCCTGGGCGGCCTTGCCCTCGGGGCCGGTGCGGAAATAGTCGAGCCCGGTCTCGCCGACCGCCTTGACCTGCGGGAGGGCGGCCAGCCGGGCGATCTCGGCGAGTGCCTCGTCCAGCGCCGGGTCACCGCCCGCGACCCGGGCGCCCTGCCGGGACCAGCCGTCGGGGTCGCCGTGCACGATACGGGGCGCCTCGTTGGGATGCAGGGCGACGGCCGCGTGGACGGCGTCGTACGCCGCCGCCGTCTCGGCCGCCCAGCGGGAGCCGGCGAGGTCGCAGCCGACCTGCACGACCGTGGTGACCCCGACGGACGCGGCTTTGGCGAGGGCCTCCGCGACCGTGCCCGCCTGCATGTCGAGGTGGGTGTGCGAGTCGGCGACCGGTATCCGCAGGGGCTGCGGGAGCGGCGGCGCGGAGTTCTTGCCGGAGGCGTCCGAGCGGCGTGAAGTCTCTGAGGGGTCGTTCGCAGGCATGCCCCGATCCTACGGAAACCGCGGCCGGCGCCCGCCTGGCGGGAACGGCCTCGGACCCGGCGGGGGAGGCCGTCCCGCCGGGTCCGAACTCAGGTGCCGGGCTCAGCTGGCCCGGCGGTGGAAGGGGTGGAGCAGGTCGGACAGATGCCAGTGGTGGTGCTCGCGCTTGGCGGAGTCCGGGCCGTCCTGGTCACCCCGGTCACCCTGGTCGCCCTGCGCCGGGACGGCGGGCCGGGCGGTGCTGCGTCGCGCCGCCTCCCGTGCGCCCGACACCTGGCCGGCGGCCATGATCCGCAGTACGTGACCGCCGCAGTTGCCGCAGGTCGGCCGGTTCAGCGGGGACGGCACGACCTCGCCGTCCGCCACGTACAGCACGAAGAGGCGACCGTCGGCGTCCGTGTGGTGCTCTATCTCGTACGACTGCTCCCAGCCGTGCCCGCACCTCATGCAGGCGAAGGAGTAGGACTCATGGACGACGGCGCCCGCCGCGCTGCGGAGGCCGGGGTGCCCTGCGATCTCGCTCATGCCAGCTCCTGTGGTCCGCTGGACAGTGCCCCCGGCGTGAACCCACGGATCCACGGACCCCGTCGGAGGCGGGAACGGGTGCGTTCCCTCCGTCCAGAGAACGCCTCCCGGCCCCCGGACGCACTCCCCCTGTAGAGAGTTGGCCACGACTTGTACGTTCCTTGCCGAAACCCCCGGAGGCCCCCACTCCACTTTGCCGAAGCATGGGGCATGGCCTGAAAGACACGGCCCGGCAACGCCCCAAAGGGGCGCGGGGCTGTTTCGATATGCGGCTCCGCCGCGTGGGCGCGACCAGCCACAACGGACGGAAAGCCCGCATCAAACCGAACCCCCCACCCCAAACCCGCCCCCCTACCCCACAGACCGCTTCGCAGCAACAACCGCATCAAACACAACCCGCTTAGCCACCCCCACCTCCAAAGCCACCGCGGCGATCGCCTCCTTCCGCCGCTCCCCCGCCTCCTCCCGCACCCGCACCCGCCGCACCAGCTCCCCCGCGTCGATCTCCTCGCCCCCGCGCTCCGGCGCCCCCTCCACCACCACGGTGATCTCCCCGCGCACCCCCTGCGCGGCCCACGCCGCCAGCTCGGTCAGCGGGCCGCGGCGTACCTCCTCGTACGTCTTGGTCAGTTCGCGGCACACGGCTGCGCGGCGGTCGCCGCCGAACGCCTCGGTCATCGCGGCGAGGGTGGCGGCGAGGCGGTGCGGGGCCTCGAAGTAGACGAGGGTGCGGCGCTCGGCGGCGGCCTCGCGCAGCCGGGACAGCCGTTCGCCGGCCTTGCGCGGCAGGAACCCCTCGAAGCAGAAGCGGTCCACCGGCAGCCCGGACAGCGCGAGCGCGGTGAGCACGGCGGACGGTCCCGGTACGGCGGTCACCCGCACGTCCCGCTCGACGGCGGCGGCGACCAGCCGGTACCCCGGGTCGGACACCGAGGGCATCCCGGCGTCGGTCACCAGCAGCACCCGGGCGCCGCCCACCAGTTCCTCGACCAGCTCCGGCGTACGGGCGCTCTCGTTGCCCTCGAAGTACGACACCACCCGGCCCCCCGGCGTCACGCCGAGCGCCTGGGTCAGCCGGCGCAGCCGCCGGGTGTCCTCGGCGGCGACCACGTCCGCGCCCGCCAGCTCCTGCGCCAGCCGGGGCGGCGCGTCCGCGAGATCGCCGATGGGGGTGCCCGCCAAAACAAGGGTTCCAGTCACCCCCCCATCCTCCCAGGGGCGGACCAGCGGCGAGGGGCCCGGTGGCCCGCCGCTCCCCCTCGGTCCCCGGATCCGTACGAATCGGACGCATCACCACCCATCCCACCCATGCGCGGGACTCCCATAGAAGGGTTCCCTACGATGGCGCGGTGACCAGTACCGCGTCCTCCGCGTCCTCGACGGACACCCGGCATGACCAGGCCCCGCCCGACCGGCGGCCGGCATGGCAGCAGCGGCTGCGCCGTTTCGGCTACGTGGCGCGCGGCGGCGCGGGCGGCGACGTGCGGGAACGGCTGGTGCCGCCGTACGCGGAACCCGGTCCCCGGCTGTGGACGGCGCTGGGGGTACCGCACCACCTGGCCACCCGGATCGTGCGCTGGTCCGGCTGGGGCGGCCCGCTGCTGGTCACACTGTTCGCGGGGGTGCTGCGGTTCTGGGACCTGGGCGATCCGAAGAAGGTGATATTCGACGAGACGTACTACGCGAAGGACGCGTGGGCGCTCGTCCACCGGGGCTTCGAGGTCAACTGGGACAAGGACGTCAACGATCTCATCCTGTCCTCCGGCGGAAATGTGCCGATCCCCACGGACGCGGCGTACGTCGTGCATCCGCCGGTCGGCAAGTACGTCATCGGCCTGGGCGAACTGATCTTCGGGTTCGATCCGTTCGGCTGGCGGTTCATGACCGCGCTGCTGGGCACCCTGTCGGTCCTGCTGATCTGCCGGATCGGGCGCCGGCTGCTGCGCTCGACGTTCCTGGGCTGTCTGGCGGGCGCGCTGCTCGCGGTGGACGGCCTGCACTTCGTGATGAGCCGCACGGCGCTGCTCGACGGGGTGCTGATGTTCTTCGTGGTGGCGGCCTTCGGCGCGCTGGTCGTCGACCGGGACAAGGCGCGCGCCCGGCTGGCCGCCGCGCTGCCGGTGGACGCGGACGGCAGGGTCCGCCCGGACGCGCACATCGCCGACACCGCCCGCCTGGGTCTGCGGCCCTGGCGCTGGACGGCCGGTCTGATGCTGGGCCTGGCGATCGGCACCAAGTGGAACGGCCTGTACGTCCTGGCCGCGTTCGGCCTGATGACGGTCCTGTGGGACGTCGGCTCGCGCAAGGTGGCGGGCGCCCGGCACCCTTACCGCGCGGTCGCGAAGTACGACCTGGGCCTCGCCTTCGTCGCCCTCGTGCCGGTCGCGATCGTCACGTACGTCGCGTCCTGGATCGGCTGGATCCTCTCCCCGTCGGACGGCACCGGCGGCTACTACCGCAACTGGGCGGCCACCGACGGCAAGGAAAGCTCCTGGTCCTGGCTCCCGGACTGGCTGCGCAGCCTGTGGCACTACGAGTCCCAGGTGTACGACTTCCACGTCCACCTCCAGTCACCGCACACGTACGAGTCCAACCCGTGGAGCTGGCTGGTCCTGGGCCGCCCGGTCTCCTACTTCTACGAGTCCCCCGCCCCCGGCACCGACGGCTGCCCGGCGGACGCGGGCGAGAAGTGCGCCCGCGAGGTGCTGGCGCTGGGCACGCCGATGCTGTGGTGGGTGGGCATCTTCGCCCTCGCCTATGTGCTGTGGCGCTGGTTCTTCCGCCGTGACTGGCGGGCGGGCGCCATCGCCTGCGCGGTGGCCGTCGGCTATCTGCCCTGGTTCCTCTACCAGGAGCGCACGATCTTCCTCTTCTACGCCGTCGTCTTCATCCCCTTCATCTGTCTCGCGGTGGCCATGCTCCTGGGCGCCCTCATCGGCCCACCGGGCTCCTCCGACACCCGCCGCGTCGCGGGCGCGACCGGGGCGGGGGTGCTGGTCCTGCTCATCGCGTGGAACTTCATCTATTTCTGGCCGATCTACACGGGCCAGGCGATCCCCATCGATGACTGGAGGTCGCGGATGTGGCTGGATACATGGGTGTAGTGCCGGAAAGGTGTGGGTCGCGCCGGAACGTGTGTGTAGTGCCGGAAGCGTGCGTGTAGTGCTGCGGAGGGGGATGCGGGATGAGGGGACGTCACAGGGCCGGGCTCGCCGGGGCGGGGGTCGCGGGGATGCTGATGCTCGCGGGGTGCGCCGACCGCAGCGAGGTGGTCACCTGGACCGATGAGCACGGCCGGGCCTGCACGGGGGTCGCGGTGGTGGACGCGGACGGGGACCGGGAGATCAGCGCCATCGACTGCGACTATCCGCCGGAGGGGCGGACGCCGGGCGCGTCGACCTGGCAGCCGTTGCCGGACCCGGACTGAGGGCGGGCGCTCCGCGCGGGCCGGATACGTGCTTTATGCACCGGTTCTGTGTCTCAGGTCTGCCACCGTCCGGGAACAGCCGTCACAACTCTCTCCCGAGACACCTACAGTTCGACTCGCCCGGGTTTCTGAACGCGTTCGGATGGTGCGCGTGTCGCCGGGCCTGCGATCTGAGGATCAACGGGGCAACGGGGAGGAGCCGCGCCATGCGCAAGGGGGTCAAGGGCGCCATCGTCGGGACGGTGTTCGCCGGGATGGTGGGTGCCGCCGGGTACGGGGCCTTCACCATGGTGGCCGCGCTGGACGGGGACGGCGGGTCCGGGTCGGCCGGCGCCGAGGTGAAGAAGTCCGGGCCGCCGAGCGCGGACGAGGTCGAGGAGACCAGCGCCGAGTTCTTCGCGGCGTGGGAGAAGGGCGACGGGACGGCCGCCGCCGGGCTGACCAACAACCAGTCGGTGGCGGGGCCCCTTCTGCTGGCCTTCGACCAGGAGGCCCGGATCGGGGACGTGACGATCACGCCCGGCGCGGCGACCGGCACCACCGTCCCGTTCTCCGTGAAGGCAACGGTGTCATTCGAGGGCGAGAGCAAGCCGCTCGCCTACGACAGCTCGCTCACCGTCGTGCGCGGCGAGACCACCGGCAGGGCACTGGTCGACTGGGAGCCGTCCGTCGTGCATCCCGACCTCAAGGACGGGGACACGCTGGTCACCGGTCAGTCGGCGCAGCCGCCGATCGAGGCCGTCGACCGGGACGGCAACGTCCTGACCGAGGAGAAGTACCCCTCGCTCGGCCCGATCCTCGACGAACTGCGCGACAAGTACGGCGAGCAGGCGGGCGGCACACCCGGCGTCGAGCTGTCGATCCGGCACACCACGACCGGCGCCGCCGACACCCCGCTGCTGACCCTCTCCGAGGGCGAGCCGGGCGAGCTGCCCACCACGCTCAGCGCGGAGGTGCAGGCCGCCGCCGAGCAGGCCGTCGAGGAGTACGACGAGTCGTCCGTCGTCGCCGTCAAGCCGAGCACCGGGGAGGTGCTCGCCGTCGCCAACAACCGCGCGGACGGCTTCAACGCCGCGTTCCTCGGGCAGGTGGCGCCCGGTTCGACCATGAAGATCATCAGCGCCGCGATGCTCATCGACAGCGGGCTGACGACGGCGAACGGGCCGGCGCCGTGTCCGGACACGGCGCTGTGGGAGGGCCAGACCTTCAACAACCTGGACACGCTGGAGCCGAACGAGGGCGCCACCCTCGCCGATACCTTCGCCCGGTCCTGCAACACCGGGTTCATCAAGTACACCGACGACCTCGATGCCGACTCCCTCACGCGCGAGGCCGAGGAGGGGTTCGGGCTCGGCCAGGACAACTGGAAGGTCGGGATCCCGTCGTTCGACGGGTCGGTCCCCGCGGTCGAGGGGCCGGACATGGCGGCGAATCTGATCGGCCAGGGGCAGGTGCAGATGAGCCCCCTCACCATGGCGTCCGTGACGGCGACCGCCCTCACGGGGACCTTCCGGCAGCCGGTGATCGTGCCGCAGAGCCTGGACGGGCGGGAACTGGCCACGGCGGAGGGGCTGTCGGCGGACACGGTGTCGCAGCTGCGGTCGATGATGAACCAGACGGCGGTGAGCGGGACCGGGGCGGCGGCGATGGCGGGGCTGAGCGGGAGCATCGGCGCGAAGACGGGGTCCGCGGAGGTGGATGGTCAGGACGTCGCCAACAGCTGGTTCACGGGGTATCGCGATGATGTCGCCGCGGCGGCGATGACGGAGGAAGGCGGCCACGGGGGCGACGCGGCGGGCCCGATCGTGGCGACGGTACTGAAGGCGGGCTGACCGGGGTGCGGGTGCGGGCCGGGGCATATCACTCACCCGCGCCGGCGGGGTACCGCCGCGCCCACCCGTGCCGCCCCAGCGGCACGACTGCCCGCAGCGATGGCAGATGGCGGCGGCGGCTGGAGCAGGCGGCGGATGGTGGCGCAGGCCGGCCCCCACCCCCCAGGGGCGCGGGGAACTGCGCGACCAGCCACCCACCACCCGCACCCGGCCGCCGGCAGACGCGCCCCATGTCACAACCCTGTCCGAACTCCCCCTGATGAAGGGCCCCGCACAGAACGGGACTCTAGGCTGGTGAAGTCGTTGGCACGGTGAGTGTCGGGCAGGTCTGCGGGACCGCAAGAACGCGGAGGTTCGAAACAGCGTGGGCAACAGAAGGCGCGTCGCCGAGCGACGGAAGACGAGGCCGGCCGTCATCGGCGGAATGATCGCCGCGGTCGTGGGCGGAGCCGGACTCGGCGTCTACGCGCTCTACGGCGGTGGGGCCGCCGAGGCGGAGACCGCGTCCGCCACCGAGCAGGGGACCAAGTCCGTGAAGTCCGGCCCCCTGTCGGCGACGGAGGTCACCACCGCCGCGCGCACCTTCCTCACCGCCTGGCAGCAGGGCCAGGTCGGCGAGGCCGCCGCCGCGACCACCGACGCCACCGCCGCGACCACGCTGCTGACCGGCTACACCGAGGACGCCCGCATCGAGGACGTCACCCTCACCGCGAAGACCCCGCAGGGCGCCGAGGTGCCGTTCGCGGTGGAGGGCACCGTGACCTTCGAGGAGACCAGCAAGCCACTGTCGTACACCAGTTCCCTCACCGTCGTCCGCCGGGAGTCGGACGGCGAGCCGCTGGTGGAGTGGCACTCGGCGGTCGTGCACCCCGAACTCCAGGACGGTGACACGCTGGTGACCGGCGAGGCCGGGACCCCGCCGGTCACGGCGCTGGACGCGGAGGGCGGGGAGCTGACGGAGAAGGAGTACCCGTCGCTGGGGACGGTGCTGGACGGGCTGCGGGAGAAGTACGGCGAGACGGCCGGCGGCACCGCTGGCGTGGAGCTTCGGGTCGTACGCGGCGAGGAGTCCAAGGCGAAGGACGCCGCCGACAAGACGGTGCTGGAGCTGAGCGAGGGCACGCCGGGCACGGTCGAGACGACGCTGAGCCCGACGATGCAGGCCGCCGCCGAGGCGCAGGTGGCGAAGAAGGACCGGTCCTCCGTCGTCGTGATGCGTCCGTCGACCGGCGAGATCCTCGCCGTCGCCAACGCCGACCCGGGCTTCAACACCGCCTTCCAGGGCTCCCTCGCACCCGGGTCCACGATGAAGGTGGTCACCGCCTCGATGCTGATCGAGAAGGGGCTGGCGTCGGCGGACGAGGACCACCCCTGCCCGAAGTACTTCACCTACGGCAACTGGAAGTTCCAGAACCTCGACGAGTTCGAGATCAAGGACGGCACCTTCAAGGACAGCTTCGCCCGGTCCTGCAACACGGCCTTCATCAGCCAGGCGCCCGAGCTGGCGGACGACGATCTCACCAAGCAGGCCCAGCAGGTCTTCGGCCTGGGCCTGGACAACTGGGCCATAGGCGTACCGACCCTCGACGGTTCGGTGCCGGTGCAGTCGGACGCGCAGATGGCGGCCTCGCTGATCGGCCAGGGCGGCGTGCGGATGAACCCGCTGAACATGGCGTCGGTGTCCGCGACCGTCAAGGAGGGTGTCTTCCATCAGCCGTATCTGGTCGACCCGTCCGTCGACGGCCGTACCCTCGCCACCGCCTCCCGCACGATGTCCGCCGCCACCGCCGGGGAACTGCGCGAGCTGATGGCCTACACGGCGGCCTCCGGTACGGCGGCGGAGGCGATGTCCGGGGTCACCGGGGACATCGGCGCGAAGACCGGCTCGGCGGAGGTCGACGGGCAGGAGGAGCCCAACGGCTGGTTCACGGCGTACCGGGGCGATCTGGCCGCGGCCGGTGTGGTCCAGGAGGGCGGGCACGGCGGCTCGACGGCGGGCCCGATGGTGGCGGCGCTGCTCAAGCTCGGCGGCTGAGATCCGGCCCAGTGAGGTCCGGCTCGGTGAGGTCCGGCCCAGTGAGGTCCGGCTCGGTGGGGTCCGGCTCATTCAGATCCGGGGGCCTGGGAGAGGCGGCCGACCGGCCCCCCGCCAGATACGTCCGCCGCAGGAACCGCATCAGCGTCTTGGTGTCGAACTGCACCACCGAGACCCCGGACGCCGAGTGGAACTCGACCACGGCCTGCACCCGCCCCAGCGGCCACACCTTGACCTCGCCCGTGCCGGCGGGCTCGCGCAGCCCCTGTTCCAGCAGGGTGCGGGAGAAGGTCCACTCGTGCGGGCCGGGCAGCCCGATCCGTACCGAGCGGGGGTCGGTCTCCGGGTCGTAGCGCAGCACGACGGGGACGGCGTCGGTGTCGTCGGGGATGTCGGCGTCGGTGACTATGTGGGCTCGCGCGTACTGTTCGACTGCGGACATCGGACGGCCCCTTACCCTGCGTGACCTGCGCTGCCTGTGTGCAAGCTGTGCATCCCGCCCCACATCCAATGTCCCACATTTTCCGGATCCCGCCCCCCGGCGGGAGCGCTTACCGGCACCCCCGACACCCCCCCACCCCCCTTAATCGCCGATCTCCGTATACGCACACGAGACGTTCCCGACACCCATCCGCTCTTGCACAGGGTTCGCATCAAGTCACATCATCGTGCTGTGCATGTACCTGACGGATTCATCAACGCCCCCACCTCCGCGGTGGCGGGCGTCGTCGCGGCGGGCGCCGTCGCGGTGAGCCTGCGCGGCGCGCGCCGCGAGTTGGACGAGCGGACCGCGCCCCTGGCGGGACTCGTCGCGGCGTTCATCTTCGCCGTGCAGATGCTGAACTTCCCGGTCGCGGCCGGGACCAGCGGGCATCTGCTGGGCGGGGCGCTGGCCGCGATCCTGGTCGGGCCCTATACCGGCATGCTCTGTATCTCCGTCGTACTGCTGATGCAGGGCGTGCTGTTCGCGGACGGCGGGCTGACCGCGCTCGGCGTGAACATCGTGGACATGTCGATCGTGGGCGTCGTGGTCGCGTACGTCGTCTTCCGCGCCCTGGTCAAGGTGCTGCCCCGGCGGCCCTCCAGCGTGACCGCCGCGTCCTTCGTGTCCGCGCTGGTGTCGGTCCCGGCGGCGGCGCTGGCGTTCGTCGGGTTCTTCGCGATCGGCGGGACCACGGACGTCCCGCTGGGCACGGTCACGGCGGCCATGGGCGGGGTGCATGTCCTGATCGGCATCGGCGAGGCGGTGATCACCGCGCTGACGGTCGGCGCCGTCATCGCCGTACGGCCGGATCTGGTCTACGGCGCCCGGGATCTGCGCCGCCCGCTGAAACTGCGGGTCGGCGGGGAACTGGTCGACGTGCCCGCCGCCGAACCCGTACCCGCCGCCGCGCCGCGCGCCTCGCGCCGGTCGCTGTGGATCGGGGGTCTGGTCACCTCCGTGGTCCTGGCCGGATTCGTCAGCTTCTACGCGTCGGCCAACCCGGACGGGCTGGAGCGGGTCGCCGAGGACAAGGGGTTCGCCGACTCCGCCGAGGAGCACGCCAACGCCGATTCACCGCTCGCCGACTACGGCATCCAGAACATCGACAACGCCCGGCTGTCCGGCGGGCTCGCGGGCGTGATCGGCGTCGGCGCGACGGTCGTCGCGGGCAGCGCGATCTTCTGGGCGGTGCGCCGACGCCGTACGGACGACTCCGCGCCGTCGGCCGCCCGCGCCGAGAGCGCCTGACGACGCCATGGGCGCCGGGCACGCGCACAGGCTCTACCGGCACGGGCACTCGCCCGTGCACCGGCTGCCCCCGCACACCAAGATCGCCGCCGTGTTCGCGTTCGTGGTGGTCGTGGTGTCCACCCCGCGCGCGGCGATGTGGGCGTTCGGGCTGTACGCGGTGCTGCTGGCGGTCGTCGCCGCCCTCGCGCGCGTACCGGCGGGATACCTGCTCAAACGGCTGCTGATCGAGGTGCCGTTCGTGGCGTTCGCCGTGCTGCTGCCGTTCGTGGCGCAGGGCGAGCGGACGGAGGTGCTGGGCATGTCGCTGAGCGTGAACGGCCTGTGGGGCGCCTGGAACGTGCTCGCCAAGGGCACCCTCGGCGTCGCCGCGTCCGTCCTGCTGGCCTCCACCACCGAACTGCGCGCCCTCCTGCTGGGCCTCCAGCGCCTGAAACTCCCGCCCCTTCTCGTCCAGATCGCGTCCTTCATGATCCGGTACGGCGATGTCATCACCGACGAGATGCGGCGCATGCGGATCGCCCGCGAGTCACGCGGTTTCGAGGCACGCGGCGTACGCCACTGGGGTGTGCTCGCGAAGTCGGCGGGCGCGCTGTTCATCCGCTCCTACGAACGCGGCGAGCGCGTCCATCTGGCCATGATCAGCCGGGGGTACGCGGGAAGCATGCCGGTGATCGACGAGGTGAGCGCGGACCGGGCGCAGTGGTCGTACGCGCTGGCCCTGCCCGTCGCCGCGCTCGTCGTGTGTCTGCTGGGATGGACCCTGTGAGCGACCCTGTGAGCGATCCTGCGATGGACCCCGTGACAGCGCCCGTACCAGCCCCCGTACCGGTCCCGGTGACAGCCCCGGTGAACCCTATGGCGGCGGCCTCGCTGGAGGTTTCCGGTCTCGCCTTCGCCTATCCCGACGGGCATCAGGCGCTGTTCGGCGTGGACTTCCGGATCGGGCGCGGCGAGCGGGTGGCGCTGCTCGGCCCGAACGGCGCCGGCAAGACGACCCTCGTCCTGCACCTCAACGGCATTCTGACCGGCGGCACGGGCACGGTGAAGGTCGCCGGGCTGTCCGTCGGGCGGGCGCACATGGCGGAGATCCGGCGCCGGGTAGGGATCGTCTTCCAGGATCCGGACGACCAGCTCTTCATGCCGAGTGTGCGCGAGGACGTGGCCTTCGGACCGGCGGCGGCCGGACTCAAGGGCGCGGAGCTGGAGGCGCGGGTGGAGCGGGCGCTCACCCAGGTCGGCATGGCGGAGTTCAAGGACCGTCCGCCGCACCACCTCTCCTTCGGCCAGCGGCGCCGGGTGGCCGTGGCGACCGTGCTGGCGATGGAGCCGGAGATCCTGGTCCTGGACGAGCCGTCCTCCAACCTCGACCCGGCCTCCCGCCGTGAACTGGCCGACATCCTGCGCTCGCTGGACGTGACGGTCCTGATGGTGACCCACGATCTGCCCTACGCCCTGGAGCTGTGCCCCCGCTCGCTCATCCTCGGCGAGGGCGTGATCGCGGCGGACGGCGGCACGCGCGAGCTGCTGTCGGACGAGGAGCTGATGCGGGCGCATCGGCTGGAGTTGCCGTACGGCTTCGACCCACGGTCGGTACCGGCGGCGAGGCGGGGCTGAAAGGCCCACGTCCACATGTGATGGCGCAGAGGAATCACAGGTGGTGGATGCGTGTTGCATCCATTGTCATGGGCGTGGGCTCGGAATGGGGTAGATCGTGAGTACGGACGTGGGAATACAGGGCACGGTCGCCGAGGGGTTCGAGCCGGTCCGGGACGCGTTCGTGAGGAACTTCGAGGTGCTCGGCGACCGGGGCGCGGCCGTCACCGTCTACCGCGACGGGCGCCGGGTCGTCGAGCTGTGGGGCGGCACCAAGGACATCGACGGTACGGCGCCCTGGGAGCGCGGCACGGCCCAGATCGTGCGCTCGGCGACGAAGGGAGTGGCCGCCGCCGTACTGCTCCTGCTGCATCAGCGCGGTGAGCTGGACCTGGAGGCGCCGGTCGGGCAGTGGTGGCCGGAGTACAAGGCGCGGGGCAAGGAGCGCACGGCGGTGTGGCATGTGCTGGCCCACCGGGCCGGGGTACCGGCGCTCGACCGGCCGCTGACCCCCGCGCAGGCGGCTGATCCGGCGCTGGGGGCGCGGGCGGTGGCGGCGCAGGCACCGGAGTGGGAGCCGGGCACCGACCACGGGTATCACGCGCACACCTACAGCTGGCTCACGGCGGAGCTGGTGCGCCGGGTGACCGGGCGGAGTGTCGGGGAGTGGATCGCGCGGGAGATCGCCGGGCCGGTCGGCGCGGACTTCTGGCTGGGGCTGCCGGACGCGGAGGCGGCGCGGGTGGGCCGGGTGGGCCGGGATGAGACCCCCGACGCGGGCCCCGGCGGGCTGCGCACCCGCCCCAAGAAGGCCGTCTCCGACGCCTACGCCGACCCCGCCTCCCTCACCCGCCGCGCCTTCGCCGCGATCACGCCCCTGCCCGACGAGAACGACCCCGGCTACCGCGCCGCCGCGCTGCCCGCGTCCAACGGGATCGCGACGGCGGACGGTCTGGCACGGATCTACGCCTCGCTGATCGGCGAAGTGGAGGGCAGGGCAGGCGGGGTACGGCTGTTCACGCCGGAGACGGTGGCGCTGGCGCGGGGTGAGCGGTCGGCGGGGCCGGACCGGGTGCTGGTGGTGGGCACGCGTTTCGGGCTCGGTTACATGCTGCACGGCAGCGCGTCCCCGCTGCTGTCCCCGGGTTCCTTCGGGCACCCCGGCCGGGGCGGCGCGCTGGGCTTCGCCGACCCGGAGTCGGGGATCGCGTTCGGCTATGTGACCAACGGGTTCCGCAAGAGCGTGACGGCGGATCCACGGGCGCAGGCGCTGGTACGGGCGGTGCGGGCGTCGCTGGGGTCCCAGGGTCCCCGAGGCAGCCGCTAGGGCGTGACGAACTCCGGCTGGTCCAGCACCCGCAGCCAGCTCCCGTCCGCCTGCCGCCGGACCACCTGCGCCCTGGCCCCCGCCCCGTCCCTCGGCGGGGTCGCGGTGAGCGCGAGGTCGCCGCTGATCAGAGTCGGCAGCGGGGGTTCCGGCTCGAAGCGGGGGTTGCCCGCGAGCACCTTCGCCCACAGCTCACGGATGGCGTCCCGTCCGACGGTCGTCTCCCCGGGCGGGTACGCCAGCACCGCGTCCTCCTCGTAGAGCGCGGCGACCCCGGCGGCGTCCCCGGCGTTGGAACGCTCGACGAACAGACGGGTGATGTCCTCGGGGCGCATGGCTTTCTCGTACTCGGCCACGATGTCTCCTCCTGAAACGGCGAGATACGGCGATATGTCTCGGCTCCTGATGGGGCGATACGTCCCAGCCTGGCCGGACCCACACCAGAAGTCCAACAGCTAGCCCTTCTCAGAACTAGAATCCACAGTCATGGAACTGAGACAGCTGGAGTACTTCGTGGCGGTCGCCGAGGAGCGGAACTTCACGCGGGCCGCCGAGCGGGTGCACATCAGCCAGTCCGGGGTCAGCGCCCAGATCCGCCAGTTGGAGCGGGAACTCGGCGCCGAGCTGTTCGACCGGTCGGCCCGCACCGCCACGCTCACGGTCGCCGGAAAGGCGGCCCTGGAGCACGCGCGGGCCGCGCTCGCCGCGTGCGGGGCGGTCGGGGAGGCCGTGGGGGAGGTGACCGGCCTGATCCGGGGCCGGGTGACGGTCGGGATGGTCATCGGCTGCACGATCACCCCGCTGTTCGACGCCCTCGCCGCGTTCCACCGGGCGCACCCCGGGGTGGAGATCTCCCTGCTGGAGGACAACTCGGACCGGCTGGCCGAGCAGGTCCGCGCGGGCACGCTGGACCTCGCGCTGATCGGAACGGCGAGGGCCACGCCCGAGGGCCTGGAGGCGCTGACGATCATCCGGGAACGCCTGGTGGTGGCGGCTCCCGCCGATCACCCCCTGACCGGCCGGCCACGGATCACCCTCGCCGAGGTCACCGCCCACCCGATCGTCTGCATGCCGCCCGGCACCGGCCTGCGCACGCTCTTCGACGACGCCTGCACGGCACAGGGCCTGCGCCCCACTCTCGCCCTCCAGGCCAGCGCGGCGGACGCCATCGCCGGGCTCGCGGTGCGCGGACTGGGCGTGGCGGTGCTCAGCGAGTCGATGGCGACGACGTACGGCGACCGGCTCACCGTACGCACGATCGAGGACGTGGAGACACCGGCGCTGCTGGCACTGGTGTGGCGGGGCGGCACGAACAACCCACCGCTGCGGCAGCTACTGGTCCACAGCCGGAAGGCGTTCGGCCCGCCTCGGACTTGACCCGGTGAACGGACCTCACGCGTGGATGGGCCCGGACGTCCGCCCCGAGTCGGCGTCGATCTCGCCGTGCGCCTTGGTGAGCAGTCGCATGGCGAGTTCGTTGAGGGCGCGGGCGCCCGCGATCTCCTCGCCGACGCGTGGCTGATTGGAGTCGACCTGGTGGCGGCTGGCCCGGCCGTGGGCACGTAGCTCGGTGCCGTCCGGCAGGCGGACCAGCGCCGCCGCCCTGGTGTGCTGGTCGTCCTCCATGAACTCCAGCTCGACATGCCATCCCACAGTGGTGTGCATCATGACGGTCACCTCCGGAAGACCTGCTTCCAGGGTGCTCCTCGCAGGCCGGGCCCGCACGCGCCCGGGAACGGCGGCCCCGGTCAGACGGCGTTCGCGGCCTCCTCGATCAGATCGGTCACCGGCCCCGGCTGCGAGGCCAGTGAAGCGTGGCTGGCGTCCAGCTCGATGGTCTTGTGGGGCTTCATCCGCTCGGCCATGCGGCGCTCGTTGTCCGGGTGGATCATGCGGTCGCTGGTGGAGATCTGGTACCAGGTGGGCTTGGTGCGCCAGGCCGGGTGGGAGATGGTGTCACCGAAGGTGGAGGCGAGGGGCGCCTTCTGGGTCACGCCCATGACCAGCCCTTCCTCGGCTGTCAGGTCCTGACAGAAGCTCTCGTGGAACTTGTCCTGCTTGACCCACAGGTAGCCGTCCGAGTCCGGGGCGAGGTTGTCGAAGGCGGCCGGGGGTTTCTCCTGGCTGATGCCGCCGGGACTCTCCCCGGCGTCCGGGGCGAACGCGGCGATGTAGACGAGCCCGGTGACATTGGGCAGGTCACCGGCCTCGGTGATGACCGCCCCACCGTAGGAGTGCCCGACCAGCACCACAGGCCCGTCGATCTGCCGGACCATCTTGCGGGTACGTTCGGCGTCCTCGGCGAGCGAGGTCAGCGGGACCTCGACGGCGTGCAGCGAGGTGAAGCGACGCCGGTGCAGCTCGGTGATGACCTTGGACCAGTGGGCGGCACCGCCCCAGAATCCGTGCACGAGGACGATTGCGGGCTTGTCAGCCATGGGGGATGTCCTTCCGGAGTCCGGATGCCGGTCGACGCGGCGGACGGCTCGGCCGGCACATCTGATTGGCCCCCCCAGCCGATACAGGCAGCTTTCAGCAGACCGCGCGCGACACCTCCGCGCAACTGGAGGCCGACACCGGTAGTGCGCGCTCAGGCTCTCCGTCGAACCAGTGCTCTGCCTCCTGCCCATCGCCCCATGGGCCCGCCACGGGGCGGTTCGTCACACCCGCAGCCCGACAGCCGATCGGTTCTCAGCCACAGTCGGCGCGAAAGGCTCAGCCAAGAGCCACCGACCAAGAGAAGGACGAATCCAGAAAGGAAGTGATCTCAGCCATATTCCAAACACAGCGAAATCACAGAAATAGCCGGATGCACCTTGAATCCCGTGCTCCTACGAAAAATTGGCACGCCGCATGCTGGCCGATTCACACCGACCCAATCAATATCCACAGGCGAACCCTTGATCGATCCAGCGCAAGCCTATTGAAATTAGGGGTCGCAAGGCAGTAGGAGTTGAGATGCACTGCGCCTCAAGCAGTGGTCACAACACGAGGACACCCAATGCACCAAAATCTGGCACTTTGCGCACCAGATACGCGAAGCCATACCGAAAAGGAACCGGCACCAGCAGCACAACCCGTCTGAGGTTTCCTCCAAAGGCAAGTCCACAAAGAAAGGGCTTCCCGATATGACCATCAAAAGACGACCGGGTTGCCCTTTCAGGTTCGGAACAACCTGACTTCAAAGGGAGAATCATGCGTCGCACTGTCGCGATACGCAGAGTTGCCGCCGGAGCATTGTTTGCCGCAGCCGTTCTGGCTACGAGTCCATACTCGGCCAGCGCAGACTCGACACCCGCTATCCAAATCGCCAGCACTGTGGATGTCGAGGGCCGGGCATACGCGGCAGCGCACCCCGACGAGATGCAGGCAATGGCCACATTGTGCGGCGCCTCCTACGATGTCATCATCCGCGGCGAGCGCCTACCGACAGATGAGACGCGTCTGGGTACACTCTGGGTCTATTCAGACTCGTCCGCGCCAAACAATGAGCAAAACACCTGCTCACTTTTTGACAACAACACTGTCGGCGCCAAATGGATGAAGCTTGAACTCTGTGACAACTTCACTACCACGCCCTGCGCCGTCGACGAGGGCACGTACAGTCAGTACGCTGGCCCAGTTTGGCAGGAACCTGGCGGCTGCGGCAAAGTGACCGCACTCATGAAAACCTCCTCCACTGCCAGCACCTATCTCATCAACCGTGTGATCAGCAACGTGACCAGTTGCGACTGAGGAAGAATCCGTGAGTTTTGGAGCCAAAGCTGTGCGCCGCCACTCGACGGCGCACAGCGCCCGGCTGACGTCCGTACTCGGTGCTGCCTTACTGTGCACCCTTATCACGTCCTGCGGTGGTGACACCGGAGGTACCGACATGGGACCAAATCCGGTGTCGGCGACGGCAGAGCGGACACCGCCCGAGCCATCGCCGTCCGAACTCGTGGCGTCCGTCGGTTCGGGCGGCGAGGACGAAACCGCTCAGGAGGAGGCGCTCCGTGAGCGGGCGGCGGAAGCCCCGGTCGGAGACCCTGTCGCGCCCCAGCCGTACGATCCAGACGACAAAGAATTCCAGGACCCTTTCATCGCGAAGGGCGATGTGACTGTTTATCTCCCCACTGCCACGGACCTAGGGCTGATCGTTCCAGTCGCAATCCGAAATCAAGGAACGGAAACGTCCTTCTACGATGTCCTGCTGAACGTTACCGGCCCCGGCGGATTCGACGTCACCCTAAGTATTGAGATCAAGGGTGCCGGCCTCACCCCCAATGCAACCTGGCCCACCGAACTCACCGCCGCCGACCCCGGAAAGCCTGTTCCTGCCGAGCCGGATATCACCATCGTGAAGATTGACAAGCAACCGAACGGCACCGAATGATTCTCGGCCTGAACAGCGTCCACTTCCAACGCTTTCTGCCTGCATGCGCGTTCGGCCGATTGGGTCACGATCAGTCAACACGCTTGCCCACTGCGGCGGAGAATTCCTGACTAACGGGTCGATGCGCAAGATATGAACATCTGGCCTTCTTTGGGCCCTCGTTAGGAAGAACCAATCAGAATCTCAAAACCGAAGGGTTGACGCCGTAATGGCTGACGAATTGGTACTCCAGGCCCAGAAGTGGGTCAACGCCACTTACAGGAACGTTTCCGGCTACAACCTTGTCGCGGAAGATGGCAAGACTGGCTGGAATACCATGTACTCCCTCACCCGCGCACTACAACACGAACTCGGCATTGTGGCACTATCCAATGCATTCGGCCCAACGACACTTTCGATGCTGCAGGCCAAGGGTGCTATCAAGGTCGGCGAATCCAACGAAAATATCGTTAAAATTATCCAGAGTGGAATGTACTGCAAGGGCTATAGCGCGGGCGCTATCGATGGGCAGATGTCCCAGGCGACTCAGACTGGCATCAACACAATGATGCAACACATCGGACTTGCCTCAACCTATCTCGACGGTACTGTACGCCCAAAAATATTCAAGGCCCTACTCACCATGGACGCCTATATATTCCTATCTGGCGGATTGGAACAAATCCGTTTCATGCAACAATGGCTCAACGGCCGCTATTTTGATAAGTCAACATACTATATCGGTCCCTGTGATGGATTTTTCTCCCGGGACGTCCAACAGTCACTGATGAAGGCTATCCAGTATGAATCAGGCATCCCTGAGGACCAGGCTAATGGCGTCTTCGGCCCTGGCACCATAGCCGGCCTGAAAGCCCACACACTTTCAGAAGGCGACAGTGGCACTTGGGTACAGCTCTTCACAGGTGCGTGCGTCGCGAATGGACCCTCCAATACAAGTGGTGACATTGCCACCTTCAGCAATATATTCGACGCAGACCTCACGGACTGGGTCGAGAAGTTCCAGAGCTTCTCTGCGATCAGCCAGACTGGCAAGGCCGACTTCGACACCTGGGCACAGTTGCTCGTTTCCTACGGAAATCCTGATCGAGATGTCAATGCCTGTGACACTCGCTACACCATCACCGCCTCGCGGGCAGCAGCCCTTCGCGATGAAGGATATTGCGCCGTGGGCCGTTACCTAGATGAACCAGCTGGAGGCAATCTAAACAAGGAAATACAGCCGGGTGAACTGGATGCCATTTTCTCCGCTGGGCTGAGCGTCATACCTATCTGGCAGTACGACGCTACTGCTCTCGCAGACTTCAAATACAGCAATGGCTACCTTCATGGCAGCCTGGCACACGGCCGAGCCGAGGGATACGGATTTAATAGAAGTACGGTCATTTACTTCGCGGTCGACTATGACGCCACCTCAGCGGATATGGACCACATCATCGACTACTTCTCCGGGGTGAATGACGCACTCAAGAGCAATGGCAGCAAGTATCTGGCCGGCGTTTATGGGTCGCGAAATGTGTGCGCCAGCGTTTCCGGAGGTACCTACGTTCCCTACGCGTATGTCTCCGGCATGTCCTACGCCTTCTCTGGCAACCTCGGATTCCCGTTGCCCCAGAATTGGACGTTCAACCAAATCAAAGAGTTCGACTTTGTCAACGGTTCCGATACCTTTGGTTTGGACCGGGTGGCGCACCGCCCAGGCTCCGACTTCGGGCAGACGTCGGTCAATGACTCAAGTAGTTCACCAGTTGAAGAGTTCATGGCCTACGTTCAAATGGTATATGACGCCGCGGTCTCCTACGGAACGGGCGATCCGAACGAGCTCTCGTTGCAGTTCATGCGCTGGGATAAATACACCGATGCCCGGTGGAGGGCACTGTATGGTGAAGTCGACGACGCATTCATCAGCTACGCCTCTGGCCGGGGGATCAGCCGGTCGAGGGATCACGCGTATACCGACCCGTCGATGGGTGTCATCATCAATCCCGACCACCTTGCTGCAAGCGCCAGTGGCTATTTCCTCAAGGGTAACACTGAAGTTGGAAAGGCAAATCGCGCCGAATTGGCGAGCTGGGGCGGAGATTTGCTCACATTTTACGGCGAATGGAGTCGCTCGGACAACGCGTCGCCGCTGGACTTCTGCCGCAAAACACTGTGCAGGCCCGATGTTGCATCAACTTTCGCGCTGAGCGACCTCATCGAGGATATTGATGGATTCCTGGTCGCCGAGCGCCTGAAAAGCGGCAATACGAATATCGTCGAGGAACTGAATGAAATCTTACTCGGAGCAGGTCACCTGACGCGTTTCAGCGACTTCAAGCTCTACAAGTTCGGCGGCACATCAAGCAAGGTTGAGGAGACGGCGAAGGCGTTTCTCGAGGACCAGTTGGATGACACCCTGCTGTCTGCCACCCGTTCACTTCTCCCCCAGAGGAACTGCCCAGTGGGCAAGGAACCATGGAACGAGTCCGACTCTGTGATGAGTGAGTTCTACGCAGGTTTCGCTGAGACACTACAAAATCTCGTCGATCAACAGGTGGGCTGAGCAGAGTTTCCTTGCCACGCCAGAAGGCGGAAAAGGTAGGTTTCACATGCTCTTGATGAGCGCGCTGCTAATTGTGAGTGTGTTCACCGCAGCAGTGAGCATCATAGTAGTCCTCATACTGCTGAGCCACCCGCCTCTCCCTCAGTCCAGACTCTACGCGCTTATCGCCCTGATCCTGGCTTCTTTGGCAGTGGCGGTGTACTGCTACGGCTGGTTCTCCATCACTATGGGGGGGCCTTTTCCTGAACTGTGTACGAGCGAGAACGTCGTCGGTTCCAAGTTGGCAGCCATCAAGCAACAATACTGGCCCCTTCGAAGTGCCTGTGTGTACTCCGACGGATCAACCGTGGAGTACGTCTCGATGTCAATCAACGTATTCGTGTCCCTGATGGCGATTTCCGCCCTCGTCTCAACCGGCACCTCTATATATCTGCGCATGCGACTCAGACGGCCCACTGGAGTGATCTCGTGAACACTGATTTCTCGCGCCGCACACTACTCAAGGGATTTACTGCTGTCACCCTCGGAACAGCATTGCTTGCCGCCGGGGAAAATCTTCTCAATCCTGCCGCTGCCCAAGCTGCTGACGCCTCGTGGAACGATCCTACCTCGGCAAACGGCTGGGATTCTCTCACTGAGCGCTCATCAGGCACTGCTACCTACGATATCCCGGGAACGAATCTTGAGGTAATCCTGCGAGAAGGAGAAGTGGGGGTTGTCTTAGCCTATGTGGCACAACGCTTCCACTATGACGTCACCCAGCTTGAAGTAAATCGTGGACAGATCATTGGATACAGCAATGATCTTCAGATAAAGGCAGACTTCGAATCCAATCATCTTTCGGGTACTGCGTTGGCACTGTATCCAGATAGCTATCCGATCGGAGTCAAGGGTAATCTCTTCCCTTATCAGGTCACGGCGATCCGGGATATCCTCGCTGAGCTTCAGGGTGTCGTGAAGTGGGGTGGCGACATGGAATCGGCCAAGGAATCGACTTTCTTCATCGATGTCTCACCGGGTTCGACGAAGCTTTCATTGGTTGCAGAGACCCTCGAACAATGGAAACTCACTCCCGGCAAGGGAGCCGGGACTCAGAACGTCGAAGACCCCGAACGCATCGCCGCTGCGAAGAAACTCGCTAGCAGGCAGGCTGCCTGATACCTCGTCCAGGCCTAACATCGACCGCGCCAAGCTCACAGCATTGCTCGCAAGAATCCCAGCCGCGCCTGGAAACGTCGGTCGAGTAGTAGTGGTCTCTCTGGGCCCGCTTGGCTACCGCTCGCAGTACTGATCGCCGCGGACAGAGACCGTCCAGCGCGCTGGCGTGTGCCGAAGCCACCTCGGGAACGGAGACTCCCGGGCGGGAACGTTCCTGGAGGCAAAAGGAATCCAGCCCAAGGTCGCGCAGAGTA
The DNA here is from genome assembly GCF_042790455.1 of Streptomyces sp. NPDC056734. Taxonomy (NCBI): domain Bacteria; kingdom Bacillati; phylum Actinomycetota; class Actinomycetes; order Kitasatosporales; family Streptomycetaceae; genus Streptomyces; species Streptomyces sp. NPDC056734. Next base: position 112,855 of record NZ_JBHTZD010000005.1, read on the forward strand.
CGCCCGATATCGAGACGTGTAGCGGCGTCGATGAAACGCTTCCCTTACAAGTGAACGAAATCAGCGGTGTGAAACCTGCGCCAATAGTGGGCCAACGACGGCGTGTGTACGCCTCCATGACGCCCCACCGCCACTCACCAGAGAGCAGTTCAGACGGCACGTGTCTCCGGCCCGCGAGGCCTCTTGGTACCACCTGTTCGCCACGCACACTCACCCCGAACGCAACATCAACCCGATCCCCACCACCAGCACCCCCGCCGCCGCCACCCGGGCCACCCCGAACCGCTCCTTGAACACCACGGCCCCGATGGCGGCCCCCACGATGATCGAGGATTCCCGCAGCGCGGCGACGGGCGCGAGGTCGGCCTGGGTCTGGGCCCACAGCACCAGGGCGTAGGCGGCCACGGACATAGCGGCGCCGAGCAGCCCGAGCCCCGCGTAGGGACGTAGCCGCGCGACGGTCTCCCCCCGCCACCGATAGACCGCGTAGGCGGGGAGGAAGCCCCCTTGGATCACCATCAGCCAGCCGATGTAGCCGAGCGGCGCATCGGCGGCGCGCACCCCGAGCCCGTCGACCACGGTGTACGCGGCGATGGTCAGCCCGGTGCCCAGCGCGGCCCCGATGGCGGGCCAGTTGGGGCGGCGTCCGCGCAGCCCCCACAGCGCGACCCCGGTCAGCCCGGCGCAGGACAGGGCGATCCCGGCGGCGGCCCAGGCGTCGGGCACCTCGTGGGCGAAGAGCGCGGCGAAGAGGGTGACCAGCAGGGGCGCGGTGCCCCGGGCGATCGGGTAGGTCTGGCCGAAGTCACCGAGCCGGAAGGACCTCATCAGCAGGGCGTAGTACCCGACATGGATGGCGCCGGAGACGAAGAGGTACGGCCAGGCCCCGGCCGCCGGAAAGGCGGCGAAGGGCACGAGCACGAGCCCGATGAGCACTCCGCCGCCGGATATCAGCGCGAACCCGACGAGCTTGTCGGTGATGCGGTGGGCGATGGCGTTCCACCCGGCGTGGGTGACCGCCGCCGCGAGGACGGCGGTGGCGACCAGCGGGGTCACGCGTGGTGCTCACGCACGTCCACGACGGTCGCGCCCGCGTGGGCGATGAGTTCCCCGGGCTCCATGGGGAACACGGTGTGCGGATCACCGGCCGCCGCCCACACCACGTCGTGCGCGAGCAGCGACCGGTCGGCCAGCACACGGGTCTTCGTACGGTGCCCGAAGGGCGGGACGCCGCCGATGGCGTACCCGGTGGTCTCCCGTACGACATCGGCCTTGGCGCGTGTGACCCGTACGGCGCCGAGTTCGTCGCGCACCCGCTCCACGTCCACCCGCGAGGCCCCGTCCATCAGCACCAGTACGGGCACGCCGTCCGCCGCGAAGATGAGGGACTTGCAGATCTGGCTCAGCTCGCAGCCGATCGCGTCGGCGGCCTCGGCGGCGGTACGGGTGGCGTCCGGGAAGCGCCGGACGCGGCCGTTCAGCTCGGCGAGCCCCAGCGCTGCGAGGGCCTCGGCGAAACGGGGATGGGCGGCGGAGGCGGAAGAGGTCATGGGCGGCACGCTAACGCCGTGTGCACGGTACAGGCGACCACGTTACTGATCCGCCCCCGCTCTTCCCCAGGCACACCGGGTGCTGGAAGATCACCCCATGACTAGCCAACAGAGCCCGGCCGCACGCTACTTGGCGGCATTACGCGAGCGGCTGGAGGCGGACGGCTGCGTGATCTCCTCGACGCACTGGTACGGCCATGAGGTGCTGGTGGGCAGCCGGTCGGACCGCAAGGCGCGCTGGTTCGGCACGTCGGTGCGGTTGTTCGTGTACGCCGCCGCCGTACCCGGCGTGGACCAGGCCGCGCTCTCCGAGTTCACCGGCTGGGCCCTGACCGGCGCCAAGAGCCGGCGCGGCGGCATCCCGGGCGCGCGCAACGCGGCGATGGTGCTGCCCGCGCTGATCAGCGCGGATGTCCAGCCGACGGCCGCGCAGTGGGCCGCGCGCGACGCCCGCGTCCTGGACTCGACGGTGGTGGGCCGCCCCATCACGGTCACCGCGACACCGGACGGCCTGCGGACGACCATGTACCGGGGCGGGGTGGTGTGGGGCGGCATGTTCACCAGTCATGTACTCCAGAAGGCGGCGCTTTACTTCCCTTGACGCCGGGGTTCAGGTCTCCAGGTCGTCGTCGAAGGGCGGCGGCGGGACATCGGTCCAACTCTGTTCCACGGTCGTGGTGTACGCGGTGACGGCGCCCTTGTCCCAGCCGTCGAAGGCGCGTGTGGTGGCGGTCAGGGTGCCGAGGAGGGCGCCGGTCGACGGGTCCAGGACCAGCCGCAGTTCGGCATGCCCGTCGTCGAAGGGCACGGCCACGCCCTGCCCCGCGCGCCCCGACCGGTCCTGGACGACGCCCAGGTCCCGTACGCCCGGCTCCTGCGACAGCAACCGGTAGACGGCGGCGCGCAGGTCGGCGTCGGCGGGCAGGCGGACGGCGATCTCGACGGCCTGCCGTACGACGATCCCGCGCAGATCGTCATCGGCGGCGTTCAACTTCGCCCTGGCCAGCTCCGCCAGCCGCTCCCGCAGAGCGTCCGGCTCGGTCGGCAGCCCGTCGAGCTGATCGGTCTCCAGCCCGCCGATGGGCATGATGTCGACGCCTCCACCAGGGGCGTCCTGCTGCACCACCCCACCGCTCTCCTGCCGGACGACCCCGCCGCCGCCCTCCTCCGGCAGCGTCCATTGTGTGGGGGAACCGGCGGCCTTCCAGGCCCGTTCGTCGGCGTCGGAGGCGGGTCCCGTCCCGTTGTCCATGCTCTGCGACCACCGCAGGTCCGCGCCCTCGGCGAGCCACTGCCGCGAGGTCTGCCGCCGGTCGACGACATAGCCCCCGGAGACCTGGTGCAAGGTGCCGGTCTGCTCTTCCTGGTACCAGTAGTCACCCGTGGCCTCCACCTTCTCGGCGGCGGCGAGCAGATAGTCCCGCCCCGAGGCGGTGTCGTCCGGCGTCCCGGACCCACCACCCCCGCCCTGTACGAGGGTCAGTGTGACCGCGACGGCGGCGGCCACCGGTACGGCGTCCAGCCCCACCGTGACCGCACCGGCCGCCACGACGTCCGGGGCCTCGCCACGCCGCCGTCCTGCCGTACGGCGGCAACGAGTTCCCGCGCCCGGGTGGCGGAGTCGGCGCGGCCCCCGTGGTCGAGCGCCTCCACCACGAACGACTCCCGTCTGACCTCGGCCCGTACGGTGTCGCGCAGCACGCTCCTGGCGACCCCGAGCAGCCAGGGCAACGGCGGGTCGGGTACGTCGGCCCAGCGCCACCAGGCAACGGCGAAGGTCTCGCTCACCACCTCGTCGGCGACCTGCCGCCCGGCCCGGCTGACCACATGGGCCCAGACCCGCGCCCGGCAGTCGTCATACATCGCGGTGAAGCGGCTCTCCTCATCGGCCACCGCCGCACCTCCGTCTTCTCCGGTGTTCTCTGCCATGGAGAAGTGGTGCGACGGGGGCGATCGTTACAGGCGAACCGGTGGATTCCCATGACGCTCATGGTTTCGAGCCGTCAAGTGGGGTGCGAAGTACCTGGGTGTCCGGAAGAGACCCTCCACTCGCGAGGGTGACCAGCTCGGCGCCGCGGGGCCGGTCGTTGGCGACCGGTGCCAGGCACGCGGCGATGATCTCCTCGAAGAGGGGGAAGGGCCACGGCCGGGCGTCATCGAACTGGAGACGCTTGCCGTCGGCGATGGCGTGGAGCTTTTCCGTTCGCGGGGTGTCATCGGCGTAGGGGACGGGGCGTTGTCCGGTCCAGCACCAGAACAGGGAGGCGCCCAGTCCCCAGATGTCGGCCGGTGGCCGGGCCTGGATGTGGGTGTCGGCGGGCGTGGTCAGGATGGCGTCGGCGATCTCCGGGGCGGTGGTGTGGGTCAGTGCGCCCCGGTACGGAAGCCGACCCGCCGTCTCGGGCCCGCACGACAAGGCGAAGTCGAAGAGGGCGGCGCCGCCGCCGGAGGTGACGAGGGTGTTGGTGGGCTGCACGTCGGCGTGGGCCCAGCCGACGGAGTGCAGCCGTTCGAGCTGCCCAGCCCAGCTGCGGGCGACGCTAAGGAGCCACGCCCGTACCGAGGGCCCGTCGCCCTCAAGGCCGCGGGCCACGGCCATGGCGGTCCACAACGGGGATCCCTCGATCCAGCGGACCGCCAGCCACTGGCCGCCCTCCCACGCTCCGGCGTCAACCCGGTACCCGGGGCCAAGGGCGCCCGCGTCGATGAGGGCAAGTAGGTGTCGGTCCTCCTGGGCCAGCTCCGCCGCTTTGTCGCGTCCGAGCGCAGCGTCGGGGTTGTTGGCCTTCAGCACCGCGATGCCCCGGGCTCCGCTCACCTTCCACGCGCGGGAGCCTCGCCGGTCACTGAGCGGTTCGCAGGTGACCGGGCCCCACCTCTGCTCCAGAGCCGCTACTGCCTCGGGGGGAGGTGCTGCGCCCATCGTTTGATGTCCTCAAGCCGTCAGGCAAGGCTCGAAGTACCCCGGCGTCCGGAACAGACCCGTGAAGGTTCCGGGGCCGTGCCGTTCGTCCAGCCACGCCCCCAGTCTCGTCACGTCCCCGCTGATGATGGCCGCGAGGAGGCGCGTGTGGCACTCGTGCTCTTCCCCGGGGGCGAATTCCTCAAGGAAGTGCGTGTACCGACGGTTGACGCCCTTCTCGTAGCCGAGGAGGGCCGCCGCGTATCGCGTCTGCTCTTCGCCTTGCGGTACGTTCACCACGCGCCCGGCGTCCTCCTCCGTCAGCGTTCCCGTCACGTCCCGGAATGCGAGTGCGCCGAGAACGTCTGAAGGTTCCGTCAATGCGAAGTGTTCTGCCGCCTGCCAGGTGATGAACCGCGCCTCTTTGTCGCACGCGCCTTCCATGACGATTCCGATGTTCCGGGTGTGGTGGCTTCCTCGCTTGTCGGCAGCCGAGTAGGGCTGTCCGTTCGTGCGGCGGTAGTTGATTCCGTACTGAGTCCGGACGGGCACACCTGCCACGTCCACGTACCGCCGACGCGATCCGTAGTGAAGGCAGTCATGCGCATACGCGCGCAGCAGGTCGAGAAGGACAAGCGGCGCGGGGGGCTCAGGAATTCGGCGGCCCATGGGCCCGAACAGGGTGATGACGGCCGCCATTTGAAGGTGCCGGTATCCCTGGTCCGGGTGGTGGAAACCGCCGAAGGCCCCGGCACGTGAGGATGCACAGCCGACCAGTACCCGCTCAAGCGGCAACATCCTCGCCAGCCCGTACCCGGCGTACCGATGGCCTGCGATGTCGACACCGGCGCGGAAGAGCGTGGTGTCGATTCCGTTCGCTTCCCACCCGCTGAGCAGGTCCGAGAGCGGCCGGAACACGTGGGCGGGGTGCTTGCCCGTGAGCGACGACGGGTCGGCTCGCAGGGCCGCAAGTGCCGCCCTTGCCCGAGCACCGGTCACGGACTCGTTCGGGGCCAGTTGTTCCGCTAAGTCGGCATGCCCGACTTGATGAGCTGGATGTGAGAATCCTGCATCCCCTCCGGGAGCGCATCCGGGCTGAACCATTTCGCCTCCAGAATCTCGAAGCCGTCGAGCTTGAGGGTTCCACCCACGTGGAGAGCTTCGTACGCGATCTCCACGCGGAGCTTGTAGCCGCTGGTCACCTGAACCAGCCGCCCGGGTACGACTTCGAGGCCGGTTTCTTCCCGGACCTCCCGAACGACGGTTACCGGAAATTCCTCGCTCTTGACCGCGTATCCGGTCGGAAGTCCCCATGGCCGGTCGGCGGGCCACATCCGATGCTTGAGCAAGAGGACCTGCCCTTGTTCATTCCGCACCACACCCGTCACGCCGACCATGAATTTGGCGTGCGCGAACCATAGGATGCGCCATTGCAGCGGGCCGCGAATGATTTTCCACACCCGGGCGACGATTCGCTTCATACGCACTCTTTCCATCAGGCAGGCACGCGAGGCGCGCTTGCGGTCTCTGACTCAACTTGTGGCGTGGGGTGCGAGTCACGCCTGCGACTTCACGATCCCGGCCTCGGCCAGAATTCCGAGTCGGGAGCGTGAATCGATGACGCCAACGTTAGGGAGTACTGATGCTCAACTCCCAGCGATGTGCACAAGGTTGCACGACGATCACCCGAGGGACTCCACAATCGATGCGATCAGCGCCCGAGCCGGTGGGCCATGGACTGCCAGTGCCGCCAGCTCCGCGAACGCCTCGGCGTACATGGCTACCTCGCTGGGCTGGGTGATCGTGAGGTAGCCAGAGATGAGTTCGACGTTGACCTGCGCGTTGTCGTAGATCCAGAACCCCTCGGCAGGCCAGCATTCCCGTTCCGGGGACATGGGAACGACTCCCACGCTGACGTTGGACAGGGTGGACACCGCGATCAGGTGGCTGAGTTGTCCAGCCATCACCTCGGCGCCACCGATCCCGGCCCGCAGCACCGACTCCTCGACGAGGAACGCGAACCGGCGACCGCCCTCGCGCAGGACGCGCTGACGTTCCATGCGCGCGGCCACCGCGCCCGCCACGTCGTCCACCAGGCCGCGCCTCTTCTGGATCGCTCGCAGCACCGCCGTGGTGTACGGCTCGGTCTGGATCAGGCCGGGCACGAGCCAGGAGGAGTACGAGCGGAAACGGCGGGTTCGCCGGTACAGCGGCATGCGCGCTTCCTGCGCCGCCTTGAGCCCGGCCCGCTCCATGCGCCGCCAGCCCACCCACATGCCCTCGGCCGTGCGCAGCATGGCGATCAGGTCTTCGGTCTGTTCTTCAGCCCCACACGCTGCACACCAAGCCCGAATGTCATCGGCCGACGGGGTCGTACGGGCATTCATGATCCGGGACGACTTGGAGCGGCTCCACTCACATCGCCCGGCCAGGTCGAGTCCGGACAGGCCGGCGTCCCGGCAGAGTTCCGCGAGACGATCCGCGAGAGCCTGCCGGGCTTGCTGAGCGCTGGACGATGCGGGTATGGCCATGGTGCGTGACCGTCAGGCTGGCCGGTATTCCGAGTGGGGAATGGCCCTCGCCCACGCAGCCTCGTACGCCGTCACGTACTGCGCCGCCAACGCCGGATCGTGGAGCACCTCCATGCGCGGGCCGACCCACTGCCCCTCGCCGCTGAAGTGATGGAGGATCACGGTCTCCTCGTCCACCACCCAGCCGTCCAGCACGGGGAGCAGGAGGCCACGCGCCTGCGAGCGCGGCAGCCAGCGCACGTTCTCACCGGCCGCCGCATTCGTGAAGGTGCCGTCGTACTCGTAGCGCACGTAATCGCTCAGCGGCTCGGAGACGACGCGGAGCCGTCGCATCGCCACGCCCCGGCCGGTGGTCTCGGCCACCACGTCCAGCCACGAGCGCCACCACGACACGCGGTCTGCCGGGTCGTACCGGTGGCCTTGCTGCCAGCGGATGAACTCCGGGTCGTCGCGCATGTAGCTGTCCCGCAGCTCCAGGTGCAGGGCCGAGCGCTGCGCCTTGGCAAGTGCTTCACGTACCGCTGTTGCCACGGTTGGCCTCTCTGTCCACGCGGGGGATGAACTGGAGCATGTTGGCGGGGAGGCGGATCACGCTTTCATGTTCTGGTACGTCGGTCGAGTGGCCGGGCACGGAGCCGACTTCCCGAGCCTGTCGGACGGTCTCCTCGTCGGCGGTCCATGACTGAATGATCAGGTCGCCGGTCGTGTCGTCCAGCCAGATCGTGGGCGAGCCGTCGTCGGGGGTGTTCGGCCAAATGCCGAGGAATTTCAGGGCCATTGGGCGCTCCAGGTGCCGAAGCGGTTGCACGGGTGTGCACGAGCCTGACGCCTGCGTCTGAGCCAGGGCAAGGGGGCGCTCGGCGCACGGCGGCCAGCCGGATCAACGCCTCGCGCTCTGCCGTGCGCTCAGCGTTGATCGGGAGTCCTCAGCGGTCGCCGGTACGCGAGACGAACGCCGTCCAAGCCGACCGGGCCACGGTGAAGTGAGGCGCGGTCGGGGTCTTGGAGTCGCGGATGTGGATGGTGGAGGGGGTTATGGCGACCTCCACGCAGGACTGCGGGTCTCCCTCGTCGCTGAAGCTGCTCTTGAACCAGTGCAGGTCGGGGGCGCTCATAGTTCTCCTAGTCTGCGCTCGATGAAGGCTTGCGACTCCCTCGGGGAGAGAGCCTGCGCGCGGATCATGCCATAGCGCAGTTCCAGGATACGAAGTTCCCTGGGATGGTCGACCGGGCGGCCATAGAACTCGCCATCGGACCGCCCCACTGCTGTACCGTCGGCGAACTTCATCACCTGGATACGACCGTTCACTCCAGCATGTTCCTCCCGATCGGTAGGCATGATCTGGAGTGCGACGTTTCGCAGCCGAGACACCTCCAGCAGGTACTCAAGCTGTCGGCGCAGTATCGCCCTGCCTCCGATGGGACGTTCCAGGGTCACCTGCTCCTGCACGAAGCTGAGTGTCGGGTTGGGCTCCCGCTCGAAAATGGCCTTCCGGGCCATACGCCACGCCACACCTTGTTCCACGACCTGTTCCGAGTGCGGCGGCTGCACCATCTCGATCAGAGCCCTGGCGTGCTCCGCTGTCTGAAGCAAGCCATGGATGTGGTGGTTGCTGTAGATCAGCGCCTCGACCGTCCGGTCCTCCACCGCCTTCAGTTCCCGTACCCGCTTGGGGTAGCGGGCCTTCTCGACGTCCTCCATGAACCACCGGAGACGCCCGTCCGCCCGCACCAGACTGTCCGCCCGGTCCAGGAACTCCGGCCGGGGAATCCGGTCTCCGCGCTCCAGCTTTCGGATCATGTCCTCGCCGTACCCCATGGCTTCGGCGAACGCGACCACCGATAACCCGGCACGCGTCCGGCAGGACTTCAGCATTCGCGCCACCGCCTCGATCAGCGGCATGAACTCCTCTCCCGGGGGCACGTCCCACCCCGGGTCGTCTGCACTCTCGTTGGTCATCTGCATCCTCCTTCAGCACGCACACGTACCCCTCGCGCACCCCAGGAACCGACAAGACAAGCGAGACAAGGGCAAGACAACCTGGATACGCACAGCCATCACAGCACGCCCAGGCAAGCACTTTCCGCCACTCTGTGTGACATGAACCCCCAACTCGCCAACCCCATCCCCAACTTCACCACCCTCCACCCCTCCACCCCCCTAGGCGCCCGCACCGCCCGTCTCCTCGCCCGCGAGCAACTCCTCGCCTGGGATTTCCCGCTGGACCCCGCGGAACACATCGTCGGAGAACTCGCCGCCAACGCCGCCACCCACGGCCGCGTCCCCGGCCGGAGCTTCCGGCTCACCCTCTACGTCGTCGGCGGCACCCTGCGGATCGAGGTGACCGACACCCTCGGGGAGCAGCTCCCCCGGCTCACCCACCCCAGGCTCGACCACGTATCGGGGCGGGGGCTGTTCCTGGTCGAGGCCCTCGCCGATCTCTGGGGCGTGAGCAGTGGCCCGTACCCGAAGAAGACCGTCTGGGCCGAGGTCCGTGCACAAAGCAGCCGGTGAGGGCAGCCCCGTCCCCACGGAACCCTCACCGGCCGGTCCTTGTCAGGCGCGGTACGTCACCGCGCCGTACCTCACCGCGCCGTACCTCACCGCGCGGTACGTCAGGCGCGTACCAGCTCCTTCTCCTCCTCGGGGTCGGACGCCGTGCGCAGCCCCTCGCCCTCGACGTCCACGTTGGGCACCGCGCGGTCCAGCCACTTCGGCAGCCACCAGGCCCTCTTGCCGAGGAGGGCGAGGACCGCCGGGACGATGGCCATGCGGACCACGAAGGCGTCGAAGAAGACGGCGATGGCGAGGCCGAAGCCGATCATCTTCACCATGGAATCGGAGGAGCCGATGAAGCCGGCGAACACGGCCATCATGATGACGGCGGCGGCGGAGACGACCCGCGCCCCGTGCCGGAAGCCCGTCACGATGGCCTGCGTCGGCTCCTCCCCGTGGACGAACGCCTCCCGCATCCGGGTCACGAGGAACACCTCGTAGTCCATCGCGAGTCCGAAGACCACACCCACCATGAAGATCGGCATCATCGACATGATCGGGCCGGTCTCCTCGACCCCGATGACACTCGCGAACCAGCCCCACTGGAAGACCGCGACCACCGCGCCCAGCGCCGCGAGCACACTGAGCAGGAACCCGAGCGCCGCCTTCAGCGGGACCAGGATCGAGCGGAAGACGAGGATCAGCAGGAGGAAGGCCAGGCCCACCACCAGCGCCAGGTACGGGATCAGCGCGTCGTTCATCTTCTGCGAGAAGTCGATGTTCAGCGCTGTCGTGCCGGTGACCAGGACACTCGCGTCCGTGTCGGCCTTGATGTCGGCGCCCGCGTCACGGATCGCGTGGACCAGGTCCTCCGTCTGCACCGACGACGGCTTCGAGTCGGGGATGACCGTGATCGTGTACGTGTCGCCCGCCTCGTTCGGCGCGGGCTCCGTCACCGACACCACGTCGGGCAGACCCTCGATCCGGTCGGCGACCTCATTGGCCGCCGCCTCCGGGTCGGCGCTGGCGCGGGCGTCGGTGACCACCATGAGGGGGCCGTTGAAACCGGGGCCGAAGCCGTCCGAGAGCAGGTCGTACGCGCGGCGCTGGGTCGTGTCCGTCGGCTGGGAGCCGTCGTCCGGCAGGCCCATCTCCATCGAGCCGACCGGGATCGCGGCGGCCCCCAGGCCGACCACGCCGATCAGCAGGACGGCCAGCGGACGCCGTACGACGAAGCGCGCCCAGCGGGTGCCCATGTTGGGCCCGGCCTCCGCGTCGGCGGCCTTGCCCCGGCCCAGCAGCTTCGGCTTCGCGCCCGCTGGCTGGACCTTGCGGCCCGCGTAGCCGAGCAGCGCCGGGATCATCGTCAGGGCGATGAGGACGGCGATGACGACCGTGCCCGCCGCCGCGAGGCCCATCTTGGTGAGCATCGGGATGTTGACGACCGCGAGACCGGCCAGCGCGATGACGACGGTCAGGCCCGCGAAGACCACCGCCGAACCCGCCGTACCGACCGCCCGGCCCACCGCCTCCTCGCGGTCCCGGCCCTCGGCCAGTTCCGCGCGGTAGCGGGAGACGATGAAGAGCGCGTAGTCGATGCCGACCGCGAGGCCGATCATCATCGCGAGGGTGGAGGTGGTGGAGCCCAGGTCGAGCGGGTTCGCCAGGGCCGTGATGCCGCCGACGCCGATACCGACGCCGATCAGCGCGGTGAGCAGCGGGAGCCCGGCGGCGATGAGCGAGCCGAGGGTGATGACCAGGACGACGGCGGCGATGGCGATACCGATGATCTCGGCGGCACCGGTGTGCGGCATCGCCTGGAGCGCGTCACCGCCGATGTCCACGGTCAGCCCGGCGTCCCGCGCGTCCTGCGCGGCCCCCTCCAGGGCGTCCTTGGTCGAGTCCGCCAGCTCCATGCCGGAGACGTCATAGGTCACCGAGGTGTAGGCGACCGTGCCGTCGTCGCTGACGGCGTTGGTGGTGTAGGGGTCGGTGGCGGAGGCGACCTCGGAGCCGTCGGACAGGGTCCGCACGGTCTCCTCGACGACCGACTTGTGCTCCGCGTCGGTCACCTGCTCGCCGGCGGGCGCCTTGAAGACGACCCGCGCGGTGGCGCCGTCGGCACTGGAGCCGGGGAACCGTTCCTCCAGCAGGTCGAAGGCGCGCTGCGCCTCGGTACCCGGGATGGAGAACGAGCCGGAGCCCGCGGCGGGGGCGCTGGCCGCGCCGACCCCGACGAGGGTCAGCATCGCCACCCAGAGAAGGGCGACGAAGTGCCGTCGCCTGAAGGCGAGTCGGCCGAGTTTGTAGAGGAAAGTGGCCACGTGGGCGTACTCCCGGTCGGGTCGTGGGGCGTATCTGGGCAGGAGTGATCGACCCGGCGACCACGCAGTGGGGGCTGCGCGGGCAGAGCTGATCAGCCCGACGACGTGAGCGGTGACGTCAGGTGGGCGAGGGGTGGAGCTGAGAGTGGGACTGAGAGTGGGACCGAGTCGGGTCGCCTACGAGGAGGCGGGCACACCGAGGGCGGGGAGCACCACGGCGTCGACGTACGAGATGAGGAACTCCTGCGTGGGCGGCTTGTCGTCCAGCAGTGCTCTGGTGGCGAAGCCGCCGACCAGCATGTGCAGCAAGAAGTCCAGCGCCGGACAGTCGGAGCGAACCTCGCCTCGGGCGATGGCCCGCTCCAGGATCTTGCGGAAGTCCGCCATCTCGGGATCGATGAGCTGGTCCGAGAAGGCTTCGCGCAGATCCGCGTTGGTGTGGATCGCCATGGCGATCCCCCGCATCAGCGCGGAGGTCTGCTCCATCGCGCAGTCGTCTTCCTGAGAGACCATCGCGTGCAGATCACCGCGCAGCGAACCGGTGTCGATGTCGTTGAGATGGTGCGGCTTGCACTGCCGCAGGGCACGCACGACCAGTTGCGCCTTGCCGCCCCACTGGCGGTAGAGGGTGGCCTTGCTGGATCGGGTGCGGGCGGCCACGGCGTCCATGGTGAGGGCGTCGTAGCCGACTTCCCGGAGCAGGTCGAGCACAGCCTCGTACAACTCGGCCTCGCGCTCGGGCGTGAGCCGACTGCGACGCGCCGTTGCGACATCAGTCATGTCCCTCGCCTTCCCTCTCCGGTTGAGGACGACACGGTGTCGTACAGGAGGAATATAGCGCGCCCCCTAGCGAAACGAAACTGTTTCGTACGTGGCCTGGGTCACCTCTGTGAGGATCAGATAAGGCCACTGGGTCATATGTACGAGTTGCCCGGCCTCCTCCCCCGGAAAAGCATGAGGAGGTGAGCTACCTCCGGATGCCCCATCTCCACGGCGACCTGCTGTGCTTCGTGACCGAGGACGATCTCTGGCTGGCCCCCCTCGACGGCGCCGAACGCGCCTGGCGGCTCACCGTCGACCGTACGAAGGCCGGTCACCCCCGCTTCTCGCCCGACGGCCGCCACCTCGCGTACACGAGCTGGCGCAGCCTGGCCCCCGAGATCCATCTGGTGCCGGTGGACGGCGGACCGGCCCGCCAGCTGACCCACTGGGGCAGCGCGGACACCCGGGTCTGCGGCTGGACCCCGCCCGGCGCGGGCGGCGCGGACGGCACGCCCGGCACGCCCGGCACGGACGGCACGCCCGGCACGGACGGCACGGGCGGCGCGCCCGGCACAGGCGGCGCGGGCGCCGAGATCCTCGCCGTCGCCTCCCACGGCGAGCCCTTCTCCTACTTCACCTGGGCCTACAAGCTCCGCCCCGACGGCGACCCCGGCCGCAAGCTCCCCTGGGGCCCGGTCGCCGACATCCAGGTCGCCGACCTCGCCGGGGAACGCCGCTCGCTGCTCCTCACCGGCACCCCGCCCCACGAACCCGCCTCCTGGAAGCGCTACCGGGGCGGGGCGACCGGCCGCCTGTGGCTGCACGGGCGGCGCCTCCTGGAAGACCTCGGCGGGCATCTCGCCGACCCCTTGTTCGTCGGCGACCGCATCGCCTTCCTCTCCGACCACGAAGGCGTCGGCAACCTCTACTCCTGCGCGTACGACGGCTCAGACCTGCGCCGTCACACCGACCACGACGCCTTCTACGCCCGCAACGCCGCCGCCGACGGCACCCGCGTGGTCTACCAGTGCGCCGGTGACCTGTGGATCGTCGACGACCTGTCCGCCGCCTCCACGCCCCGCCGCCTCGACGTCCGGCTCAGCGGACCCCGCGCGGGCCGCCGCCCGTACCAGGTCCCGGCCGCGCAGCACATCGACGGACTGTCCGTGGACGAGACCGGGCGGGCCGGCGCGGTGGTGGTGCGCGGCAGCCTGTACTGGCTCACCCACCGGGACGGCCCCGCCCGCACGATCAGCGACCGGGCGGGGGTGCGGGTGCGGCTGCCGGAGATGCTCGGCGCCGGCGGGCAGGTGGCGTATGTGACGGACGGCGAGACGGATGAGATGGGTGAGACCGGTGAGACCAGTGACTCTCGCGGTGCTGGCATCGGCGGTGAGGACGCCATCGAGATCGCCTATCTGCCCCGGGCCAGTGGTGACCGGCCGCCCCGGCGGCTGGCTGCGGGCGGCCTCGGCCGGGTACGGGAACTGGTCGCCGACCCGCAGGGCGAACGGCTGGCGCTGGCCGCGCACGACGGACGGCTGCTGCTGATCGACGCGAGCGAGGACCCCGGCGAGGCACTCGCCGACGGCGCCGGGGAGCCCGGCGAGGTCACCGAGCTGATCCGCTCGGTCAACGGCCCCGTCCGCGACCTCGCGTTCTCCCCGGACGGGGCCTGGCTGACCTGGTCCCACCCCGGCATCGGCCGCTCGCTGCGCCAGATCAAGCTCGCCCGGATCAAGGACCGGCTGATCGTGGACGTCACCAACGGCCGCTTCGAGGACGAGAACCCGGTGTTCACCCGGGACGGCCGCTATCTGGCGTTCCTGTCCTGGCGCGGCTTCGACCCGGTGTACGACGTCCACACCGGCGACCTCTCCTTCCCGCTGGGCTGCCGCCCGTATCTGGTCCCCCTGTCCTCGGCGACCCCGTCCCCCTTCGCGCTCTCCCCCGACGGCCGCCCGGCGGCGGGCGGCTGGGACCCGCTGGAGCCGGAGGAGTCCCCGGCGGAGACCGACACCGCGGCGGCGGAATCGGGGGCCGGCTCGGTGACGGTGGAGGTCGAGGGGCTGGAGAGCCGCGTGACCCCGTTCCCGGTGGCCGCCTCCAAGTACTCGGCGCTGTGCCCGGTCGCGGGCGGTGGACTGGTCTGGCTGCGCTGGCCGATCTCCGGCGCCCTCGGCGAGACCTTCGCCAACCCGGACGACACCACGGGCCGCCCGACCCTCGAACACTTCACCATCGCCAAGGCGAAAAAATCCGAACTCGTCCAGCACCTCGACTGGTTCGCGGTCAGCGGCGACGGCTCCCGCCTGGTCGTGGTCGACGAGGACGAGTTGCGGGCGGTCCCGGCCACGGAGGCTGGCGACTCGGATACGACGACCTGGATCGACCTGCGCCGCATCCTGCACGTGGTCGACCCGGGCGCCGAGTGGCGGCAGGCGTACGCCGAGGCGGGCCGCCTGACCCGCGACCACTTCTGGGACCCGGGGATGTGCGGCATCGACTGGGACGCGGTCCTCGACCAGTACCGCCCGCTGGTCGAACGGGTCGCCTCGCCCGACGAGTTCGCCGACCTGCTGCGCGAGGTCCTGGGCGAACTGGGCACCTCCCACGCCTATGTGACCGCCGCCCGCCGCAACGAAGGGCCCCCGCACTACCAGCGCCGCCAGGGCCTGCTCGGCGCGAACCTGGTCCGCCGGGAGGGGGCGTGGGTGGTCAAACGCATCCTGCCCGGCGACTCCTCCGACTCCAAGGCCCGCTCCCCGCTCGCCGGGACCGGCATCCGCGAGGGCGCGGTCCTCACCCACGTCGACGGCCGCCCGGTGGACCCGCTGACCGGCCCGTACCCGCTGCTGGCGGGCGCGGGCGGCACGACCGTCGAGCTGACCTTCACCCCGGCCGACGGGCAACCGGGCCACGCCCGCCGGGTCGCCGTGGTCCCGCTCATCGACGAACGCCCGCTGCGCTACCAGGACTGGGTGGCCAAACGCCGGGACGTGGTACGGGACCTCAGCGACGGCCGGTGCGGCTACCTCCACATCCCCGACATGGGCGGCTCGGGCTGGGCCCAGTTCAATCGCGACCTGCGCATGGAGATGTCCCGCCCGGCCCTGATCGTGGACGTGCGCGGCAACGCGGGCGGCCACATCAGCGAACTGGTCGTGGAGAAACTGACCCGCCGCATCCTCGGCTGGGACCTCACCCGTGACGCCCAGCCGGTGTCGTACGCCTCCCATGCCCCCAGGGGCCCGGTGGTCGCCCTGGCCGACGAGGCGACCTCCTCCGACGGCGACATGATCACGGCCGCCTTCAAACTCCTCGGGCTGGGCCCGGTGGTCGGGCAGCGGACGTGGGGCGGGGTCGTGGGCATGACCGGCCGCCACCGGCTGGGCGACGGCACGGTGATCACGGTCCCGATGAACGCGGCCTGGTTCGACGCGTACGGCTGGGGCGTGGAGAACCACGGCGTCGAACCCGACGTCCCCGCGCTGCGCACCCCGCTGGACTGGGCGGAGGGGCGCTACGCCCAACTCGACGACGCGGTACGGCTCGCACTGACCCTGCTGGAACGGACCCCGGCGGCCCGCCCACCGGACCTGCGCGAGGTACCGGACCGCTCCCGCCCGAAGCTGCCGCCACGGGCGCGGTGAGCCCGGCTGCCACGGACACCGACGCGGGGCGGACACCGGTGTGGGGCACCCGTGAGTTCCCGGGTGCCCCACACCGAAGGCCGGGCATCGGCCCAGGGTGACGCCGTCGGCTACGCGTCGTAGTCCGTGTTGAACCGCTCACCCTGCTCCCGCTGTTCACGCTGCTCGCGCGGCTCCCGGGATGGCTGCCCGCGATCGGGGCGGTCGCCGTGCCGCTCACCGTGCCGCTCACCCTGGCGCTCGCCAGGCCGTTCACCGGGCCGCTCGTCCGGTCCGCGGCCACGCTCGGGGCGCTCACCGGAATCCCGGCCGCCCTTGCCCCGCTCCGCCTTCTCCTTGGCCTGACGCTGCCCCTGCTCGGCCTGGTCCTGGAACTTGTCCTTCATACCCATGTCGTTTCACTCCTGTGGTGGGTGAGGGGTCCGGCCTCCGAAGGCCGAGACCTCGACCAGACAAACACGCCAGAACAAGCAACGCATTTCGATCAATAACGGTCAGTAGCCACGCCCCGCACCCGATCGCCATCGCCATCGCCGTCGCCATCGCCATCGCCATCGCCATCGCCACTCTCCCGCCCACCCGGCGCCGCCGCCCGCAGCACCACGTACTCACTCAGCTCCACCCGCCGCGTCACCCGCCGGAACTCCGCCGTCGTCCCCGGCCACACCGTCGTATTGCGCCCACCCGCGTCGAGGTACCAACTACTGCATCCCCCGGTGTTCCACACGGTCCGCCGCATCCGCTCCTGGACCCGCCGGTTCCAGGCGTCCACGGCGCTCACCCGGGCGTCGAGGGCGACCCGCCCGCCGAGCAGATCGAGTTGGCGCAGGAAGTCAGCCAGGTAGTTGAGCTGGGACTCGATCATCAGGATCATCGAGGAGTTGCCCAGGCCCGTGTTGGGGCCGACGATCGTCATCCAGTTCGGGAACCCGGCGGCCGAGGCGCCGCGCAGCGCCTCCATCCCGCCCTGCCATGCCTGGGCGAGCGTCCGCCCGCCGACGCCGATCACCCGCTCGGCGATCGGCACGTCCGTGACATGGAACCCCGTACCGAAGACGATGGCGTCGACCTCCGCCCGCGTACCGTCCGCCGCGACGACGGTCGAGCCGCACACCTCGCTCAGGCCGCTCGCCACCACGTCCACGTTGGGCCGCGCGAGGGCCGGATAGTAGTCGCTGGAGAGCAGGATGCGCTTGCAGCCGATGCGGTAGCCGGGCGTGAGTTTCGCGCGCAGGGATGGGTCCTTGATGGCCCGGCCCATGTTCCGCTCGGCGAGCCGCTCCACGAACCGCAGTTCGCCGGGGTGCTTGGTGAACGCCTGGACCTGCGTCTCCCGGATCCCCCACAGCAGCCCGCGCCGCACCCGCCCGGTGACCGGCACCCGCCGGTGCAGCCACCGCTCGACGCCGCTGATCGCCCGGTCGGTGCGCGGCAGAACCCACGGCGGCGTCCGCTGGAACAGCACCAGTCGCGAAACCTCCGGCTGGATCGCGGGCACGATCTGGATGGCGGAGGCGCCGGTGCCGACCATGGCGACCCGCTTGCCCCGCAGGTCGTAGCCGTGGTCCCAGCGCGCGGAGTGAAAGACCTTGCCGGGAAAGGAGTCCAGCCCGGGGATCTCCGGAACCCTGGGATCGGACAGCGCCCCGGTCGCGGAGACGACGACATCGGCGGTAAACGTCCCGGCACCGCTCTCGACGACCCAGCACATCCCCTCCCCGTCCCAGGTCATCCGCGTCACCTCCGCGCCGAAGCGGAGGTGCGGGCGCAGCCCGAAGACATCGGCGACCTGCTCCAGATAGGCACGGATGTGCTCCTGCCCGGAGAAGGTGCGCGGCCAGTCGGGATGCGGCGCGAAGGAGAAGGAGTACAGGTGGGACGGCACATCGCAGGCGCACCCCGGATAACTGTTGTCACGCCAGGTGCCGCCCACACTCCCGGCCCGCTCCAGGACCACGAAGTCGGTGACCCCCTCCCGCCGCAGCCGCACCGCCGCCCCGAGCCCACCGAACCCGGACCCGATCACCGCGACCCGCACATGCCCGGGTCGTCCACCATCTCGCCGACGAGTCTCCTGAGCCATCTGGCCGCCTCCACGCATCGCCCTGGACTCCGCCAGTGAACACTGGCGCAATGGGAGGTTAGAGGAGGCCCGTACCGACCGGTAGGGGCCAGCACAAGGAAAGTTACCGACGGTACGAATTTAGGTTACCGACGGTACGAACTAGGGTGCGGGCGTGGCAGACACGGCACGGACGCGGGAATACCGCATGGACGAACTGGCCCGGCTGGCGGGCATCACGGTGCGCACCCTGCGCTTCTACCGCGAACGCAGACTGATCCCGCCGCCCCGCCGCGAGGGCCGCATCGCCTGGTACGACGATCAGCATCTGGCCCGGCTGCGCACGATCGCGGCGCTGCTGGAGCGGGGCCACACCCTCACCGGCATCGCGGAACTCGCCGAAGCCTTCGACCACGGCCGCGATGTCGCCGACCTGCTGGGCGTCGGCCCGCCCACCGAGGAGACGCCGGTCCGCCTCACCCCCGGGGAACTCGCCGACGCCTTCGCGGGCCAGGCCACCCCGGAGAACCTGGCCGCCGCCCTGGACCTGGGCTATCTGGGCACCGACGGCGAGGACATCGTCCGCATCAGCCGCCGTCTGCTCGATGTCTCGCGGTCCCTGGTGGCCGAGGGCATCCCGCTCTCCGAGGTGCTGGCGGCGGGCCGCCGCGTCCGCGAACACGCCGACGCCCTCGCGGACCTCTTCGCCGCCCTCATCCTGCGCCACGCCCCCGAGGAGGACCTCCACCGGCTGCGCCCCCTGGCGAAGAGCGTGGTGGAGGCGGAACTGTCACTGGCGATGGACCGCAGACTCCACAAACACGACTGACGGCTCACGGCCGCTACCCGTAAACCACCGTCACGGGCGCATGATCGGACCACCGCTCCCCATGCGTGGCGGCCCGCTCGACGAACCCCTTCACCGCCCGCCCGGCCAGCCCCGGGGTGGCAACGTGATAGTCGATCCGCCACCCGGTGTCGTTGTCGAAGGCCCGCCCCCGGTAGGACCACCAGGAGTATGGCCCCTCCACGCCCGGGTGCAGCGACCGTACGACATCGACGTACCCCCCGTCCCCGGCGTCGAACACGGAGGTGAGCCAGTCCCGCTCCGCAGGAAGAAAGCCGGAGTTCTTGACGTTGCCCCGCCAGTTCTTCAGGTCGGCGGCCTCATGGGCGATGTTCCAGTCCCCGCAGACCAGCACCTCACGCCCGTCGGCGGCGGCCCGCTCCCGCAGCCCCTTCAGATGGCCGAGGAACTCCCCCATGAACCGGTACTTCTCGTCCTGCCGCTCGGTCCCCACATCACCCGACGGCAGATAGAGGGAGGCCACCGTCAGCCCCGGCAGATCAACTTCGGCATAACGCCCGCTGGAGTCGAACTCGTCGGACCCGAACCCGATCCGCACCCGCTCGGGCGCCCGCCGGGTGTACAGCGACACCCCGGCCCGCCCCTTGGCCGCCGCAGGGGCATGCACCACATGCCACCCCTCGGGCGCCCGCACGGCCCCGGGCAACTGCTCGGGTTCCGCACGCACCTCCTGAAGACACAGCACATCGGCGTCGGTCCCGGCGAGCCACTCCACGAAACCCTTCTTCGCGGCGGCACGCAGTCCATTCACATTCACGGAGGTCACAGTGAGCACCCCGGCACGATACCCGCACACTGGACCGAGTCCATTTACCGAGGGGCGCCACGCCACCCTCATAGGGCACCCTTGTCCGGTGACCAGCACGCACATACGCCCCCTCCCCTTCGACCACCCGGACGCCGTCAAGCTCAACGACGAGGTCCAGGCCGAGTACCACGAGCGCTACGGCGACGGCGACGCCACCATCCTGTCCCCGGCGGACTTCCGCCCGCCAAGCGGCATCTACCTCATCGCCTACGACGAGACGGACCGCCCCGTGGCCACCGGCGGCTGGCGCAGCCAGGACCACAACGCCGAGGGCAACGAGGACGGCGACGCCGAGCTGAAGCGCCTGTACGTGGTCCGCGACCTGCGGGGCCACGGCCTCGCCCGCCGGATACTCACCGCCCTGGAGGACGACGCCCGTACGGCGGGCCGCACCCGCATGGTCCTGGAAACCGGCCTGGAACAGCCGGAGGCCATCGCCCTCTACACCTCCAGCGGCTATGAACCGTGCGCGAAGTTCGGCTACTACCGCGCCCACGAGTCAAGCCGCTGCTTCGCGAAACCGCTGTAGCGGCAAGGTCCTGCACGGACACCCTGGAACCCCCGGAAACGACAAAGATCCCGACCGATCATGAAGATCGGTCGGGATCTCGTCAACTGCGCCTGAGCCAACTCAAGAACAGTGTGTGCGGTGGGACGTTCACGAGTGGGATCTACCTGGGGTGATGCGACTCGCCATTCAGCACCTTCCCGCGAGCACGAAGTTCGTTTCCCGTTATGTCATGCCCACATCGGCGAACCCAAAAAGGCCTCACCCGTCGGGCGGCACTGAAGTTGCTAACGAGCTCGTGCATGGTTGGCGGTGAGGTCTCGGGCTCCTGATCGTTGATCATGGTCACGCGGTGGAGAACGTGTCTCGTGCAGTGATCGTCAGCAACCGTCGAATCACCGGTCTGTCGGCTGACGTGATCGCTGAACTTGTCTCCGAAGTTGGCCCGTTGTGGCATGAGCGGCACCATGCCAGGTTGGCGTCCAAGCCGCGGAAGCGGGCCCTGGGCGCCGGCGCGAGGCACTGGCTGGTGTTCATCGACCGGCTGCTGGCCACACTGGTCCATCTTCGCCACGAGGTCACCCACGATGTGGTGGCCGGCTGGTTCGGCGTGGACCGCTCCACGGTCACCCGGGCCATCGGTGAGGTGCGGCCCCTGCTCGCCGAGCGGGGATGCACCGTCAGCCCTGACGTGCGGCTGCGGTCCCTGGCCGAGGTCGTCGACCATCTCGGCGCGAGCGGGAAGACCGGCATCGTCGACGGCACGGAGATCCGTGTCCGGCGGCCCGCCGCAGGACGCAAGGACCGGGACACGTTCATCTCCGGCAGGAACAAGCAGAACGCCGTCAAGTCCATGGTGGTCACGGACGGCGAAGGCCGCGTCCTGTGGTGCAGTCCAGCCCGTCCCGCAAGCTGCGCGGACATCACCCACGCCCGCCAGCTGGGGCTGGTCAAGCTCCTGGCCGACGGGCCCGCGGTGGAGATCCTGGCCGATGCCGGCTACCAGGGCCTGGGCGCCCAGACCGGTGGCCGTGTGGTCACACCGCCGCACCGCAAGTTCAGGAAAGACGCCCCGGACTGGTACGAGGAGATTCACGAACGTCGGCGCAAGGCGCACTCCTCACGCCGTATCCGGGTCGAGCGCGGCATCGCCCACCTGAAGAACTGGCGGGCCCTGGCCCGTCACCTCGGCCGCCGCGAGCACATGAGCGACATCGTCCAGGCTATCGCCGCCCTGCTGTCCCACCAACAAACCGCAGACCTGACCGCAGCTCGGCTGAGGTGAGCAAGAAGCCACGTCGAACCCTTCGATGCCTCACCGCCAACCATGCACGAGTTCGTTAGCCAGCTGTACAGCCTGGCTTTATGCCCGCTTCGCCGTCATCACGCTTCGACCGCCGCATCTACCTGCTACTCCTGGACGACCAGAGATCGTCTGATTCTCTGCAGGACTTGCTGCAGCGGCTGAACCGTCCCGCAGTCGCTCCTCGACCGCGATGCCGATTTCAAGGAGGGACCCA
This sequence comes from Streptomyces sp. NPDC056734, assembly GCF_042790455.1. Classification (NCBI taxonomy): domain Bacteria; kingdom Bacillati; phylum Actinomycetota; class Actinomycetes; order Kitasatosporales; family Streptomycetaceae; genus Streptomyces; species Streptomyces sp. NPDC056734. The sequence continues at coordinate 134,840 of NZ_JBHTZD010000005.1, forward strand.
CTCGGCACCTCGCCGAGAATTTTCACATCGAGAATCCTCGCTTCGGATCCGTATATGGAATTCATGAATCGCGCGAGTCCGACTGCTGAGAACATGACCAGCGCACCGTTTCCCACCTTTTCATCGTGCGGATCAGCATGGAGAAATCGGACTCGCTTCAGAAGATGTCTCCGTCGCACACCCGGTGGGGAAGCAGCGAACTCAGAGGGCGTCACCGAGATATCTCGCCTGAAGGCGTGATCCTTCTGATCTCCGGATACGTGGAAGGTTGGTCCCTGACGGACCCATCTCTCTCAACTGACCTGGAGACCCAATGCCTCTGCATGCCATTGAGATCATCCTGACCCGGACCGTAAGCGGAGTGGAACTGAAATCCGCGCGATGCATCAGCGGTATGCGCATGGCGTCGTCGTGCGACGGCAAGAGCATCGCCGTACTCGTATCGGCACGGGATGAGGAGCATGCCATCAAGAAGATATGGCGACGACTTGAAGACGCCCTGCCCATCGATGTCCTGTGCACTCTCTTTCCGGGACCGGACGGGACGCTGCGGATGAGCATTCCCTTCACACTTAGAGTAAAGCGAAGAATCCGCGCGCTGGCCAGGGTTTCAGGGAAGAGCCCGGAATGTTTCTTGAATCAAGCGATCAAAGACGCGCTGGCGCGTGGGGTCAGCCCCACGAGATCTGGGCGATGGCGTCGTGGCTATGGATGCTCTCAAGGTTCCGTACATGCACAGAATGGACCAAGCCCTGATCACGGCATGTTTGGCTTACGTCGCGGGCCATGTCCTCCACGAACACCGGATGGTCGTACGCCTGCATCGTCAGGACCCGTTCATCGGAACGCTTGACCAAGGGCACTACAGGAGCGGACGCGCATTGCCCCAACAGCCGTACGGCCTGCTGTACGCCAAGGGGATAAGGGTTGTCCCCTCGTCCTGTCACGGACAGCGTGACGCGACTTCGCTGGTTGTGGGCGCCATAGTCAGAGATCGCTTTCGAGCAGGGGCACAGACTGGTGACCTCAGTGGTAACCGACGTGACCACAGCCGTGTCTCCATCATCCCAGCGGCCTTCGAACCGAACGTCGTGAACCTGGAACGACTCAGCACCGCTTGCAGGCGCAATTACGGTGGTACTCAAAGGAACGGCTACCGACACCCTCACCGCCGGCGCATCAAGCAGGTCTGCACCGATCTTCAAGACGTACGGCAGCTTGCGTGGATCGAAACGACGAAGATACTCGTGTGCGAGACCGACCATGCGGCTCATGTGCGTACCCCGGCGGTCATACTGGAGCCGCACGGTTACCTCGATTTCGGCGACGCCCTCCTGACGGAGGTGACCGTCCTCGAAGTACAGCGGGTATCGAAGACCGCTGATGCCGACTTCGTCGATCTCAATGCCCCGAGAGTCCGTCTCGTTCTGGATGTCGTGCATCTCTTAGTCGCCCCGGTAGGTGCAGCCGGACGTGCATGTCTCACGAACGGTGAGCTCGGAGAGATCGGGCAGGATCGGCTTCAGCCGTTCCCAGATCCAACGGGCCAGGACCTCGCTTGTTGGATTCTCAAGACCCTCGAGTTCGTTGAGGTAGTAGTGGTCGAGTTGGGCCTCGATGGGCTTGAAGGCCTTCTTCAAGTCACCAAAGTCCATGACCCACCCCAACTCGGGGTCGACCGGGGCCTCGACGTGGACGATGACCTTGTACGAATGGCCGTGCAGGCGCGCGCACTTGTGCCCCTCGGGCACGTTGGGCAGGCGATGTGCAGCTTCGAAGGTGAACTCGCGAAAGATTTCCATTACTGAATTCCCAGATACTTGTGCGTCTGGAGAGAGAGGATCCAGCGCGGGTTCTTCATGCAGTAGTCGACCGTCGCACGGATGTTGGCTTCCACGTCCGGGCCGTCCATGGGCTGGAGCCGGAAGTACGAGAAGTCCAAGTGCTCGAACTGGCGGGGGTCGCCCCCCAACTGGGGGTAGACCAGTTTCAGTTCGTCTCCGCTGGTCACGACCAGTTCGGAACCGATCTTAGGGCTTACACAGATCCAGTCGATGCCCTGCGGCGCTACACGGGTTCCGTTCGTCTCGACGGCCACCTCGAAGCCGCGAGCGTGCAACGCGTCGATCGCTGCATCATCAAGTTGCAGCAGCGGTTCTCCACCGGTGCACACCACGAAGCGGTGCTCCCGGGAGGACCACGGCCACGCCTGCTCGACGGCTTGAGCGAGGTCCTCCGGGGTCTGGAACCGGCCGCCACCTTCGCCGTCAGTTCCGACGAAATCTGTGTCGCAGAACTGGCAGATCGCACGGTGCCGATCCTTCTCCAGGCCCGTCCACAGATTGCATCGCGAGAAGCGGCAGAAGACGGCTGGGCGGCCTGCGTGGCTCCCTTCACCTTGCAGGGTGTAGAAGATCTCTTTGACCAGGTAGGTCATTCTCACGCGCCCTGGTACTGAACAGGGTCGGTGACGCCAGCCTCGGCGAAGCCTTTGAGGCGGAGCAGACAGGTTTCGCAGTGTCCGCAGGCCTGACCCTGCTCGTCCGGGTCGTAGCACGAGGAGGTCAGGGAGTAGTCCACGCCGAGCCGCAGGCCTTCGCGGACGATGTCCGCCTTCGACATGGAGATCAGCGGCGAGTGAAGCTTGAGTCGCTGCGTGCCCTCAACTCCAGCGCGGGTAGCCAGGTTGGCCATCCGCTCGTACGCCTCCATGTACTCGGGACGGCAGTCCGGGTATCCGCTGTAGTCGACGGCCGTCACGCCCGTGAAGATGTCGCTCGCCCCAACCGTCTCCGTGTAGGCCAGCGCGAAGGACAGGAAGATCGTGTTGCGTGCAGGAACGTACGTGATGGGCACGCTGCTGTCGGAGTCCTTGCCGCTGGCGTCATCCAGGGACTCGCGCTTCGGAACGTCGATGTCAGACGTGAGCGCCGAGCCTCCAAAAACTCGCAGGTCGATGTCCGCGATGACGTGGCGTGCGACCCCTTGCGCCGCCGCCACGCGCTTCGCAGCCTCAAGTTCCACGCTGTGTCGCTGGCCGTACCGGAAGCTCAGCGCGTACGGCGTGTAGCCCTGGTCCTTGGCGATCGCCAGTACGGTCGTCGAGTCCAGTCCGCCACTCAGTAGAACGATCGCGGGACGCTCCGCCATGCCTTGCTCCCTAGTTAGATCTATGTGTTCGGGTGAAACCCTAGCGGAAACCGGCAGGTAGAGTAACGACAGCAAACTGCTAGTTATACTCGTCGGGGAGTAGGAGCTGCGTGAAGCAACTAACGGTGGTCGTCACCTGCACAGACCGCAAGGCTGCTGTGCCAGAGACCGCACTGCGGGCGAGGTCCCTCCCTGCAGGGACCGTAAAGGAGCGCGTGACGCTCTGGAACGAGCGCGTCACCAACGCCGCGCCAGCACACACGCTCACTGGGCTCTACCGCGGCGACCACTGGACGCAGGCACAGCGACTCCGTGAAGAAGCCATTAAAGCCGGGTTCAGCGCGGATCTTTGGGTGGCTTCCGCCGGCCTCGGCCTCCAGCCAGTATCAGCGTCGGCTCCCTCCTACGCCGCGACCTTCAGCACTCGACACGCCGACTCGGTGGCCGCCACAGCAGAAGACAGCGCCAAGTGGTGGGGCCACCTCCAGGAAGACACCGGTCGAGCAACGCTGCAGGAACTCGGTAAGGCAAGCCCTGTCCTGATGGTTCTCTCGGAGGTCTACGCGAAGGCCATGGAAGCGGAGCTGCGCGCCCTGGCCGAAGTCGCGCCCGACGTTCTCCTCTTCGGTGGCATCAAAGAGGTCGCTGGCATCCAGAGAGTCCCCGCGGACGCCGGGCTGAGACGGGTTCTGGGCGGAACGCTGACGAGCTTGAACGTACGCATGGCCACCTCGTGGCTCCAGCACTGCCAAGACCACCAGCTCACGTCAACGGCTACCACCGACTCCTGGAAGAAGTGGGCGGCGAGCCAACCCAGACCCGAACTCCACAACCGCCAGCCGACGACGGATGACGAGGTAATCGCCTTCATCCGGCAGCAGACTGCATCCCAGCCGCGCATCTCGAGGACACGGCTACTGCGACGGCTGAGAGACGGCGGCCAGGCTTGTGAACAGAGTCGCTTCGCCAACCTATATATCAAGGCCATGAGGGTGTCGTGACAGAGAATCCGATTCGACGCAGAGCTCTACGCATCGAACAGAACCCGAGCATCCCGCTGTATCTCTTCGCCCTGGAGGCCGGAGAAGTGGATCGTGTGGCTGACGTAGCAAGGATCTCCCGTGACGAGGCTGGGAAACTTCTCGGCTACCAGCGGCCCGAGAAGAAGCAGCACGTCAAGCAGATCCTTGACTACTTGGATAGCGAAGACGTCCTGTTCCCGAACGGTCTCATCCTCGCCCTCCCCGCCTCGGTCCGTTGGAAGGGCAGCCGAGGGCCCAATAACACCGACGGCTTGGCGACGATCGGGACCATCGAGATCCCGCTGCCGGAATCCGACGACGCTCCTCGGCCGGCCCTGATCGTAGACGGACAGCAGCGAAGCCTTGCTCTTGCACGCACCAAGCGGTCGAAGCTCCCCATCACCGTTGCAGGGTTTGTTGCTGAAGATCTGGAGATCCAGCGCGACCAGTTCCTCCGGGTCAACACCGTGTCACCTCTACCTACCAACCTCGTTTCCGAACTCCTCCCCGAAGTCAACACAAAGCTACCAACCAGGTTGTCTGCTCGGAAACTCCCATCCGCGCTTGTTAATGCCCTGAATCTAGACAACGATTCACCATTCAGGGGACTGATCAAGCAGGCTTCAACCGTAGGCGATAGGAAATCTGAGGCAGTAGTTAAGGATAACAGCCTCATCTCTGCCATCGAAGAATCACTGTCCCCCTCCGGGGTTCTATTTCCATACAAAAACCTTTCCAACGGAACAACCGACACATCAGCGATGAGAGATATTCTCGTCGTCTACTGGACAGCCGTTAGGGACACCTTCCCGGAAGCCTGGGGGCTCTCGCCAGCAAAAAGTCGCCTCATGCACGGTGTGGGAATTCGATCAATAGGGCGTCTCATGGACCGGATAATGGACCGCGTACTTGTGAGCGCGAATATCGGGTCGAAGGATGCTTACGAAAAGGCCATGGCTGAACTGAAGTTGGTTAAGCCTCACTGCCACTGGACAAAGGGTCGCTGGCCGGAACTCAACATTCCCTGGAATGAGCTGCAAAACACGCCCCGCCATATCAGCACCCTGTCAAACCTGTTGATTCGAATCTACCTTCAGTCGAGGATGAGCGCGTCGTGAGGTTCTACTTCCCGGACAGCCAAGACCAGATCAGCCCCCGGTACGACTTCGTTAGGGACGAGTATCCCGATCACCGAGTCCGACAGAGGGACGACCTGTATGCACATCAGGCTGTGAAGCCAGCGCCATACGACGGGATACTGGTCAGTAAGGCGATCGTAGACGGGTCAGTGAAGGGTGCCGGAAAGTACAGCACACCGCAGAGGGACCGCCTCTACCGGGACGGCGTGAGGGAGTTCTTCAGCCTACCGCTGCCTATGGACAGTCTCGGTGACTGCGGAGCATTCAATTACATTGACGAAGAGTACCCGCCCTACACCATTGAGGGCGTACTCGACTTCTATTACGAATGCAGATTCAATTCAGGTATCAGCATCGACCATGTCATCTTTGGCTACAAGCCTGACGTCCCAGAGAGCGAGGCAGATCCAGCATGGGTGAAGCGTCGCGAGATTTCGCTTGATCTGGCGGATAAATTCATAAGGGCCGTCCAAGGGCGTAACAAGCTGATCTCCGAGGCGAAAAGTAGGCTGGAGCCGGTGGGCGCCGCCCAGGGATGGAGTCCAGACAGTTACGCTGACAGCGTCGCCAGACTCCAGAAAATGGGGTACAAGAGGATCGCCCTGGGTGGCATGGTTCCGCTGAAAACGCCGGAAATTATTGCCTGCCTTGAGAGAATCTCCGAAGTCCGCAAGGATGGCGTTCAGTTCCATCTGCTCGGAATCACCCGCGTCGATAGCATGGAACGCTTCGTCGGCTACCACGTCAGCAGTTTCGACAGCACCTCGGCATTCCGGCAGGCCTTCATGGATGAGCGGAACAATTATCACACAGCCGACAAGTCTTATATGGCGGTCAGAGTTCCCCAAGTTGACGGAAACCTCACCCTGAAGCGGTTGATTCTGGCAGGAGTGGTGTCGCAATCACAAGCAATCGAAGCAGAGCGGGAATGCCTTAAATTGCTTCGCCAATATGGCGAAGATGAGAGCGTTGAAGTCCAGGATGTCATGGATGCCCTGCGCGCCTATCAATCACTTCTCGGCGACGAAAAGAAGCTGAAGAAGGTCGACAAGTACAGGGGGACCCTCGTCGACCGGCCGTGGAAGGACTGTCCTTGCGATCTATGCAGGAAGCACAAGATCGAGATGGTCATCTTCCGTGGAACGGAGCGAAACAAGCGCCGCGGATTCCATAACATGACAGTGCTCGAAGCCAAGATGCGCAAGCTGCCGCTCACTTAATCGCCCAGACCGCGCATAGAACTCAAAGTAACTTAAACAGGAGATGATGTGGCCGACCGCTACGTGTTGAAGGTTCCCGCGCTCAAGGTGCTGCAAGGCAGCAAGGAGATCTACTGCTTCGCTGTCGACGGCAAGAAGCTGCACGACTTTGCCTCTGTCTCACGCGTCCGCCGCGACGACCAGAAGCGATTGCAGGGATACCAGCGGCCTGAGGTCCTCAGCCACATCAGCTCGATCCGCCGCTACCTCGAGTCCGAGGGGGCCATGCTGCCCAACGCCGTGGTCCTCGCATTCGACGAGCGTGTGACCTTCGAACCAACGGTTCGCGGCGGCGACGTGAAGTACTCCATCCCTGGCGAGCTTGTTATCCCTGTTGATGAGTCACTGGCTGACGAACAGAAGCCGGCCTGGCTCGTGGACGGACAGCAGCGCAGCGCAGCCATCAGGGACGCTGACGTCGCAGAGTTTCCTGTGGCAGCCGTGGGCTTCATCGCGTCCCAGGAAGAGCAACGGTCGCAGTTCATCTTGGTCAACTCGACCAAGCCGCTCCCCAAGGGTCTCGTGTACGAACTCCTGCCGGAGACCACCGGGCAACTGCCGCGCTCGTACGCGCGCCGTCAACTCGCTGCGAAGATCATGGTCCTTCTGAATATGGGAGACGGTCCCTTCAGCGGGAGGATCAGCAGCCCTACGTCGCCTGGCGGCAATATCAAGGACAACAGCATTCTGAGGATGCTGGAGCACAGCATCTACGAGGGCGCCCTCTACCAGTACCGGAACGCCGAGGATGGAACCGGGGACGAAGAGAAGATGCTGGCGCACTTGCTGTCCTTCTGGACACCAGTGTCGAACATCTTCGAGGAAGCGTGGGGCAAGCCTCCCAAGGAGTCGAGGCTGACACATGGCGTAGGCATCCAGGCCATGGGCTTCGTCATGGACCGACTCACCGCCGATATCCCCTTCGACAAGGTCGGCTGGGACAAGATCCGCATCACGTTGCGTGGGTTGGAGGATCACGCGGCCTGGACATCCGGCACCTGGTCGTTCCCAGACGGGCAGGAACGCCGCTGGAACAGCCTGCAGAACACCACCAACGACGTACGACTGCTGAGCAGTTATTTGCAGAGTCTCGTCAGTCGATAGCTTCACCTGCCCTTGGCGGCGGCCGCCCTGGTTCGGGGGAGGCCGCCGCTTCGCTATTCGGTCGCCGCCGCGATGCGGAGTTCGTCGATGGCAGCACGGAGAAGCGATGCGGAACCACTGCCGTTCGCATACCCGACGTGCTCAGTCTTCTTGTTCTGGTCAATGAACCCGGTAGCCGCATGCTTGGCGCAACGTGTAGCCAGAACGATCACATTCGCGGCCCGTGCCTTCTGGCGCAACTGCGGTGTGCCCACATGATCGTAGGCCGTCAAGACCTTCACAGCCGGAGCGAGGCGCCTAAGTTCCTCCTGGCACCGGTTGAGTACCGCCTCGTCCAGCGAGTACAGCAAGACCGTCGCAGGAGGGAACTCGACGGGGGACCTGTCTTCGCCCTCTTTGCCAGCAGGGGCAGCCCAGGAGAAGTCGATGCCTAGGTCTTCGGAGAGCCGGCGAGCGAAGGCGAGGTCCGCCTCGGTGAGGCGGCGGCTGTGCGCAGACAGAGGCCCGAGCAGTTGCGAGCACAGGCTCGTGCGAGCCTCAGGATCAGGGCACGCTGCGAGGAACAAGCGGTCGACGAAGTCCAAGACAGCCGAGGCCCGTTCGGGAGCGACCCATCGTTCTGTGTCCGAACCGATGTCCTTAAGGATCTCCGCATACTGCTCGGCAGAGGGACCAGCGCGAAGTGCGATCTCCATCAGCGCCTGCAAGGCCGCCAAGTCTCCAGGGCTGTAGCGGTTGAAGAGCACTGCATTGCGGATGAAGGCGTGGGCGCATTCGGGTGCGGGGTCGTCGTAGCCCACGGCATCGATGAACGAGCCCACTGCCCGCCATAGTTCGCGCGCGGCACCGTCGCTCAACCCGTCCAGGAACTCGGCGAGGGTCCCATCGTGCTCTGCAGGAGTGGGCCACAGGGTCCACTGTTCCTCGTCCAGTGCGTCCTTCGCCGCAGTGTCGCCCTCGGCGAGCGCGAAGAACAGGGCTGGCCAATCGCTGATCGGAGCGGCCGTGTCTGCAGACTCCTCGGGCTGCGGCAATGCGGAGGCACCGAGGTCCTCCGAAGCCTGCCCAATAAGGGCATTAGCCTCATTCAACACAAGCAGGGGAATTTCGGGTGTTTCATCGAGGTCCTCAGCAGCTGTCACGAACCGGCGTGCGGCCTCTGCGTTCTTAAGGATCACGGAGGCAAGTAGGAGCACTGTCATGGCCTGCGGTCCATACGACCGCGGGTCGCCTGCGAGTAGCTCGGGGACGGCCCTGCCGTGAGTGATGAGGTTGGACTTGGCCGTCTCCAGATTCCGACCGGCGAGTGGCTCCTCCAGGGCAACGGTGTACACGGCGTTCAGGATTGCTGCCTTTACCGGCGCAGGAGGGTCTTGCCGGGCAACGTCCTGGAGTGCCGGGAACTCCAGCACCTTGGTACTCGCTCCGAGACGGTCAAGTCTCTTGAGCTTGAGATGCGCGAGATTCGTCGCAGTAAGCCCGCCCGCGGCAGCGAGTTGCTCAAGGAGATCAAGGGAGGCAGCTTCACCGCCGGCCGCGAGAGCCGCGTCGAACTCAGCGATGAGACGGCCGACCGGCTTCACTACGCGCCAGAGCCTTGGCGGACGCCTCAGGTAGGTCTGCTGCATCAGTAGCAGAGCATCAGTCAGACCCTGCCGGTACTTGTCGCTCTCCCCGGTTGTCAGGCGAAAAGTGGAACGTTCGCCGGACAGGTCGATGACGGCGCGTTCCACAGGATCGTCCCGATTGAGCAGAGTTGGACGAAGGCCACCGCGCTCCATGTTGCAGTAAATATATGTAGGCCCGGCAAATGCCTCAATGAGTTCAGCTGTCTTGCCGACATCTGCTGGGTCGCGTGCGATGGCGTACATCGTGTACGACTGGTTTTCAGCAATCCAGCGGGGGAGAACGATAGGCGCGTCGTTCTCGCCCAGCGCGATCTTGACGAAGGGCTCGGTGCGCGCCGTCCACGAGTGTGTATAGTCCATCTTGGGCCACGCATCGTTGCCCTCGCCGAAGAACCTATGCAGGAACGCCTGGATACGATCAGTGGTCCAGGACGTGGTCTGGTTCATTCTCCGTTTCCCCACCGCTCGGCCAGGTCAATGCGTGCTTGGGCGGCAGCGTCGCTGCCTGCCCGGTAAGTGATCATCTCGTCGTTCTGGGCCATGCCTCGGATCGTGAAGTTCATCGATCCGCTCAGCATCCAGTCATTCCCGCACAGCGTCTTCTCGTGGATATCCGGGTCGCGGACAGTGTGAAGCTTCCTGCCTGATGCAGCCTTCGTCAGGCGGCGCAGGAAGTCCTCGTTGTGGGGATCATCGCGGGTCACAACGTGTACCTGTGCGCCACCATGGGCGATGCGAGCCAAGGCGTCTGAGAGTCGGCAACCCGCCGGAGGAGTATCTCCAAAGAGTGCGTCGTAGGCACCGTGGCTGTTGTCGAGGACCTGGACGTCGGTGATCCATGCGGACACCAACCACAGGTGGTCGCTGGGTGCAATGAACTCTGCGATCAGCGCCGCGGACAGCATGGTGTCAACGCGAATTGCGGTGTGCTGCCCAATGCGGAGGGCTCGTTCCTGGGATTTCACTGGGCTGCCTCCCGCAATTCGACCCTGACTCGAATCTCGTTCTGGTGGCGGAGCACACCGCAGACTTCTCCGTAGACACGCAGCACATCCCGGTCGATCGGCGTGACCGGAACCTGCTTCAAGGCCTGAGCCATCAAGGTTGCGTCTCCCGCCGGACAGACCAGTTCGACAGCCGAGGTTGCGGTCAGTTGTTGTCGGTAAGCGGCACCCCAGGTGGGCTTGGTTATGGCGATCACCGGTACACGGTCATCGTGCGCGGCTTGGACCAACAGACGCTCAAGGACGGGGTCGTCAGCGTATGGCTGGTAGTGCTTCAAGTCTTGAGTGCGGGCCTGGTGGCCGCGAGGCCACAGAAGACTGAAGACCTGGTCTGCCGTCAGAGACCGCGCGCCTTCCAACTGAAGCTTTCCGGATCCCACAGCGTATGCGATTACGCGAGCGTCGACCTCGACCCGGAGGCGTTGCTCCAACTGCGTCCATGCGTCAACAAGGACGAGAGCGGTGACGTCAGTATCGGGCCCCGACCCCGGGCGTAGAAGCCGCGTGGACAGTGCTGCAACGGCTGCATGCCGTGGCGGGCCGTCGAGCCGTGCCCAGGCCTCGCGAAGGACGTCCAGAGCATCCTCGGCCTCTTTGGCGGAACTGCCAGCCCTGAGCGTCGCCATTGCCTGGGCGGCCGTTCCGCTGGGTTCGTCGATGACGTGCTGGAGGAACCGGGTCAGTGTGGCGTCGACATACTCGTATTCGCTCGGCGCGAGGCTGCTCGTCACAAGCCCCCAGAATTGCCGGGGGTCCTTCGAGTAGAAGTCGACCAGTTGCTCGACGATCCCCAATCCGCCCACGGACGTTTCGCTCAGCCACACCTCGGTGAGCGATCCCTCTCCCTCACCGGGAAGTGTGTCAACGATGAGATCGCCGTCCTGTGCGTTCGGGCACGCGCGTTGAGCAGCAGCAAGGATCGCGGCTGCCATCGTGTCGCGGTACGTGCGCTGGGCCAGTGGGCTCGTCTCGACCGAAATGTCCTCCGCCACGAGCAACTCTGCTGCCCTGTCCAGGGCTGTGATAACGGTGCTGTTGCCGACGAGCTTGATCAACTCTGACACGAGTCGATCACCGTCGACCTCCTGCTCAGTCACGTCGGAGTCGCGATAGAGCACTTGGAAGATCTTGGAGAGATCCTGAGTCCAGGCGCCGTTCTTCAGCAGCGCACGGACGTCAGCGTTCGTGTGGTTCCCGTCGAGTCCGGCCAGAGTGAACGCGGTCAGATAGATCTGGGCCAGGCGCTCCCTCTGGAAGGTGTCGGAGATCTCGGCCAAGTCCGGATCATCCTGAACCGTGTGCAAGAAAGCCAGAGAGCGCCACTGAGGCATAGCGAGGTACTCCCTGACAGCTGGATCGTCGAGGTTGAGCGGCTTGAGCGCGAAGCGGATGGCATCGACACCCAAAGCGAATCCGAGTGCGGCTGGTCGTCCCCGAAGTTCGTACCGAATAGTGCGGGCTTGACTGTTCTGGCGTTCCCGCCGGACGTTGCACTCCGCGCCGAACGTCATGCGGCGCACTCGTACAGGGTTGCCGGCGGCGTGGGTTGCAAAGTTGACCGTGTCAAGGCGACGTTGCCAGGGGGACGGCTTCGGCACGGTGCCTTCGCTGAGGGGTGCGTCGTCCTCCACCACAATCTGGGTGCCCCACTGCGGCTGGCCGTGGGACTGGTCCACGATGTCGGGATCGGGTTGGGAAAGCACCAGGCTCAAGGGGCGGACGACTTCGAGGTCGGCACCATCGTGTCCATGAGGCTGCCAGGTGCCTTCCAGCCTGCCCTCGGTGACGATTTCCCTCAGGTTGAGCACATTGCTGTCCTCGTCGGGGATGGCGAGCCACGTGCGGTGAGCGTCGTCCAGGTACCCGAAGCGCCGGCTGACCCGTCCCGGCACGGCTTCCGTCAATGCCTTACCGATGGGCATGTGTTCGACGGAACCATCCCCGTTGTCGAAGGGGAGTTCCAGATCGACCTCGGGAAGGTTCAGCGGCTCGAACAGCGTCCGAGTGATGAACTCGGGGAGCATGGCCTTCTCGCCCATGCCGGGGTCATTTACAAGAGGTTCCCAACGGGAGCGAAGCCGGCGAAGAGCCGTGGGCACGACAGCCAGGAGGAGGGAGCGAGGCTGTTCCCACAACACGGCCTGTGCCTCATCAACGCTGATCTTCAACGCCTTGACGAGGTGCCGTGCAAACTCATCCTGGACGCGCTCCTCGGTCAGCAACTGGTCCAGGATCTTGATCAGCCCGATGCGCTCTTTCTCGTAATCGGACAAGGTCTTTTCGTCATCGGGGGTTGTCAGGAGCTTCCGCACGTCGCCGCGCCCGACCTGGACACGCATCCTGCGCCCGGCCCAGTCAAGAAGAGCCTGTGCTCCCTGGATCTTGAGGACGTACCGGTTCTTGAGCGGCAGGGTCGTGGCAGCGACCTCTGGGGCAAAGAGCGTTTCGTAGCCCTGGTAGGCCAGGCGATCGCGACCGTAATCCGACAAGGTCACGATGGTCAGCGGTCGAGTGCCGCGCTCTCGGCCGGCGCGGCCTCGACGCTGAATGAATGAAGCGGCATTCCGCGGTGCCTTGTGCTGAAGGACGAGACCGACCCGCGGGTCGTTGAAGCCCACCTCCAACGACGCTGTAGCGATGGTGAGGTTCGCATTGCGGTTCACTCCGGCGTCCTGCGATGAGGTCCGCCCGATGATCAAGGGGTGCATGCGGAGATCTGGGTCGAGTTCATGACCGATCCGCTCGACGAGCTCCCAGTTCTGTCCCTCAAGGTAGCGAGGCCCAGGCTCCGCACGCGCACGCGACCGCAACCCGGCGAGCACGTCACCTCGGCGATTGTTGCGCCGCCCGCGGTGGTCTTGGTCGCCCTCGGCGTCGCGAAGGTATTTGTAGAAGCGGTTGGTGACGTCCAGGGCATCGGTGAATAGGAACCCGGTCGAGCCGTAGAGGAATGCATCGTCACTACTGTCGAGTACGCGACCCCAAAGCATTGCAGTCTGGATCGACGTGGACAGGAGACTGGCTCCCGAGACCGGGTCGCCCCGCAGCGCGAGCGCGTACTCGCGGCCCTCCCGCACCATGCTGGCATCTTCGGGTGCAATGGGGTCAACGTCGCTCTCGCGCAGGCCGACCAACTGTGCGAAGAACTGGTTCGCGTCGCGCAGTGTGGCGCTGAGGCCCACGAACGTTACGGGTTTGACTACTGCGTCCCTCCATCTGCGCAGGAGGTAGGCGACCTGCGCACCGTGGACTCCCGAGTACGTGTGTACCTCATCGAGGAGCATCAGGGACGGCACGCTTCCTCCGCGCCAGCCCAGGAGGCTGTCGAGATAGCCGTCGGCGCTGCACTTGTTCAGCATCTCCGTGGTAGTGAACAGCAGGTGCGGCGGGTTCCTCTTCAAGGACTCGCGGGTCAAGGCGAGTTGGCCATCCGGGATCTCGTCCCCGCAGCGGCGGCATTTGAGGCGTTCGATGCGTTCAGCGCGGTCCTTGTCGGACCAAATCAAATCGCCGTCTTCGCACGTCGGGCTAGGGCAGGGTAGGAAGGGGCACACGGCGCCGTCCCCTACACGTGCCCAACGGCCGGAGCCTCGTCCGGGCTGAAGTCGCCAGTCGTCTCCGTGATTCGGGGTGCCTCCGTAGAGTGCGCCGATACGCAGAGGCCTCTTCCCCTGGCTGACGAGCGCGCTCTGAACGCTGCGAGCATTGACGATGGCATCGCGCAACTGGTCCCGCAGCAGCTCAGTTCGCGGATACAGCGCCAGAGTGTGGATCCTGCTCTGAACCTTGTTGGTGGCGTGCTCCGCTATAGCTGCGAAGGCGGGCAGGTAGAAGGACAGCGTCTTGCCGCTACCGGTGCCGGCGCTGACGATGATTCCCTTGGAGCGGTTCTTGCTCTGGAGCGAGGCGAAGACAGCTTGCGTTGCCTCCAATTGGAAACGGGCGAGGTTCTTGCCGCCCAGTTGGCCCTGGGCAACACGGTCTTGGAGCTCGCCCCAACCGGGAAGGGTGCGCAACGCCTTGAGGGCCTGGGAGCCCGGAATGTCCCGATCAGGGTAACGGCGATAGCGAACGTGTAGGCGGTAGTCAGCAATGAGTCGCTTGCCTTGCCGCCACCATCCGTTGGGGATGTCGTCTGCCCAGTCTCCGCGTGGCCGGAAGAGTTGGCGCAGCCCGGCGGTCAAGCGCAGAGCTTCAGCAAAGCGAGTGCGGTAACGGATCGATCCGTCAGCAGGCCAGGGCACTTTGAAGAGCAGCGCGCGGCCCTGCATCCCGCGGAGTATCTCGAGAGCTGATAGGCCTGGCGGGTCGTCGCATTCGTCGAGGTACTGCTCGATGCAGTTGAGGACGTCTTCCTTTGAGAGCGCGCCTTCCGTCACGCCCCACATGAGGAGGGGCAACTCAAGACCTTCAAGTTGGTTCAGAAGTTCGTTGGCGAACTTCTGGCCTATTGAACTCTGGTTCACGAACCCTTCCTCTTCAGGGTGATGTGGGCGTCCATCCGGCATTGACGAAGGAGCGTGATCTCCTCGTCTGTGACATCGCTGAGCGTCAGGCCAGACTGCGCGCGAAGCCGATTCAGCAGGCCGACGAGTGCTTCCGGCGGATCTTGAGTAGCTTGAAGAAGTTCCGCCAGTCCGGCGTACGTGGTTGCGAATGTGGTGATGGCCTCTTTAAAAGCCTTGCCTCTGGAGATTCGCTCCAGTTCGAGTTGCCACTTAGAGGCCTGCTTCTCTGCTTCGACTTCGATGAGCATCGAGATTCGCGCTAGGGGCAGTTCCGAGAGGAGTTGCGTCGTCCAGGCAGACCAAGCCGCTTGATTCTCTTCCGCGAGGCGATCAGATACTTCCTGTGTCTTCTTCTTCGCGGTGCTGAACGCCGGGTTGGTGGGAAGTCCGCTGGCTCCCAAATTCCGTTCAAATCCAGCTCTGCCGTCATCGATGCCAGACAAGTCGATGTCGAGTCCGACGCTGCGAGACTGTAGAGCATGTGTGACGGCCAGTTGTGAGCGAAGTTGGTTGAGTTGAGAGCGGAGTTCCAGCAGCCACCTTGATACACGAGTCGCCTGCCGCTGCGAGTCCTCACCGTCCGCGATGCGTGAAGCGTGATCCTCAACCAGCTTTGCCTTCTCGTATACAGACATATGAGTCATGCTTGATCAGCCCCTCCGCTTGCCAGGGAACGCCATTCAGTAATGAGTTCCTGCACGTCCTCAGCTGCGCTCTTTGCAGTCGAGGAACTCGCCCGCATCTCAGCACCCTTCAGGGCCTCATCTAGCCACTCGTCAGCGACACAAAGCAGGTTCCGAATCACTTCGATGGAAGCCCCTCGGTCCTGGGCGGCCGTGCGGATACGTGCAATCCCCCGCGACGCCTCGGGGCGATCGTCGTCGAAGCACCTGCCCAGGTCATCCTCCAGAGCGGAGACCGTGGACCAGTCCGCAGCACCTGCCTGCTGAAGGAGAGCGTCGAGTTCACCTGCTCGTTGGGCGGACAGCGACAGACTGACCTCTCTTGCTCTATCAACGGCAGTTCTGATGCTGGCCAGAGTATGGTTCCCCGGGGTGCTGCGGGGTTGCCGCATTCTGATGTCGCCCAGCCAGTCCTTGAGCAACGTGACTTGCCCTTCGATCAGCGCGGACCATGATGCGAATGGTTTGACTGCGGGCTTCACCCACTCGGGGACGCTGCCCGCTGGCGCTTCCCACGTCCAGGTGGCTGTTGCCTTCTCCAGCAGAGGAAGTGCCCGGGCTGCATCGATCATGCCCACGGCTCCCCTGCTGCCCTGCGAAATGCCGATTCCGGTACGGATACGTTTCACCAGGGCGCTGCGCGCCGACAGGTGCTGGCTGAAGGCCGCGGTCCACCGGTCAGGCCTCGACATGACGCCGGTACCTTTCCAAGCGTCGCCGTCGTCTACCGCTGCCGCTAGGAGTTCCTCGATGCTCATCTCTGGCCAGCAGCGGCCAGCAAGAACTGCTCCCAGTACCGATGCCCGTAGGCCGAGGACAAGGTCGTCGTCCGTGACCTCCAAATTGCTTTGAACTCGGGATGCCAGCGCACCGGCGTGCCGCTCTGCGAGGGTCGCGAGCCTGCGGATGTCCTCACCGCGCACCTGGTCCAGCCCGTTCTGCACACGGATCAAGCTCTGGAAGAACCTGCTGTTCGTCGCACTCCGCTTGAACTGAATCGGCGCGCTATCAGCACCTGTGATGCCTGCAACCGCAGAGCCTTCAATGCTTACGACGGTGGCTTTGTTCGGCCAGCCCTTCTCCTTCACGTTGCTCTGCGCCTGCATGAGCGGTGCGTTCCAACGGTACCGCTCGGCTACTGCCGTGGCGATGACTGTGCGGATGGCTCGGGCGTGGTCCTGCTTGAGGTCGTCGCCGCGGGTCACCCACTCCTCGATGTTCTGAAGGCTCCGCTGAACGGACTGGGGATAGGTCTTGTCTTCCGTCTTGGCAGTGCCTGGCGTGGCGGTGTGCTGGGGGGAAGGTTCAGCCTCGCGTCGCGGCTGCTGCTGAGGGGCTTGGACTCCGGTAGCCATGGGGTTGAGGGCGAAGGCCTCCAACACCGTGGGATCGATTTCGATGCCCTGAGCACCCGCGTCGGCCCAGAACTCAAGGATCACCTGTCGCCGTGGGCCGGCCACCCGATCATTTTTGTCGATGAACGATCGCACGGCTGTATCGAGCGTGGGGTCGATGTCAGCCGTAGGGAAGCTTTCAGAGAGGGCCTCATCGGGAAACTCCCCGCGACGCAGTGAACCAGCGTGCTCGATGAGAACTGGCCGTACCACACTCCCCAGTACAGTTCGGGGAACGAACCTCCATGGTTCATCCTTCGAAGCGGTGGAGTGGACCATTCGAGTCAGAGCTGAGCGGTTGAAGGGGTAGAGCCCATATCCATCCGCTGATGCTCCGAACGCGTCGTGGCAACGGGGCTGCAGGGAGCATGTGTCACATGCGTTCGGGGGGTCGCCACCGCCTACCTGTTCCAGTTGATCCTTGCCGATGCGAGCTGCGTTGAGGTAGCGGCCAACGAATGCAGCGATGGCGTCTTCACCGGTGTCTTCTTCACTGAACGGAACATCGAGGTCATACGCGTAGCCCAGGTTTGCTTGTACACGGGTGAGCGCGGTCTCTGGCAAGTCACGGAAGTAACCAGTCGTGACCGCCATGAGGGTGCGGATGGGGGCAAGTCGTGTGGACCCCTCACGGTGGGCGGCTTCGACGACGGCGTCCAGCAGGTCCTTCTGCACACCCTGAATGAGGGCAAAGTCTTCGATGAGGAGAATGATCTCTTTGCCCTGTCGGTGGTACTCCTCACGGACAAGGGTCATGGCCTCTAGCAAGCGGCCCATACCTAGGTTGAAGCTGCGATTGATCGCAGTCTCCAGGTGCTCGTTCAGGAGGTCGATCGCGATCTCCTGGAGTTCGGCCTTGGAGCTGAGAACCTGCACCCACTTCTTGGCGAGCGCCGAAGCCTTGCTGACGTTCGTGATGTCTAGCGGGAGATCATCAACTGTGAACTTCGGAGGCCGATCTTTATCTCCCTTTGTACGGTCTCGCAGGAGGTAAGTGGCCAGTTGTGGAACGAACTTCTCGGGCTGAAGCATGAACTCACTGACGTGCGGATCGTCGAGGAGTGCCCCGAGTCCATGAGGGCCGTAGAGTTGTCGCGCTGGCCCCGAGACGCCGCTGCCGGTCTCGGCTACGAGGGTCTCGTTAAGGGAATGGATCAGTCGCCGGGCGAGCACTGCTGCGTCAATGTCAGCGGTGAATTTGTCGATCTCGGCCTTGAGTTGCTTCAGTTCGTCACTGTCCGCCTTGGCGATCAGGCTTTGGACCACTGCCTTCAGGCTTGTCCTGTGCTTCTCAAGGTAGATGACCTCGCGATCACGAGGCCTGTCGTCGACCAATTCGAGGTGCTCACGGACCCATCTGACGAGGTGAGACTTCCCTGACCCCGACTCGCCCACGATTGGCATGAGCAGGGCGCCGCTGCTGGACTGGTGATTCAGGAAGTCGTGAAGGACCTTCCGCTCGTCAACCGTCTGTCCCTCAAGCACGAGTTGCCGGCCGTCGAGCCGTGCGCGTTGGATGCGCAACGGTGCATGAGTGGCCCGAAAGACGGCAGGGGAAGGGGAGATCGCCTCCACGCTGATGGTGTTGGCGGCTGTTGTGGGATCCCAGCAGACCTTTCCGCGAAAGTCAGGCACTCGGGGCCTCCTGGATCGTGATGTCGCTTACGTAGCGCGGACTCGACGGCTGCTCTGGATCGGTCACCTGCAACACCAATGCGGCATCGGAATCGAGTTCTAGGCGCAGCCAGCCCTCGTCGTTACCGCGGAGCAATGCAAAGGAGAGGGCAGGGCTCGCCACGCGGTCACCGGGGTTGGGGAGGTGGAGTGTCAGGGAGTATTGGCCGCCGGCGAGCACCGGCAAACGCTCGCGCACGCTTCGGACGGCTGTCACGGCATTAGCCTGTTGGCCCGGCTCCCACAGGGACTGCATGACATGTCTGACTGCGGCGGTGCAGTCAGGGACCAGTCGACTGCCGGGTCCGCCGGATAGAAGTGGCCGTGCTGCGAGCCCTAGCGCGGAGGCCCAGTCGCAGAAGGGTCGCCATCGTTCGGCGTTTACGACTGCCGGTCCCGCCTCGGGCTTGAGCGGGGTTTCCTTCATGAGGTCCTGGGCCTGGTCCCAGTCCACGGCAGGGCGCATGGGATCTAGCGTGAGGAGCCAGGCCAGGGCACGCGTGAGGTCTCGGGATTCCCTCTGCTCATCGTTGTCCCCCAAACCACTGTTGCGCTCAGGTGCGAAGACCGCAGTGCGCAGCGCAGCCGCGAAGGCGTTCCAATCTCGGCCGTCGAGTTGCTCAGCGGGTCCCATGAGCGTCAGCTCACCGGTGGATTCGTCGACGTGGAGTAGCCCGAGTTCCTTCAGCGTCTTGACAGCCTTGTTGAACATCTCCGACGCGTCCTTGTCACCGGACGCGAGGGTCGGTGGACTCAGCAGAGCGCGTGCGCCGTCGAGTGTTACCGGCCCCTTCGAGTGGGCGAGTAGACGGACGACTGCCCACATGGGGTCGGGGCGCGAAGCGTCCACGTTGATCAGGGCCATCAGAACGACTCCAACGCGGTCTGTACGGAGAAACTTTGAGGATGAAGGGCGACGAAGGCCAGGCCAGGGCGAGTCGGATCAGGCGTGCTTCGCGGATGGATCAAGTAGGTCACGTCTGGTGAGTCCAGTCGCGACCTGAGCACCCGATCCATTGGTAACGGATCACCGTCCAGTACCCAGATGACGGGGCCTTCGTAGAAGCGGAGTAGATCGGCGTCGATGTCGTAGATGATCGGGCGCGGTGCCACATCCTCCTGAAGAGCTTCAGCTAGAGATGGAGTGACCCCTGGCCCGCCAATCACATTCATGCCACGCAGGGCCAGCATCTCCAGCAGTCGAGGCACCTTGACCTGGCGGTCGGTCTCGTTCCTCCACCACAAACTGAGGCAGGACGCGCTGCCTCGCATGCTTCGGAGTGGATCGTGGCTGGTTCGACTGGGGGCTGGAACCAGCGGATGAGGGTCTCCGGCCAGCTTGTAGAAGCCGTTCTCCTGGGGAAGCCCGGTTGTTCTGCAACTGGGGCAGCCGCGGCAATTCACGCCCGTCAGCAGTGGAGCACCGCCTTGCTGGACGCGGTAGTAGGTGCTGAGAACCTCGCCTGTGCATCGATCACCGCCTAGCAGGGTGCGGAGATCGGCTAGGGCGTGTCGCTGCGCGGTGATTGATCGCCGGCGCTCTGCTTCGAACCGAGTCCGGAAGTGCTCCTCGTCATTGGTCTGAGTGTCTTCGAGCGTGACGTCCACATGTGTGGAAGCCACCGCGTAGAAGAGGTCGAGGCGTTCCTGGAACGCTGCGCGTGGTTCGCCATCGTGTCGCTGTGGCGGTTCAGGAACGTGGAGACCGAGGAGCCCGGCGCGCAGCATGAGGTTCAAGGTGCGGATGTTCCAGTCACGGTTGGCCTCTGAGGTGTCGTGGACGTTGTCCGGGATGGAGTCAAGGTTGACAAGGTAGTGACGCTGACGTGCGTATGTTTTGTCCCTGAGCGTCCACATCCACCGCCATCTGGACCAGGCTTTGTCTGCACCAATGATTGCTTGCCGATTGATGCCCTCGGCGACGGGCTCATCCCGGGGGGCGGATGCTAGGTAGGCCACGGACGGACGCCCGTCCCGGCCTGTGCGCCCTACCTCCTGGTAGTAGCGGTCGACGGTTTCGGGCAGGCAGGCGTGCACCACACTGCGGACGTCGGGTAGGTCTACACCCAGGCCGAAGGCTGAGGTCCCTACGACGATGTCGTATCGGGTAGGGATAGGGCCCGAAGCGGAACGGCCGCTCCAGCCTTCCATCGCGCTCCGGCGTTCGTCAGGGCTCGAATAGCCAGCGACGTCAGCTACTCGTGCAAAGCCGGCTGCGCGTAGGCGGTCGAGCCACGCCTTGGCGTCTTTTCGTTCTGTCACGTACAGAGCTAGTGGTTTCGGAAGACGATCGATGGCGCGAAGGATCGCCTCGGTGCGCTGCTCCTCATCGGTGAAGGCTTCGATGTAGTAGCTGGGTTCGTGGCGCACCTGAGCGCCCCAAACGATCTCGGCTCGTTGGGGGGCTGCGAACAGTTTCTCGAGGGTGGCTACCTGCTGTTCGGTGAGTGTGGCGCTCATGCAGACCGTCACAGGTGCACGTCCGGGTGGTGCTGCGCTCAGCCAGGTCCGACGGTGGACGGACATGGTTTGGAAATCAGGTCGAAATCCTTCGCCCCATTGCTCGACGAGGTGGGCCTCATCGATGACGAAGTAATGAAGGTGGCCTGCCTCAGCGGCATCTTCCAGCGCAGACTTAAGTCCAGAAACGAGCGATTCAGGGTTCGTGAAGACTAGCCGCTGTTTACCGGTCCGGATATCTTCTCGCATTTGTTGCTTGAGGTTCTCGTCGAGGCCGCCGATGTAGGCGTAGCGGCCGGAGGGACTTCGCCGTCCGCGGCTGTTCAGCAACTCCTGGGCACGACGTTCCATGTCCAACGCGAGCACGACAGTCGGCACTACGACCAAGGCGACGCCGGTACGGTTACTTGCAAGTAGAGCCGGAGCCTGTACGAGGGCGGTCTTGCCATGGCCAGTGGGCAAACAAGCGATGACAGTACTGCCAGGCTCTGCGAGTGCCACGGCGCGCGCAGCTTGCCGCTGCCCGATCGACTTGTACTGGGCGTAACCGCTGCCGAGACTACGGACCCAAAAGGGGTCAGCTGGACACGGCTCCAACTCGAGGTGTGTTTGTAGGCTTTCCCCGAGGTGGATCTGCTCCAAGTCGTACGTGGCTGCTTCGTCAGCCTTCTGATCTTTCCTGCCAGGATGCCACGGCCGGGCTGTGACCAAGACGCGACGGCCGTCCGGGAGCGCATGGCAGTGCATCTGTTCCCAATGTTCTCGCGTGGGAAGCGGTGCGCCAGAGGGAACAGAGAAACCAAAGGCGTTTCCGCTGGCCTGAGCTTCCAGAAGGATCTGCCGTGTCAATGCTGCCGCGTCACGCCACGAGGCCGACTGTTCAGCCAGTCCGTCTAGGGCATCCTTGAGCCGTCGCAATGTGCCGCTGCATTCCGGCTCTTCCGGCGTCGGGATAATGAACGGCCAGGTGTCAAAGAGTTGCTGTGCTCCAATCCAACTGTCACGCACTTACCTGTGCCCCCTTTCGCTCAACACGGAGAACGCAGGTTGCAGACATGAGTCGTACGCTTGGCTGCGTGAGGCCGTCGATGAGCAAGCCGACGGTCTTCACGTCTGCCAGTTGGCTTTCGTCCTCACGCAGGAGGCGACCGGCAGCCCTGCGTGCCTCTGCCTGCACCCGAGTCACGGCGAGTCGCCGGCGACCTCGCGTCTGGGCCTCGGCGCAGAGTGCCTTCAGGTCAGTGACGCGGAAGAGTTCGTCGCGTGCGACCTTCTCGGCGGTCTCAGCAGCATGGCGGAACTCCGACCAGCCGCCGAAGGCGTCAATGAGAACACGAATCCGCTGGCCACTCAGGTTTTGGCACTCTTTGCCGTAGGACTCGTTCAGCCAGTTGAGCGTCGAGGCCAGCGTAAGCGCCTCGGTGCTTCCAGCCCGCACCCACACCCTCCGCGTGAACGGCGGAAGGAGGAGATCAGCCTGGCGCTGCAACGCCCTTTTCACCTCGTGGCGGTTGGGCATCGCCTCTGCCGCCGCAGAGACGTCGGCCTCAACCAGGAAGTCGAAGCCGAAGTAGGGCTCCGGGTCACCCGTGTGACTGCGGTCCTCGCGCTGGTAGGCAGTGGCCTGGCCACGTTCGTCGATACTGCTCAACGCGGCGAGCGCGTCGATGAAGGGGTTGCCTATGCGGAACAACCTTGTACCGGGATCACGCAGGGCCCTGGACCGGTTGAACGTCCCCTGGGCCAGAGCAGGATTCAGCGGCCCGGTCTGCGCCATATAGAGCCGAGGCGGCACCTGCGGTAGTGACCCTACGAGGTCGAAGACGCTCTTGCCTGCTGTGCGCTCGTAGTGGCGGATGTTGATACCGCCAGATCCTGCGCTCGTGTACCGGAAGACGCCGTGCTGGATCTGTTTCCACTCCAGTTCTAGCCCCCTGAGCATCTTGACCATGCCGTCTCGGCCATCGACATCGAGGTGGATGGCTTCGAGCATGTCCATCTTCTCGATCTGTTGGCGGGCTTCCCGGAGTTGGTCTTGAACTCGTTGCAGGGAGGACGCGAGCCCGGACGGGCCATCTCGTAGGGCGTCGCTCCAGACGGCGTCGCGGCCTTCTGCGATGGCATCCTGCAGTGTCGACACTGACTTCGAGAAGACGTCGTAGCCGTCACACAACAGGTTCAGCCACGCCGTACCAAGGGCTTCGTCCTCGGCGCTTGCGCTAACCACGTACTGGCTGGCTTCATCGAGTTGGCCGCCGGACTCGCCACTGGGATAGCGATCAACCCGTCCGATCCGCTGTTCGAGCTGGTTGGGGTCCCACGGCAGGCGCATGTGAACGACGGCATTCGCGATCTGAAGGTTCAGCCCGTCTTCGGCAGTGTGGTCGGCGACAAGGACGGAGGTTCCTGGCGCTGTACGCCACTTCGTCACTGCGTCCTCGGAAGCCGCCGCTCCGGATTGTGCGGTGTGCTCCACCACGCAGGCGTTACGCGACAACCGCCGCAGGCGCGCCGCAAGGTGGTGCGCCAGGAGGCCTGGGCCGCAGAAGACGACGATGCGTCCACCGCGATTCAGGGTTGGGACGAGGGCGTTGACCGTCGTCTTCAACGGCTGGTCGCCCTCTGCCTCGTCGAGATACCTCTCCAACTCGCGGAGTGCTTCCACCTCTGCAGGGATGAGAGTGGGCGCGGTGAGCATGATCTGCTCCTGGACACTGAGCCCGGCTCGTTTCGCTGCCTCGGCATCTCCCCGGACCCGCCAGCGCAGCGCGTCGACGAAGTCGTCGAAGGGCCCGCCCGTCCTTGACATGAGTACACCAAGGATGCGGGCGTACGCGGTGGTCTGATCTTCAAGCCCGGCATCGAGCAGGGAACTTGAGACGCCAATGCGCCACTCTGTAAGGGCGGTTTCGACCGCGTCAGAGGTGGACGGCAGGGTGATGACGTCCGAGAGCTTTCGCCCGCGGACAGCGTAGGGTTCGCCTTCTTCGGAATCGTCCTCCGGCTTCTCCACCTGGTCGCGCCGGTGCCGGATCACCCGGCGGTGGAGGCGGTACGTCTCGCTGATGTGGCCCCGCATCTCCTCCACACGTAGGGCGAGTTCATCGGGTTCTACGCCATTGCGGATGTCATCGTCCTCAGTGAGACATTCGACGACCCGATTTGCGAGTTGCTCAAATCGGGGGTCATTGGGCAGGATCCGCCGAATGTCGTCGAGCGTGGACCTCAGTAGAAAGGTGAAGGTGGCATCCAGGGCGTAGACACCGTCGGCCAACTCGGCCCGTAGGGCGTAGCGGTGCTCGAAAGCATCGCGGTCGTCCCAGCTGTAGAGGTCGCGGTCGAGCAGGTGCAGCAGGCCGAGGTGAGTGGTGTAGTGCGAAGTCACGGGGGTCGCGGACAGGAGCAGAAGCTTCGGTGCGGAGTGAGCCAGG
The DNA here is from genome assembly GCF_042790455.1 of Streptomyces sp. NPDC056734. Taxonomy (NCBI): domain Bacteria; kingdom Bacillati; phylum Actinomycetota; class Actinomycetes; order Kitasatosporales; family Streptomycetaceae; genus Streptomyces; species Streptomyces sp. NPDC056734. The sequence goes on from NZ_JBHTZD010000005.1 coordinate 159,296, forward strand.
GCGGCTAGTTCCCGGTAGGGCGAGAGGCCCTCGTCGGCGTTCTGCACCAGTGCATGGGCTTCGTCCACGACGACAAGTGCACTGTCGTGGTACGCGGACCACTTCTCCGGAGTCTCGTGGGACGTGATCACAATCCGGGCTGATGGAAAGTCGTCGACGAAGAACTTGTTGCGGAGCTCCTTGTCCCACTGGCGCCGCAGTGGCTCGGGGGCAACGACCGCTACTCGTGCCTGCGGATCGTCCAGGAGGGTCTGCCGGATGACGAACCCAGCCTCGATGGTCTTCCCGAGCCCTACTTCATCTGCGATGAGGTATCGCTGCACTGGATCAGTGAGCACCATCATTGCCGCGCGGATCTGGTGTGGAAAGACCTCGGCAGCCGAGGACAGCAGCGAGGCCATGTTGGCGCAAGCAGCCCTTTGGGCAACGAGGTCACGCAGGAAGGGAAGCCGAGCATCGCGGAAGAACCCCGACTCGCTACCACCGCTCGTAAGGACTTGGAGGGGGCTGTGAACGGGGCGGTCCCAGCGCACGCGGAGATCGCGCTCGCTCGCACGCTCGTTCCACTTCTTGTTGGGGACCTGGATGAAGTATTCCGGGAGATACTCCCCCCTGACCCGTCCAGCGAGCCAATCTCCGGTGCTCGGTTCGCACCAGTAGACCCGCGTTTCAGCTTCGAGCTTGGCCCGCCAGCAGCTCTTCGCCGATACACGCTGAGAGTGGACGACCTCCTCGGCTACTGATTCGAAGAAGTCGACGCGCAGCATCTCGCCGTCGATGGCGCCAACCCGGCCGATACCCGGAGCCCCCGTGAACTCGACGAGGTGTCCAACCGCGAAGCCCGAAGACATCCTTCTGCTCGCCCCCCACCTGCTGACTTAGCAACTGGCACGAGCTTAAGCGCATCCACTGACAACACAGTCGACAGAATAGTTCGCAAATTCGCATGTATTTTCGATACCGGATGGTAGGTACCCCCACAGCGCCCCCCTTCGATCTCCCCAAACCTGCCCAATCTCGGCAAAATGGATCTATCGGATTGGTTCGCTGAGTCGCGCGATACGGCTGAAACAGCCTCTTGCTCAGAGGCGGCACCGTCGCTTCGGAATTGAGCGGCAGCAGCGAACATCGAGCGACAGCCACGGGATGCCCATCGCTTGACCTGCGAGTGCACGCTCAAGGGGCACTCGATGGTGCGCCGGGACGTGGCCGACTCATGCTGCGCTGCTCGACATATGCCGCTGGCAGTGAACTCAATCCCGGCCAGAGTCTCCGGCGTCGGGGGCGGTGTCGATGTCAGTGGCCTGAGTTGTACTGTCTGGGCGTTCGCCTCGCCGTCCGTCCGCGGCGTGGTATCGGCGCAGCAACCACATCTCCGAAACAGAAAGAAGAACGTGAACGTCCCCGCCCCTGCCGGTATCGCGACCCTCGTCGCCTACGTCGCCACCATCCCGGCGGCCAACCTCGCCGTCACTCACTTCGGAGCCATCCCCGTTGGCTTCGACTACGCCGCCCCCGCCGGGGTCTACATGGTCGGTCTCGCCCTGGTCCTTCGTGACCTTGCGCGTGAATCTGCCGGCCGCGGCGCGGTGCTCGCGGCCATAGCCGTCGGCACCGTTCTGTCGTATTTCCTCGCTGACCCCGCACTCGCTGCCGCTTCGGCCGCCGCCTTCGCCGTCGCTGAGACCATGGACTTCGCCGTCTACGAGCCTCTCCGGAAGCGCGGGTTGGTCATCGCAATGCTCGCCTCGAACGCAGTTGGCCTGCTCGTGGACAGCCTCCTCTTCCTCAAGCTGGCCTTCGGATCGTTCGAGTACCTGCCCGGGCAGATCCTCGGCAAGTCATGGATGACCCTCGCCGCGCTCGCCGTTCTGGCCCTACGCCGACGTCGTAAGCACGTGACCGTGTGAGCTGCCCTTCTCCCCGTTACTAGCGCGAGCCAGGATGCGCTGCACCTGCGTCCTTCGCCTGGGATGAGACACCCGGCTTCCTGAAGCATTCGGATGCCGGTCGGGACTGCTGCAGGGTTGGGTGACATCTTGACCTGCCCCACCATTTGGGCTCCAGCCTCGGTGACTAACCTCGCGCTTTCATGAGGCATGCTGTCCGGCAGATGATCAGGCAAACAGAAAGCGCATCTGACCAGCGAGAATGAGGATTGCTGAGTGAACCGCCCCGGGTTCGGTGGAGATCTCAGTTGGTGGTCGTGACCTGGGGTTTCGTGGTTGTCAGGTAGTAGCTGGTCTCGTACTCGACAGGCGGGACGTGGCCTGTCTCACCGTGCAGTCGGCGGTGGCGGTACCAGTCGACCCACTCGGCGGCTGCCAGCTCGACCTGGGAGAGCCCCTTCCAGGGCCGCCGCGGCTTGACCAACCCGGTTTTGAACAGGCCGATCGTGCTCTCCATCAGGGCGTTGTCGTACGCGTCGCCGACGGAGCCGATCGATGGCGCGATGCCGGCCGTGTCCAGATGTTCAGCCGGCTTGAAACTGGTGTACTGACTGCCCGCGTCGCTGTGATGTATCAACTCGCCTCGAACATAGGGGCGTTCATCGCGGTCGCGCTGCCACAGCGCCATCTCCAGAGTGTCCAGGACGAGCTGGGTCTCCTTCGACGTCGCGGCGGACCAGCCGACGATGCGGCGGGAGAAGGTGTCCACGACGAAGGCGACGTAGACCACCCCGGCCCAGGTCGCCACGTGCGTGAAATCCGCGACCCGGCAGCGGTTCGGCGCCGTGGCGACGAAGTCGCGGTCCACCCGGTCCGGTGCCCTCTCGGCCTGCTGGTCCGGGACCGTGGTGATGGCCTTCTTGCCGCGGACGGCGCCGGCGATGCCCGGCTCGCGCATCAGCCGCTCGACGGTGCAGCGGGCCACCGCGTGACCCTGCCGGTTCAGCTCCCGCCAGATCTTCCTCGCCCCGCAGACACGGTAGTTGTCGGTGTGGACCTGCCGGATCAGCTCCTTGAGCTCCGTGTCCCGTACGGTACGGGCGGACGGGGCGTCCAGGCGCTTCTTGTGGGCGTAGTAGGCAGAAGGGGCGATCTTGCAGTCGTGCTCGGTGAGCGTCCTGCAGATCGGCTCGACGCCGCCGAAGCGGTCCCGGTGCTCGTCGATGAAGGCTACGAGCGTGTGTGTGGCCGGTCGAGCCCGGCCGCGAAGAAACCCGCCGCCGCCTTCAGGATCTCGTTCGCCCGCTTCAGCTCTGCGTTCTCCTTCTTCAACGCCTTGAGCTGGGCGGACTCCTCCGTCGTCGTCCCCGGCCGCGAACCCGCGTCGATCTCGTGCTGCTTCACCCAGTTCCGCAGCGTCTCGCGGGAACCGATGTCCAGCTTCTCAGCGACGGACTGCAGGGCGGCCGTCTCGGTCGGATGATCGCCGCGGACCTCAGCGAACATGCGCACCGCGCGACGGCGCAGCTCAAGCGGGTAGCGGGAAGGTCGTGCCATGACTCAACCCTTACATGAAATTGAGCCTCTACTTCACCCGGGGCGGTTCACCTGAGGAGCATCGAGTCCTTCCTCCGCACACGGCACCTCTGGAAGCCAGAGCGCTACACGATCGGCACCATCCCCGAGACACCTGACCCGTACAGGGCGACGACCAGACCGAACGAGAGCGACGTCACCACACCGCCGCCGGAATCTCCGAGAACGTAGACGGCGAATCGGGGCGAACGAAGCCACACAACCGCGCCGTGGGACCACCAGCACTCCGGTCCCGCGGCCGCTTCGGCATGTCCGCGTACCCATCGCACGCTCCACTCGACGCATCCACGGCACCGCCCGGGGCTTCCCGAAGCGGCATCCGTGCCGAACCAAGCCTCAAAACCAAGAAATCCCGTCCAGCTCTGTGAGCTGGACGGGATCTCGTGATCCGTTGACGAGCTGACTCTCGTGAACGGCTTGCGGTGGACCTGTGGGGATTTGAACCCCAGACCCCCTCGATGCGAACGAGGTGCGCTACCAGACTGCGCCACAGGCCCTTGCAACGAGTGAAACCTTAGCACCCCGATCGGCGTGCCCGGAAATCCGTTGCGGGGGTCCGGGCGGGGCCTGGCGGAGGCCCCGGGACGGGTCCGGCAGAGGCAGCCGGAAGGGTCACTCGTTGGCCGCGCGCGGCCGGTCGCCGTCCTCGTACTGGTCGAACAGGGGGGTGCGGCCGCGCTCGCGGGCCCGCCGGGCGGACGCGGCGCGGCGGCGGGCGTCGCCGCGGTCGTCGCCGTCCGTGCGGTCATCGGCCGGGTCATCGGCCGGGTCATCGGCCGGTGGGGCCGGTTCCTCGGGCTGCTCCTCGGTGGCGGGCCGCGACTCCTGCTCGCGGGCGACGGAGCTGGAGCGGGCCGAGCTCCACGCGTCCGGGGCGCCGAGGTCGACGTCCGGAGTCGCCCGTGGCGCGACCGGGGCGGTCACATAGGTGGGCAGCGGCACCGGGACCGGATCCCAGCTGCCGCCGTGCCCGGGCAGCCGCTGGCGCTCGCGCTGCTGGTCGACCCACTCGGCGTGGTCGGTCTGCTCCACCAGCGCCCGCCGGTCCGCGGCGAGCGCCGACAGACCCGGGTCCGTCTCGGGCTCGGGTCCTTCCTCCGGCTCGTCGCTGTCGGCGACGGCGGTGGAGGCCGCCCGGCGGGGCTGGCGGGTACGCTCCCGCAGCCGCTGCGCGGCGACCTCGGCGCGGCGCCGGTCCATCTGGTATGCGAACCGGCGGCGCTCCTGGGAGCGCAGATACGCGATGTATCCGCTGAGCAGTACGGCGGGCACACCGGGCGCCCAGAGGAACGCGAGCCCGCCGACGGCCGCGACGATCGCGCCGAGCGTGAAGGCGAGGAAGAGCACCATCGTGGTACGGCGTCGGCGCGCGAGCACCTTCGTACGCCGGGCGCGCGCGGCAGCCGCTTCCGAGCCGGGCGTGCGCCGTGCACGCGGGGCGCGCTTGACCGCCTGGGCCGACGCCTGACCACCCGACGCCGGGGCCTGTGCCTGTACCTGTACCGGTGCCTTCACCTGGGCCGGTGCCTGTTCCGGTACCTGGACCGATGCCTGGGGCTGCCGTGCCTGGGCAGCGGCCCGCGCGGGGGCGGGCCTGCGCGCCGCCCTGGGCGCCGGCTTCGGCGCGGGTGCCTGCGGGGGTGCCGGAGGCATGGCGAAGGCCCGGACGTCCACCGAGTTGGTGAGGACGTCCGGGACGGATCCGGGCTCCCCCTCGTCGGTGCGCGCCCGCAGGTCCTTGGCGTACCGGCGCTCCATCCCCGCCCGTCCGGACAGCAGCCGGATGGCGGTGCTGAAGCGTTCCGTCGGACGGGCCTCGTTCAGCTCGTCCTGCCTACGGAGCCACATAGGCACCAAGTAGGCGGCCCAGGCCCCGACAATGACTGCGTAGATGAGGCCGCTGCTGCTCACGCCTCACACGGTAGAGGGGTTTGCGTGGGGCCATCCGCCAATTGGGCCGGTGTGTCGCACGATCCGGCTGATATTTCGAACTTTTTTTGTGATCGATGCGATCAGCAGACCGCACAGGTCGTGAATTTAATGCCTCGGCGCGATCCCTGGCCGATCAATATCGAACATATATTCAATTTCCGGGGTTACGGTGGATTCCCCCGCGTGTTCTGGCGGTCGTCCGGGGTGTTCTGCCGGTCGTCGGGGGTGGTGTTCCGCCGGTCGTCGGAGGTGGTGTTCCGCCGGTCCCCTGGCTCGCTCTGCTGGTCTCGCGTGGCGCTCTGCTCATGGGCGTGCCGCCAGCGCGCGAGCAGCCCTTCCGGTACTTCCTCCGCGGTGAGCGCGAAGACGAGATGGTCGCGCCAGGCGCCGTCGATGTGGAGATAACGCGGCCGGATCCCCTCCTCCCGGAATCCGAGTTTCTCCACCACCCGGCGGCTCGGGGCGTTCTCGGGCCGAATGCAGACCTCGATGCGGTGCAGCCCGATCGTGCGGAAACAGTGGTCGGTGACCAGCGCCACGGACGTCGGCATCACGCCCCGTCCGGCCACCGCCTGGTCGACCCAGTAGCCGACGTGGCCTGAGCACATCGAGCCCCAGGTGATGCCCGCGACCGTCAACTGCCCCACCAGGCGCCCCTGGTACTCGATGACGAACGGCAGCATCCGCCCGGCGTTCGCCTCGGAGCGCAGATGGCGGACCATCTGGCGGTAGGTGGGCCGGTGCGCGAGCGGCCCACCCGGCGCGGGCGGCGGGATGGTCGCCTCCCAGGGGCGCAGCCAGTCGCGGTTACGCCGGTTCACCTCGCGCCAGGCCCGCTGGTCGCGCAGCTTTATCGGCCGGAGGACGATGTCGCCGTCGACCAGTTCCACCGGCCATGACGGGCTGTTCAGCGGGCACCCCCGGGGCGTCTGGAGCCGTCGCCGGCCGGCGGGCGGTCAGCGGCGGCCGTGGGGTGGTCCCCGCCGCGGATCTGGTCGACGGCGTGCTTCAGCAGTGGTGCCAGGACGGCCAGTCCGTCCTTCACCCCGCCGCTGGAGCCCGGCAGGTTCACGATCAGCGTGCCGCCCGCCACCCCGGCGAGCCCGCGCGAGAGCGCCGCCGTCGGCACCTTGTCGCGCCCGTACGCGCGGATCGCCTCCGCGATGCCCGGCACCTCGTGGTCGAGCACCGCGCGGGTGGCCTCCGGGGTGCGGTCGGTCGGCGAGATGCCCGTGCCGCCGGTGGTGACGATGACGTCGTACCCGGCCGCCACGCCCGCCCGCAGGGCCTCCCGCACGGGATCGCCGTCCGGCACCACCCGCGGGCCGTCGACGGTGAAGCCGAGGCCGGTCAGGGCCTCGGCGATCAGCGGGCCGCCCCGGTCCGCGTAGACCCCGGCGGCGGCCCGGCTGGAGGCGGTGACGACCAGCGCGGCGTACGGCGGGCCGCCTGCCGGGTCCCCGGCGCTCACGGCCGGCTCCAGTCGCCCGACGTGCCGCCCGTCTTCTCCTCCACCCGTACGTCCGTGATGACCGCTCCCTTGTCGACCGCCTTGACCATGTCGATCACGGTGAGCGCGGCGACGGAGACCGCGGTGAGGGCCTCCATCTCGACGCCCGTGCGGTCCGTGGTCTTCACCGTGGCGGTGATCTCCACGGCGTCGTCCGCGACCGACAGGTCCAGTTTCACACCTGAGAGCGCAAGGGGGTGGCACAGCGGGATCAGGTCGGGGGTGCGTTTGGCGCCCATGATGCCCGCGATCCGGGCGGTGGCGAGGGCGTCGCCCTTGGGCATGCCCTCGCCGCGCAGCAGCTCGACCACGCGGGGCGAGACGAGGACCCGCCCGCTCGCGCGGGCCGTGCGCGCCGTCACGTTCTTGTCCGAGACGTCGACCATGCGGGCGGCGCCCGCTTCGTCGATGTGCGTGAGTCGGTCCTGCGTGCTCATGGTGTGTCGCGCTCCCGGTCCGGGCCACCGCGCTGGGGCGCACGGGCCTGTTGTGCGCGACACGGTACCCCCACGGCGGGGCGGTCAGCCGAGCAGGACCACCTCGACCTCGGCGCCCGGCTCGACGCTCCCGGTGTCCTCGGGGACGACGATCAGCGCGTCCGCGTGGGCGAGGGCGGCGACCAGATGCGACCCGGCCCCGCCGACCGGCGTCACGGTCCCGTCCGCGTAGGTGGCCCGCAGGAACTGTCTGCGTCCCTTGGGCGAGGTCAGCGCCTTGCTCGCGGTGAGCGTCGCGCGCGTGCGCGGGCGGTGGACGTCCTGAAGGCCCATGAGGGCGCGGATCGCGGGCCGCACGAACAGTTCGAAGGAGACGTACGACGACACCGGGTTGCCGGGGAGCGCGAGCAGCGGGGTGTGGTCGGGGCCGATGGAGCCGAAGCCCTGGGGCTTGCCGGGCTGCATGGCGAGCTTGCGGAAGTCGATGCCGCTGCCCGCCTGGTCCTCGTCGCCGACGTGGGAGAGGGCCTCCTTGACGACGTCGTAGGCGCCGACGCTCACCCCGCCCGTGGTGACCATGAGGTCGGCGCGCACGAGCTGGTCCTCGATGGTGGTGCGCAGGGTCTCGGCGTCGTCGGCGACCGCGCCCACGCGGTAGGCGATGGCTCCGGCGTCGCGGGCGGCGGCGGTCAGGGCGAAGCTGTTGGAGTCGTAGATCTGGCCGCTGCCGAGTTTCTCGTCGGGCTGGACGAGTTCGCTGCCGGTGGACATGACCACCACGCGCGGGCGCGGGCGCACCCGTACCGTGCCGCGGCCGATCGCGGCGAGCAGCCCGATCTGGGGCGGGCCGAGCACGGTGCCGGCCTCCAGCGCGCGGTCGCCGGCCTTCACATCGCTGCCCTTCGCGCGCACGTGCGCGCGCTCCGCCGCCGGGCGGTGGACGTGCACCTGTCCCGTAGCGCCCTCGGGGGCGAGGCTGCGGGCGCGCATCGAGACGGCCGGGCCCTCGCCCAGGCCGCCGTCGGTCCACTCGACGGGGACGACGGTCTCGGCGCCGGGCGGCAGCGGGGCGCCGGTCATGATGCGGGCGGCCTGGCCGGGACCGACCCTGATCAGGTCGGCCTGGCCCGCCGCGACGTCCCCGACGACCTCCAGGACGGCCGGGTACTCCTCGCTCGCGCCCGCGACATCGGCGACCCTGACCGCGTACCCGTCCATCGAGCTGTTGTCGAAGGGCGGGAGCGACAACGGCACCGTGATGTCGTCGACCAGGACGCAGCCCTGGGCGTCGAGCAGCTGGAGTTCGATGGGTTCGAGCGGGCGGACGGTCGCGAGGATGTCCTCCAGGTGTTCGTCCACCGACCACAGGTGGTCCGGGCCGGCGGGGCGGGGCGCGGCGGTGCTCAAGTGGCTACATCTCCTCGGTGACGTAACTGCGGAGCCAGGTCCGGAAGTCCGGTCCCAGGTCTTCACGTTCGCACGCGAGTCTGACAATGGCACGCAGGTAGTCGCCCCGGTCGCCGGTGTCATAGCGGCGGCCGTCGAAGACGACGCCGTGCACCGGGCCGCCGATCTTCTCGTCCTGGGTGAGCTGCTGGAGGGCGTCGGTGAGCTGGATCTCGCCGCCGCGGCCGGGCTCGGTCCGGCGCAGTATGTCGAAGACGTGCGGGTCCAGGACATAGCGGCCGATGATGGCGTAGTTCGAGGGGGCGTCCGCCGCGCTGGGCTTCTCCACCAGGTCGTGGATCTTGACGACATCGCCCTCGGCGGTGGGGTCGACGGCCGCGCAGCCGTAGAGGTGGATCTGTTCGGGGGCGACCTCCATGAGGGCGACGACGCTGCCGCCGTGCCGCTCCTGGATGTCGATCATGCGCTTGAGGAGGGGGTCGCGCGGGTCGATGAGGTCGTCGCCGAGCAGGACGGCGAAGGGTTCGTTCCCGACGTGCGGCGCGGCGCACAGGACGGCGTGCCCGAGGCCCTTGGGGTCGCCCTGGCGCACGTAGTGCATGGTGGCGAGGTCGCTGGACTCCTGGACCTTGGCGAGGCGGGCGGCGTCGCCCTTCTTCCCGAGGGCCGACTCGAGTTCGTAGTTGCGGTCGAAGTGGTCCTCAAGGGGGCGCTTGTTGCGGCCCGTGACCATGAGGACGTCGTCGAGACCGGCGGAGACGGCCTCCTCGACCACGTACTGGATCGCCGGCTTGTCCACGACCGGCAGCATCTCCTTGGGAGTGGCCTTGGTGGCCGGCAGGAACCGGGTGCCCAGACCTGCTGCGGGAATGACAGCCTTGCTGATCCTGGGGTGCGACTGAGTCATGGCCGCAACCCTATCCGGTGCCTTTGTGAAGAATCTGGGGCTCCGGTTAATTTGCTCTCATACGAACGTAATTATTGCGATACAGGAGCAGGAGTGAATCACTTCGAACGTACGGCTGACAGTGACAAACAAAAGTTGCGCCGACAGCTCCTCACGGTAAGACGCGGGTTGCCGGAAGATGTCGTACGGGAGGCGGGGCGCGCGCTGGCCGGACACGCGCTCGGACTGCCCGAGCTGGCGCGGGCGCGCACGGTGGCCGCGTACGTCTCCGTGGGCGGCGAGCCCGGCACCATCGCCCTGCTGGACGCCCTGTGCGCGCGGGGCGCGCGGGTCCTGCTCCCCGCGCTGCTGCCGGACAACGACCTGGACTGGGGCGCCTACACGGGCGAGGGCTCCCTCACCCGGATCCGGCACGGCGGGAAGATGACGCTCTTCGAGCCCGCCGGCGACCGTCTCGGCCCGGACGCCGTCACCGACGCCGACGTGGTGCTGCTGCCCGGCCTCGCGGTCGACACGCGCGGGATGCGCCTGGGGCGCGGCGGAGGATCGTACGACCGTGTCCTCGCGCGGCTGGAGCGGGCGGGCGCCGATCCCGCGCGCGTGGTGCTGCTGTACGACACGGAGGTCCTGGAGCGGGTTCCGGCGCAGGAGCACGACCGCGCGGTGCATGCCGTGGTGACGCCGACGGGGGTGCGCCGCTTCACCAGTGGCTGAGAGACACGGGAAGGGCCCTGCACGCGCGCGTGTCGCGTGCGGGGCCCTTCCTGTGTTCGCGGGTCCGGGCGTCGGACCGTCAGGCGCGGGTCATGGGTTCAGGGTCAGCGTGTCGCTGGTGCTGTCCTCGACCGCCTGTTCGGTGAACGCCCAGTCCAGCAGCTCGCCGTCCGCCCACTCGTCGGTCTGGTCGGTGTAGTGGGCGCTGTAGGCGTGCCCGGAGGCACCCGTGAGGTTGATCCACTTCGACTTGTCGAGGTCGTCGAGGTTGACCACCATGCGCATCGACGGCACCCAGACGACGCCGTAGCCGCCCGCCGCGTTCCAGCCGGTCGCGTTGACCGTGCCCTCGCCGCCGCCGAGGTTCCAGGGGCCGCGGTTCAGGGCGTACTGGAGGAAGCTCGGGCCCTCGGTGCCCAGCGTCTGGTTCTCCAGGAACAGCCGGTGCAGCCGGCCCCAGCTCCAGGTGTCGATGTCCTTGCCGAGCTTGGAGGTCAGCTCCCAGCGCGCGTCGATCATGGCGCGCTCGAACAGCTCGTCACGGTTGTCGGCGGCGGGGCGGCCGTTGCCCGACTCGGGCGTGGTCCACCAGTCGCTGTCCGGCTCGTCCATGAGGTTGCGGACCACCTCGAACCAGCGGTCGCCGCCGTCGGGCTGCGCCTGGTCGGCGGCGCGCTCGCCGCACTCCAGCACCTTGGTGTCGTCGTCGACCGGCCCGGTGTTCTCGACCGGGTCGACCCACAGGCACTGGTCCTCGACCCGCAGCTCCTTGGGCAGCTTGTTGCCGAAGGCCAGCTTCAGGATGTTGCGCCAGACGGAGTTGAAGTAGGCCGCCGCCGCGGAATCGGCGTCCTGGGTGTAGTCCCAGCCCTCCAGCAGCTTCTGCGCCTCGCGCACGTCCTTGTCGTCGACGTCGAGCTTCAGCAGCTCCGGCACCAGCAGCCGGGCGATCTCGCTGCTGTTGTCGAGCTGCATCTGGCGCATGTCCTCGGTGGAGACCTTGCCGCCGTCCTTGATCTTCGACTCGATCAGGTCGGTGATCCGCTGGCTGCGGGTGCCGTAGCCCCAGTCCGTGGTGAGGGTGTACGGGTAGTCGTCCTCGTCCACCACGGCCTGGTTCGCGGTGACGATGTAGCCGCGCTCCGGGTCGTACTCGTTGGGCAGCTCGTCCTGCTCGATGTAGCCGGTCCACTGGTAGTCGGGGTCCCAGCCCGGCTGCGGGATCGAGCCGTCGGCGCCCTCCGCGCGGGTGGGGATCTTGCCCGGCAGCGTGTAGCCGATGTGGTTGTCGGTGTCCGCGTAGACCAGGTTCTGCGAGGGCACCTCGAACAGGGCCGCCGCCGCGCGGAAGTCCTCCCAGTCGGTCGCCTTGTTCATCTCGAAGACGGCGTCCATGGAGGTGCCGGGGTCGAGCGCGGTCCAGCGCAGGGCGACGCCGTAGCCGTCGGCACGGTCGGGGGCCGCGTTGTCGACGGTGGCCTCCTGGCCGACGTCGACGAGTTCGTCCGCGCGGTCGGACAGCAGGGGGCCGTTGTTGGTCTCGCGGACCACGATCGTCTTGGACTCGCCGCCGGCGACCTTGATGGTCTCCTCGCGCGTGGTGAACGGCTTGACCTTGCCGTCGTAGAGGTAGCCGTCGCCGGTGAGCTTCTCCAGGTAGAGGTCGGTGACGTCGACGCCGGAGTTGGTCATGCCCCAGGAGATGTCCTGGTTGTGGCCGATGACCACGCCGGGCATGCCCGCGAAGGTGTAGCCGCTGACGTCGTACTGGCAGGTCTCGGAGAGCTCGCGGCAGTGCAGGCCCATCTGGTACCAGACCGAGGGCAGCGACGCCGACAGGTGCGGGTCGTTGGCCAGCAGCGGCTTTCCGGTGATGGTGTGCTCGCCGCCGACGACCCACGAGTTGGAGCCGATGCCGTCGCCGTTCACCCCGACGGCCTCGGGGACGTTCTCAAGGAGGTCGTAGAGGCCGGAGAGCTGCGTCTGGAGGGCCGAGGCGTCGGTGGCGGTGGCGGATGCCGTCCCGGTGCCGTCCGAAGCCTCTGAGACGGCGTCAGCGGCCGTGCCCATACCGGTCGTGCCGTCCGTGCCGGTCGTGTCGCTCGTATCGCTCGTGCCGTCCGCCGTCGTCCCGTCGGTGCTCGTGTCGCCGCCGCCGTCGAACGTCTCGGTCAGCTCGTCGTACTGGCCGTCCTGGACGATCGCCTGATTGCGGTCGTAGGGGTACTCGGGATACAGGTCGGCGATCTGCTGCGGGCCCAGCCGGCTGGTCATCAGGGCGCGGTCGATCTCGTCCTGCATGTTGCCGCGCAGATCCCAGGCCATCGCCTTCAGCCAGGCCAGCGAGTCGACCGGGGTCCACTGCTGGGGCTCGTAGTCGTTGACGAAGCCGAGGGCCGCGTACTCCAGGGAGATGTCCGCGCCGCTCTTGCCCTCCAGGTACGCGTTGACCCCCTTGGCGTACGCGTCGAGGTACTTCTTGGTCTCGTCCGACAGCGTGGAGTCGTACTCCTCCTGCGCCACCCGGTCCCAGCCCAGGGTGCGCAGGAATTCGTCGTTCTCGACCTGGCTCTCGCCGAACATCTCCGACAGCCGCCCGGAGGTCATGTGGCGGCGCACGTCCATCTCGTAGAACCGGTCCTGCGCCTGCACGAAGCCCTGCGCCATGAACAGGTCCTCGTCGGAGGAGGCGTAGATCTGCGGGATGCCATAGGCGTCGCGCTTGACGTCCACCGGCCCCGACAGGCCCTCCAGCGTGATCGAGCCCGTCGTCTGCGGGAAGGAGGCCCGGACGGTGCTGATGGTCCAGTACGCCCCGTAGGCGAGACCGCCCACGATCGCCAGCACCAGGACCAGCACGAACAGCCGGCCCTTGCGTCCCTTCTTCCTGCCGGATTTGCCGGGCCTGCGACCCGTTGTGGCGGTGGTGTTGGGGGGCATCGCTGTCCTTGCTGTCCTTACGCGAGCGGCAGGCGGTCCTGGAGTGCTGGAGCAACCATAGGCGCAGGGCCTGAGGGCACTTGACGCGGACTGGTGTACCAGCGCGCACGGGCGTTCGATCTTGTACCGGGCGGGCGTCAAGAAAGCGTCAAGAGTTAGGTAAGGTAATGAAGTAGTTGGGCGCACGGCTCCGAGCCGTCGTGTCCGATGTACGTGATCTGCCCACGCGCGCGGCGCGCACGTGGGCCAGGGAAGGGAACGGCCGCTGACTGTCCACGACCTCAATGAACTCCTGCTCGTCTGCTCGCTCGTCCTGCTCGTCGCTGTGGCAGCGGTCCGGATCTCCTCGCGCAGCGGGCTCCCCAGCCTGCTCGTGTACCTGGGCATCGGCATCGCCATGGGACAGGACGGCATCGGCGACATCCGGTTCAACAATGCCGAACTGACCCAGGTCATCGGATACGCGGCCCTGGTCGTGATCCTGGCCGAGGGCGGTCTCGGCACGAAATGGAAGGAGGTCAGACCCGCCCTGCCCGCGGCCTCCGCGCTGGCGCTGGCCGGCGTGGCGGTGAGCGTCGGGGTCACGGCGACGGCCGCGCACTACCTGGTCGGGCTGGACTGGCGCCAGGCGCTCATCATCGGCGCGGTGGTGTCCTCGACGGACGCGGCGGCCGTGTTCTCCGTGCTGCGCAGAATTCCGCTGCCCGCGCGCGTGACGGGCACGCTGGAGGCCGAGTCGGGCTTCAACGACGCCCCGGTCGTCATCCTGGTCGTCGCCTTCTCCACTGCCGGCCCGATCGACCACTGGTACGTGCTGCTGGGGACCATAGCGATGGAGCTGGCCATCGGCGCCGCCGTCGGCCTGGCGGTCGGTTTCCTGGGCTCCTGGGGGCTGCGGCACATCGCGCTACCCGCCTCCGGTCTCTATCCGATCGCCGTCATGGCCATCGCGATCACCGCCTACGCGGCGGGCGCGCTGGCGCACGGCAGCGGCTTCCTCGCCGTCTATCTCGCCGCCATGGTGCTCGGCAACGCCCGGCTGCCGCACGCGCCCGCCACGCGCGGGTTCGCCGACGGGCTCGGCTGGATCGCGCAGATCGGCATGTTCGTCCTGCTCGGCCTGCTGGTCACCCCGCACGAACTGGGCGACGACATCCTGCCCGCGCTGCTGATCGGCCTGGTGCTGACCATGGTGGCGCGTCCGCTGAGCGTGGTGCTGTGCCTGGTGCCGTTCCGGGTGCCGTGGCAGGAGCAGGCGCTGATGTCCTGGGCCGGGCTGCGCGGCGCGGTGCCCATCATCCTGGCGACGATCCCCATGGTGAACGGCGTCGGGGACAGCCGCCGCATCTTCAACATCGTCTTCGTCCTGGTCGTCGTCTACACCCTCGTCCAGGGCCCCACCCTGCCCTGGCTCGCGCGCGTGCTGCGGCTGGGCGACGGGACCGAGGCCGCCGACCTGGGCATCGAATCGGCGCCGCTGGAGCGGTTGCGCGGGCATCTGCTGTCCGTTGCCATCCCCGACGGCTCGCGTATGCACGGCGTGGAGATCAACGAACTGCGGCTGCCGGCGGGCGCCGCCGTGACCCTTGTCGTCCGCGAAGGAAAATCGTTCGTTCCGCTGCCCACGACCGTCCTGCGACGCGGTGACGAACTGCTCGTCGTCACCACGGACCCGGTCCGCGACGCCGCCGAGGCCCGGCTGCGCGCGGTGGGCCACGGCGGCAAGCTGGCGGGCTGGCTCCGCGGCAACGGGGCGAACGGGGCGACCGCCGTGCGGCGCTGAACCGACGGGCCGGACGGGGGCGGACGTAGGGCCCGACGTAGGGGCCCGACGGGGGACCGGACGGGGGGCGGACAGACGGGCCGGGCCTGTCTCGGGCGGGCCCGTCTGTCCGGGACCGGCCCGGGACAGGCGGCCCCCGGGCCCGCCGCCCTGTTACAGGCATATTTCATGCGGTTCACACCCCTCCCAATCCCAGGTCGCCCGACACTATGGTGGGCACTTTCACAGAATCTTCGCGCGTAGACCCCTGTACGATGAAGGCCGACCTGATCGAACCGACTCTGCCTGACGCAGGGCTGGCGCGACCGTATGGCGGCCGGGACGCTCCTCGCAGTGAACGCCGGTATCCACCGCAGTTCCGCGCAAGAGGACAGCTCTCGGTGCCCCCGCGCGGGCGGCGCCACCAGGCGGCAGAAAGGCACGGGGCCGTGGTGTCCGCGGTCACCAGCGAGTCTTCGAAGGAATCGTCGGAGCATTCCCGCCCGGGGTACGGGCGTCTGTTGCGCACCCGGGGCGTCTGGACGTTCCTGCTGCCCGGCTTCGCGGCGCGTCAGCCGTTCGCGATGCTCACCATCTCCATCGTGCTGCTGGTGCAGCACACCACCGGCTCCTACGGCACGGCGGGCGCCGTCGCGGCCGTCACCGGCGTCTCCATGGCACTGTTCGCGCCCTACAGCGGGCGCCTGGCCGACCGCCACGGCCAGCGCGCGGTGCTGGTCCCCGGCGTCCTGGTGCACACCCTGTCGGGCCTCGCCCTGACGGCGCTCGCGCTCGGCGGCGCCCCCCTGTGGGCGCTGTTCGCGGCGGCCGTCCCGACGGGCGCGTCGGTGCCGCAGATCGGGCCCATGGTGCGGGCCCGCTGGGCCGCGAAACTCCAGGGCAGGCCCCTGATGAGCACCGCGGCGGCCTTCGAGTCGGTCACCGACGAGCTGACCTTCGTCGTCGGCCCGCTGCTGGCGACCGCCCTGTGCACCACCGTCGACCCGGCGGCCGGTCTGATCACCGAGGCGGCGCTGACGCTGGTCGGCGGTCTGCTGTTCGCCGCGCAGAGGAGCACTCAGCCCACGGTGTCCGCCGCCGGGCACGCGCGCGTGGAGCGGGTTTCCGCGCTGCGCGTCCCCGGGGTGCGGGTGCTGATCGTGGCGTTCCTGGGCATCGGGGCGGTCTTCGGCGGCATGCAGGTCTCGCTGGCCGCGTTCAGCGAGTCCCTCGGTGAACCGGGCCTGAACGGCGTCCTGTACGGCGTTTTCGCGGCCGGCAACATGATCTCCGGGATCGCCTGCGGAGCCATCGCCTGGAAGTCCGCCCCGCAGCACCGGCTCGTCGTCGGCTATGCCGCCCTCGCGCTGACCGCGTCCGGTCTGTGGGCGGCCCACTCGCCGCTGGCCCTGGCCGGGCTCGGCCTGCTGGTCGGCATGTCCATCGCGCCCGCCCTGATCACCGGCTACACCCTGGTCGACGGGCTGGTCCCGGCCGGGGCGCGCACGGAGGCGTTCACCTGGCTGACCGGCGCGGTGGCGCTCGGCCAGGCGGCGGCCGTCACGGTCGCCGGGCAACTGGAGGACCGCTTCTGGGACGGCGCCGGGTTCCTGGTGCCGATGGCCGGTACGGTGCTCGCCCTGGTGACGGTCGTGTCCCTGCGCTCGCGCCTTGCGGTGCGCCACACCCGTACCGTGGCGCGTGGCGTGGGTCACCGCGAGCCGGTGGCAGTGGACTGATCCCGAGGAATACGTCACTATGGACCGTCGTTAGCACTCATCGAGTGAGAGTGCCAGGAGGAAGACAGTGCCGACCTATCAGTATCAGTGCACCGAATGCGGCCAGGGCCTTGAGGCGGTGCAGAAGTTCACCGACGACGCCCTGACCGAGTGCCCGAACTGCGCCGGCCGCCTCAAGAAGGTGTTCTCCGCGGTCGGCATCGTCTTCAAGGGCTCGGGCTTCTACCGCAACGACAGCCGCGGCTCCTCGTCGAGCAGCGCCCCGGCGGCCGCGAAGTCGCCGGCCTCGTCGGACTCCTCGTCTTCGTCCTCGTCCTCGGACGCGAAGTCGTCGCCGTCGGAGTCGAAGTCGTCCTCCGCCGACTCCGCCAAGCCGTCGAGTTCCGGCACCTCCACCAGCAGCTCCGCGGCGTAACACCCGCTTCCCGAGACCCTGCCGTCGTCACGACGGCAGGGTCTTCGGCGTTCGCCGACGCTCTCCGACGATCGATGACGGCCCGATGACGGCTCGAAGTCGGCGTGACGGGCGCGCGACGGGCGCGCGAGGGCGGCTCGCCTGCGGACCTCATGACGACAGCTCGCGTGCGGACCTCCGCGTCCGGCCGGGGCGGCGGCTAGTGTGCTGGTCATGGCGAACCCAGCGCACGCAGAGAACGCAGCGAACGCGGAGATCGGTGTCATCGGCGGCTCCGGCTTCTACTCGTTCCTCGACGATGTGGACGAGGTACAGGTCGACACGCCGTACGGGCCGCCCAGCGACTCCCTCTTCCTCGGCGAGATCGCCGGCCGGCGGGTCGCCTTCCTGCCCCGCCACGGCCGCGGGCACCATCTGCCGCCGCACCGCATCAACTACCGCGCCAATCTGTGGGCCCTGCGCTCGGTCGGCGTCCGCCAGGTCCTCGGCCCGTGCGCCGTCGGCGGACTGCGCCCCGAGTACGGGCCGGGCACCCTGCTGATCCCCGATCAGCTGGTGGACCGTACGAGGGCGCGGGGCCAGACGTTCTACGACGGGCTGCCGCTGCCCGACGGGAGCGTGTCGAACGTGGTGCATGTGGCCTTCGCCGATCCGTACTGCCCGGTCGGCCGGGCCGCCGCGCTGAAGGCGGCACGCGGGCGGGACTGGGAGGCGGTGGACGGCGGCACGCTGGTCGTGGTCGAGGGCCCGCGCTTCTCCACCCGCGCCGAATCGCTGTGGCACCGGGCGCAGGGCTGGTCGGTGGTCGGCATGACCGGTCACCCGGAGGCCGCGCTCGCCCGCGAACTGGAGCTGTGCTACTCCTCCGTCGCCCTGGTCACCGACCTGGACGCGGGCGCCGAGACCGGCGAGGGCGTCTCGCACGACGAGGTGCTGCGGGTGTTCGCGGCGAACGTGGACCGGGTGCGGGACGTGCTGTTCGACACCGTGGCCGCGCTGCCCGCGACGGATGGCCGCGACTGCCTGTGCGCCAACGCGCTGGGCGGGGCGGATACGGGGATCGTGCTGCCGTAGGGGGATGTCGCCGGGCGGGGATGTCGCCGGGCAGGGGATGCCTCCGGGTGGGGCCGGGGGGGGCGGAACTTCCCGTTCGGGTGGCGGAGTTATCCACAACCGGGCAGTAGGACACGGGCTCCGGCGGGCATCGGCGAGACGCCTCATCGTGGTCGCACCAGCCGATTCCGTCGCAGGTGGTGATCGCCGTGTCCGTTCCTCCTCCCCACTCCCCTCGTCCTCCCCACTCCCCTCATCCTCCCGCCTCTGTTCACGTGGGCCCGTATCGTCCGCGCTCCGCGAATGCGCCGGGTCTTCCGGGGCCCGCGCCGGATCCGCCCGGCGGTGAGGTCCCTCCACCGTGCGAGGTGCCGCAGTTCGCTCCCGTGCGGGTGCGCGGCGGGCGGTACCGGTGGCAGCGGCCGGGACGGCGTCGTGGGCGGGCGCTGGCGGCCGGTCTCGTGGTCACCGCGGCGGCGCTGGTCGCGGCGGCAGGGCCCGGCGAGCCGGTGGACGGTGAGCGGGGCGGGCGGGCGCGGGGGCATCCGGTGCCCGAGCCCTCGCCCGAGCGGCCCGTCGAGAAGGTGACCGCGCCGGTGCGGATCGCCGACGGCGCCACGGTCCGGCTGCTGCGGCCGGGCGACCGGGTCGATGTCATCGCGGCGCCGGAGACGGCGACGGGCGGGGACGCGCGCGTGGTGGCGCGGGGCGCGCTGGTGGCCGAGTTGCCGGATCCCGTCGACGAGGCCGCCGGCAGCGGGGCGCTCGTGGTGCTGTCCGTGCCGAGGTCCACGGCGGCGCGACTGGTCGGCGCGGGCGTCACGGCACGGCTGGCGGTGACGCTGTGCTGAGCCTCAGTTCCGGAATGCGGCGCGAGGGCGTGTCAAGTCCCTCGTTCGAGGGAGGGGATTGGACAGAACGGCGGCGCCCTGCCGTAGGTTGCGGACCGATCTGTTCCTGTTCCCGTGCTCCATACGTGTGTGAAGGAAGGCTCCGAGGTGAGCGAAATGAAGGAACCAGGCGTCTGGGACGGCTTCAAGGCCTTCCTGACGCGTGGGAACGTCGTCGATCTGGCAGTAGCGGTGGTCATCGGCGCCGCCTTCACCAACATCGTCAACTCGGTGGTGAAGGGTGTCATCAACCCGCTGGTCGGGGCGATCGGCACGAAGAACCTCGACAGCTACAGCTCCTGTCTGAAGGGCCCGTGCGAGAAGGCCGCGGACGGCACGGTCAGCACCGGCGTGATGATCCTGTGGGGCTCGGTGCTCGGCGCCGCGCTCAGCTTTGTGATCACGGCCGCGGTGGTCTACTTCCTGATGGTCCTGCCGATGGCCAAGTACCTGGCCCGGGTGGAGGCCCGCCGGAAGGCGAAGGAGGGCACCCAGGAGGTCATCGAGGTCTCGGAGCTGGAGGTGCTCAAGGAGATCCGCGACGCGCTGGTCGCCCAGCGCGGGTCGGGGCACGACGAGCGGTAGCGCGGGCGGCTCAGAGGTGGTGGGGCGGCTTCTCGTCGAGGAAGCGCCCCAGGTCGTCGGCGCTCTCGGCGCCCGCCCGCTCGCCCCAGCCGCGGTCCGTGTCGTCCGACGACTGCGCGTCCAGCGGATCGTCGAAGATCAGCGCGGGTCGCGGGGCGCTCGGCTCGGGTGCGGAGGCGGTACTCATGCCTCCAGCGTACGGCCCCGGGGCGGGCGCCGGGCGAGGCCGTACGCCGGACCCCCACGCCCCTTGTGAACACGTTCACAAGAAATTCGCCCCGGTTTCTGCTGTTCTGGGAGTCATGACCTCCCGTTCGACTCCGTCGCCGGGCTCCTCCGGCCCTCCCGGCCCTTCCGGCCCCTCTGGCCCCTCCGGTCCGCCGGCGCCCCCCGGCCCGCTGCGCCGGCTCACCGCGCGGGGGCGCGACGAGACGCACCGCGCCTCGACTCCGCTCGAACTCTTCTTCGACCTCTGCTTTGTCGTCGCCGTCGCGCAGGCGGGCGTGCAACTGGTGGGGGCACTGGCCGAGGGGCATGTCGGCGAGGGGATCCTGAACTACTCGATGGTCTTCTTCGCCATCTGGTGGGCGTGGATGAACTTCACCTGGTTCGCCTCGGCGTACGACAACGACGATGTGCTCTACCGCGTGGTGACCCTGGTGCAGATCGCGGGTGTCCTGGTGCTCGCCGCCGGGGTCTCGCGCGCCTTCGACCAGCATGAGTTCCTGCTGGTCTGGCTGGGCTACGCGATCATGCGGGTGGCGATGGCGTCCCAGTGGCTGAGAGTCGCGAAGGACGCGCGCGGCCAGGAGAGAGCGTGCGCCCTGCGCTATGCGATCGGCATTCTGGTGTGCCAGGTCGGCTGGCTGGGGCTGGTGCTGCTGCCGCAGGCGGCGCGCTCCTGGGTGTTCCTCGTGATGGTGATCGCCGAGCTGGGTGTGCCGCTGCTCTCCGAGCGGGGCTTCGCCACCTCCTGGCATCCGCGTCACATCGCCGAGCGGTACGGGCTGTTCACCATCATCGTGCTCGGCGAGTCGATCGCGGCGGCGACCGTCGCGGTGAAGTCCGGCGTGGACCAGAACGAGGCCGTGGGTGATCTGCTGCCGCTCGCGGCGGGCGGACTGCTGATCGTGTTCGCCGCCTGGTGGATCTACTTCGCCGTCCCGATCCACGGGCATCTGCGGAGCAACCGGGAGTCGTTCCTGTGGGGCTACGGCCACTATCTGATCTTCGCGTCCGCGGCGGCGATCGGCGGGGGCCTGGAGGTGGCCGTCGAGCAGGCCGTCCATGAGGCGCCCATCTCGAAGCTGGCCGCGTCCGCGGCGGTGACGCTGCCGACGGCGCTGTATCTGCTCGCGGTCTGGGCGCTGCACGCCCGTCACTTCAAGGCGGGCATCACCCAGCAGCTGGTGCTGCCGACGGCGGCGCTGCTGGTGATCTGCTGCACGTTCCTGGGGCACTGGGCGGTACTGGCGGCCGGTTGTGTGGCGGCGCTGACGGTGGCGGCCGGGGAGACGCTGACGGCGCGAAGAGCCGGCCGGGGGCGCGCGGCGAGGGCGACGGCGGCCTGACGCCCCGGGCGGCGCGCGGCGCCCCGGGCGGCTGCGTGCCGGTCAGTTCCGGGCCGGGCGAGACTGGGCGGCATGACAGTTGACGCTCTGACGGATGTGACCGGCGTACGGGTGGGGCATGCGACGCGTGCCGGGGACGGCTGGCTCACCGGTACGACGGTCGTGCTCGCCCCACAGGGCGGGGCGGTGGCGGCGGTGGATGTGCGCGGCGGCGGCCCCGGCACCAAGGAGACCGACGCCCTCGACCCGCGCAATGTGGTGCAGAAGGTCGAGGCGATCGTGCTGACGGGCGGCAGCGCGTACGGGCTCGACGCGGCCTCGGGGGTGATGGCCTGGCTGGAGGAGCGGGGGCGCGGGGTGCGGGTCGGGGTGGACCCGGCGCATGTGGTCCCGGTGGTGCCCGCCGCGTGTGTCTTCGACCTGGGGCGCGGGGGCGACTTCCGGGCCCGGCCGGACGCTGCTACCGGACGTGCGGCCGTCGAGGCGGCGGCGGCGACCGGGCCGGGCACACCGGTGGCCGAGGGGTGCGTGGGAGCCGGTACGGGCGCGGCGGTCGGTCATATGAAGGGCGGGATCGGCACGGCGAGCACGGTCACGGACTCGGGGTTCACGGTGGCGGCGCTCGTGGTGGCCAACGCGGCGGGGGAGACGGTGGATCCGGGGACGGGGGTGTTGTACGGGGAGTTCTTCGGCGGACGGGTGACCTATCCGCCAGCGCGGGTGCACGAGGCGGCCCGGCAGCGGCTCGCCCGGGCGGCGGAGCGCAATGCCCTGCCGCCGCTCAACACCACCCTCGCGGTGGTGGCCACCGACGCGGAGCTGTCGAAGGCGCAGGCGCAGAAGCTGGCCGGTACGGCTCATGACGGCATCGCGCGAGCGGTACGGCCGGTGCACCTGCTGAACGACGGCGACACGGTGTTCGCCCTCGCGACGGGCGCCCGCCCCCTCCCCGAGGCCCAGCCGCTCGCCCTGAACGAGGTCCTGGCCGCGGGCGCGGACATGGTGACCCGGGCCATCGTCCGCGCCGTACGGGCGGCGCGGTCGGTGGAGGGGGCGAGCGGGATGTGGCCGTCGTACGGGGAGCTGTACGGGGAGTTGCGGGAGGGGCTGTAGGGGGAGCTAGCTGTAGGGCAGTTGCGGGGGTGAAGGGGGTGGGGGTGGGGAGGGGGAGGGGGTGGGGGGAGGGGGAGGGGGGAGGGGGAGGGGGAGGCCCCCCGGGGGGGGGAGGGAAGGCGGGGTGCTGTGGTCCGGGCGGGGGATTGTCCCGGTTCTGTCACGTGACGGCCTTCGTTTCGGATGGAGGGAACCCGAGGTGGGGGCGGTTCCCTCTTTGCTGGCGCATGGGAGTGGATCACGGACATCACTTGAACCTGGAGCAGCTCGTGACAACGTCGGACATAGCAGCGCGGCGCGGACTCGTGGCCGGTGCGGCCCTGGTGGTCGGCGGCCTGGTGCTGACCGCGTGCGGCGGAAGCGCCACCGCCAATGACGACAAGGGCGGAAGCGACGCGCCGAAGACGGCGGGGGCGACGATCGTCATCTCGGCGAAGAACGGTTCGACCGGGGCGTCGATCAACACGACCGGGGTCGAGGTCAGCGAGGGCAAGCTGACGGATGTGACCATGACCGACCAGGCGACGGGCCAGGAGGTGCCCGGGGAGGTGGCGGCCGACGGGGGCAGCTGGAAGCCCGAGGAGCAGCTGGAGCGGGGGACGAAGTACCGGATCTCCGCGAAGGCGCAGGGCTCGGACGGGCGGGCGACGGCGGCCGACTCGGTGTTCACGACGGTGACGACGGCGAACAGTTTCATCGGGACGTACACGCCGGACGACGGGACGACGGTCGGGGTGGGGATGCCGGTTTCGTTCACGTTCGACAAGGCGATCACCGACAAGAAGGCCGTGCAGTCGGGCATCACGGTGACGTCGAACAGCGGTCAGGAAGTGGTGGGGCACTGGTTCGGGGACCAGCGGCTCGACTTCCGGCCCGAGGAGTACTGGAAGGCCGGGTCCAAGGTCTCGATGGAGATCGACCTGGACGGGGTGGAGGGCGCCAACGGGGCGTTCGGTGTGCAGAAGAAGACCGTGGAGTTCACCATCGGGCGCGCGCAGGTGTCGACCGTCGACGTGAACACCCAGACCATGACCGTGGAGCGGGACGGCGAGGTGCTGAAATCGGTGCCGATCTCGGCGGGCAGCGCGGAGAACCCGACGTACAACGGGCAGATGGTGATCTCGGAGAAGTTCGAGCAGACCCGGATGAACGGCTCGACGGTCGGCTTCGGCGGGGAGTACGACATTCCGGATGTGCCGCACGCCATGCGGCTGACCACGTCGGGCACCTTCGTGCACGGCAACTACTGGTACCCGCAGAGCAATCCGCCGTTCGGCAGCCAGGGCACCAGCCATGGGTGTGTGGGGCTCGCGGATGTGCAGGGCGCGCAGGGCGACACGGACGGCAAGTGGTTCTACGACAACTCGATGCTCGGGGACGTGGTGATCGTGAAGAACTCGCCGGACGACACCGTGGCGCCGGACAACGGCCTCAACGGCTGGAACATGTCCTGGAGCCAGTGGCTCGCGGGAAGTGCGACCTGATCTGTCCAACTCCTTTCTGACCAGGCATTTTTGAGGGATCATCGGGTCGCGCGGGAACTTCTCGCGCGACCCGCCAGTTTTCCCTGTGTACGTTTTCTCGGTTCCCGGACATGATGTCCGATCGAGGGGCTACGGTATGCACCCACAAGGTGACACGCAGCAACGCCGGGAGAAACCTTGAGCGTTCCGTACGAGACGGCAGCGTACGAACCACCAGAGTCGCCGGAATCTCCGGAAGAGCATCTCGCGCGACTGCTCGGCCGCGCCCTCAATTCCTTCGACCTGCCCGACGCCACCATAAGGCGTCTGGACCGCGCGCTGGCGCATGACAGTTCGCTGCACTCCGCGCACCACAGCGCGGGCCTGCACCGGGAGACGTACCGCCACACCTGGCTGCTGGGCGACGGTTCGGCGCTCACGCTCTGGGAGCTGGTGCACGACACCAGACCGGGCGGCGGCCCGCAGCACGAGGTGTACGCCGACGAGGACGAGTTGCGCGCGGCGACGGGGCGGCTCCCGCTGCCCCCGGACACGCCGGACTTCGAACTGTCCGTGCAGGTACGGCTGTCGCCCGTCCCCGGGCCCCGCCACGCGTACGTGCCCGACGACTCGGCGGACCACGCCCGCCGCCTGCTGCGCCGGGCGGAGAACGCGGACGCCCCGGACGCGGAGACGGCCACGCTGCTCACCGCGGCGGTCGCGCACCAGATCACCCAGGCGTTCGGGCGCCCGTGCCGGGCCGGGCGGGCCGGGCTGTGCTTCTCGCTCTACGAGCACGCCTTCCTGCTGCGCGACGGCCGCGAGGTCTCCCTCTGGGAGGTCGAGCACACGGCCACGCCCGACGGGCGGCACATGTGCGAGGTGTACGTCAGTGAGGAGGCCGCGCGGGAGGCCATGGAGCGGCGGGCGGCTCAGGTGTCGTGAGGTCCCCGGTCCCCGGTCGCGGGTCCTGGTCCCGGGTCCGGGTCCTGGTCCTGGGTCCCGGGGGTGTGTGGGGGCGTACGCCCCGCTGGACGCCCGACGGACGCCCTGCGGACGCCCTCAGCGGGGCTCGTCCAGGCCGCGGACCAGGCCCGCGAAGGCGTCCTGTTCGGCGGGGGTCAGTTCGACCGACTCCAGCTGCGGGGCGGACTGGCGGTGGTCCGGGAGTGCGGCGAGGGTGTGCGCGCCCGCCCGGCCGGAGTGCCAGACGGCGTAGCCGGTGCGGCCGTGGCGCAGGAGTCGTACCACGCCCACGATCCATGCGACGGCGCACAGGACGAGGACGGTCGCGCCCGCCCACTGGAGGGGCGTGAAGGTCTCGAGCATGTGGCCCAGTAGACCGCACGGTCCGGGACTTTGGTCCCGGACCGTGATCTATCTCGCAGGTCAGATGAAAGACTCACAGGTTCCTCAAAGGGACGGATGGGTCTCGCCGCCCTGGCTGAGCCCCTGTTCCGGCGTGCGCGGGCTCTTGAGGGCGATCACGTCCACGGCGAAGTCCCTCGACCGCTTTCGCGCGGTCGAGGACGAGTTCCACCGCGTTGTGATCGGAAATCCCAGACATGTCCAGCACATTGACCTCACGCACGGCCGGTACCAGCTGCTGGCTGATGTACCAGCGGTCGATGCGGCTGGGGCCGCCCTGTCCCTTGGCGCCGGGGGCCCATCCGGCTGTGGCGCTCAAGGCAGAGCGCTGTCCGAGTACGTGGGCGGCATGGCGGGCCGGATCGACCAGTCCACAGCCCCGGAGCTTCTTATCCACGTAGATGCAGCTCACGCGGGTACCGTCAGGGCCCTCGTTGGTGCGGTGCTGGATGTGAGGCAGGTCCCGGATCGTTGGTGAGGTCCAGTCGACCGGGGGCACCTCTTCGCCGTCGGGCACCGGGTACTCGTTCATGTCGCCGGCGCCGATCCACCCGCCTCCCCGGCCTACGCCGACCAGCCTGGCCAGGTCGTCTGCCTCCCTCTCCCGCCCACCGGGCGAGGTGGGCGTGAGATGGCAGGACACCATGATGATCGGCACGTCCGGGACGCCGTCGAGCGTGGCGATCACGTTGGTCGGCGGGGTGCGCCAGTCCGTCAGCGCGTACTCCCGCGTGACGGTGAAAACGCCCGGCCGGACGAGAATCCCGGTGGGGTGCTGCGGTTCGCCGGCCTTGGTTCCCACTGGCCCGAGGAACCCGCGCATTCCGCCCAGCGCCTGTTCCGCGAGATGGAGGCGGGCGCGGCCGTCCGCTCGGGAGTGGGTCATCTCCTGGCGGAACACCGCGTCGGGGTGCCGGGCGGCGAGCAGCTCGTGGGCGGCCTGCCATCGCTGGGATGGCTTTCCGCCTTCGTCCTTGCCGCCGTCGACTTCGAGATTGAAGGTGATCAGCTTGATCGTCGTCAACGCGTCTCTTCCTGTTCAGCGATCGGTTCGGTGATCGACGTGAGGGGGCTGGGGGGCTCGTCTTCCACAGGGTGGGTGCTCCCTCCGCCCCGGTGGGGGCAGGAGGGCGGAGGGAGCCTTGGACCCGCTCCACGGGGAGTTTGGTGACCGGGGGGGGATCACTGCCTCACCCGTGGAGCGGCGCCCCCTTGCCCGGACTCGAACCGGGGTCTGACGCCTGGTGTGAGCACACACGCGCGTCAGCTCTGACCGGTGAGCTACAAGGGGTTGGAGGTGGGCGGGATGCCCGGGACCCACGGTTCCGGAAGCGGGGCCCCCTTGGTGAGGAGCCAGTCGAGGGCCCGAATCGCGTCGCCCAACTCCGTCACGTACTCGACCCACTCGTGCGAGTCGAAGGCGTCCACCCACTCGGGGTCGCCCAGCTCCACTGCCGCAGTGATGACCTTGGCGTACTTCTCTCGCACGAGCCGGGCCGCTTCCTGGTCCTGGGGCGACAACTCGCCGGCCCTGAGGTCCGGCTTCTCGCTCATCGGCCGTGTCCCATGACCGCGGACACCAAGAAGGCGACTACCGAGGCCCAGATCAGGAGCATGGTGATCGCGCCCCAGAGGGGGCCGTCAGAGGTGAGATTCCAGGTCCGCAGGGACCTTCGTGCCTGCTCCTCCTCTTCCTTGACGGCCGACGGCCACGGCCACTCACTCACGCCCGAAGCCCTCTCGCAGAGCGGGCACCAGTGCCGACGGGTTGGCGCGCCGGTCCATGTCGAGACGCCCCATCCGGGCCTTGATCAGGCGGTCCCGATCAGGGCGCCGGATGTTGTCAGGGTCCGCCGTCCACGGCTCCCCCGACTCCAGCGGGCGGAGCACATAGCCCGCGACCTCGCCCATCGCGTCCGTGGCCGTATCGAGCACGGTCTCCCCCACCAGCGGGCGATGGGGCCGGTCCTCCAAGATGCTCGGCGGGTTACGCCACTCGGCAGCCGACCTGAGCGCCCGGTTGAGCTTCCGTGTGTCCGTGACGGTGAGGCGGCCCACGAGGATGGGCGCCTCACCCTCACCCTCGCCAGTAGCCCAGTCGACCCGCGCGTAGGTGGGGGACACGTCGATCTGCGCGAGCAGGTCCATGAGCGCCTCATAGGCGTCCTGGGAGGGGTTGGCGGTGGACTCGTTGCGGAGCACGACCGTCGGGTGGTCGGACGCGGGCGCGGCTGCTTCCTTGCTGGTGTCAGACATGGGGGCCTCTGATTCCGTCTCGTGTCACTGTGTGTGCCCCACCATGGACCGACTGTGAGTACCCTGGAAGGGATTCGCGGCCCGACCTGGGGTTTGGGCTTGCTGGCATATGCCCGAGCGTCTGGCCAGGGAAAGAGGCGAAGAGAAGATGGTGACCAAAGACTTGGGCAAGAGCGAGGAGGGCGGCGGGGTGAGCACAGGTGACGCGCGACGCCGATTCGGCGAGGAGTTGCGGAGCCACAGAGAGCTGTACGAGACAGGTCCGCTGACGCAAACGGAGTTGGCTCGACGGGTGCGTACGTCCAAGTCGACGATCAGCCGGTTGGAGTCGACCGACTCGCCCATCCCACCTGAGCTGCCCGAGCTGTTTGACCAAATCTTCGCCACGAAGGGGCTGTTCAAGTCCCTGTACGAAGAGTGCGTTGCCGCCAGCTTCCCCGCGCTGTACCGGCGGCGGATGACTTTGGAGCGCCAAGCGGAAGCAATCTGGGAGTGGTCACCGACGATCGTCCCTGGCCTCTTCCAGACAGCGGCCTACGCTCGCGCTGTCCTGTTGAAAGGTGCACCACGGGCCTCCGCTGACGAGATCGAAGCTGATGTCACCAAGCGATTGGCGAGGCAAGACGTCCTACGCTCCGCAGTGCCCCCGGAAGTGCGGGTGGTGCTCTGTGAATCGGTCCTTATGCGCCGTGTGGCCAGTGCAGCGGTGATGCGGGAGCAGTTGGCGGCACTTGTGGACCACGGCAGCCACCCAACAACACAGGTGCACATCCTGCCGCTTACCGCCGAGCCTCACCTACTCATCGAGAACGCGGTCTCGGTTCTCACGCTGCCAAATCATGTGACCAAGGTCTGTGTTGAGGCTTACCGTACGGCGGGAATCATCGAGGAGCCCGAGCACGTCAGGGCAGCCGTACGCGCCTACGCTGATCTGTTGGGCGAAGCGATGCCAGCGCAGGAGAGCGCAAGCCTCATAACTGAGTATTTGGAGAAGCTGTGAACCCTAACGAGCACTTGGCCAGGGTTAGATGGGTCAGGTCGAGCTACAGCGGTCCCGAGGGTGGAAACTGCCTGGAGGTGGCACCTGACGCCGTTGCGGTCTTCGGCATCGTCCCTGTCCGGGACTCCAAGAATCCCCAAGGGCCCGCGCTGGCCTTCCCCGTTGAACAGTGGCGGAGCTTCGTAGCGCACCTCACACAGCACAGCAGAGCGCAAGCCTCATAACTGAGTACTTGGAGAAGCTATGAACCTTAACGAGCACTTGGCCCTGGCCAAATGGGTCAGGTCGAGCTACAGCAGCCCCGAGGGTGGAAACTGCCTGGAGGTGGCACCTGACGCCGTTGCGGTCTTCGGCACGT